>JADLHG010000031.1:0-300000 GCA_020848905.1 Deltaproteobacteria bacterium
AGCCGGCAGCGGGGCGGAGTGGGCCGGCGCAAGCGGCGGCTCGGGCCCTCGCGCCAGCCGCGGATTGGGGGGAGGGAGGGCGGCTGGCACTCGGGACGCCGCCCGGGCCTCGCGTCACCTCGCGCCCCCTCCGTACCCCCATGTCCGAGAACTCGACCGCCCTGCCGCGCGCCCTTCCATTGACCCGGCGGGTCCGGCCCGGCTACACCTGCGTGCGATAGTTCGACGGCTCCTCGGGAGGGTCTCTCGTGACGACGCGCATTTCGATCGATGGGCAGGTCGGCGACGAGGGCTCGGCCAAGATCTCGGTCCTCGACCGCGGGTTTCTCTACGGGGACAGCGTCTACGAGGTCCTGCGGACTTACGGGGGGCGCCCCTTCGCCCTTCCCGAGCACCTCGAGCGCCTGCGCCACTCCGCCGAGCTGCTCGAGCTGCCGATGCCCCTCGACGACGCGGGGCTCCGGCAGGAGATCGCGGCCACCATCGCCGCCACCGGGAACGCCGAGTCCTACGTGCGGGTGATCGTGACGCGCGGCGCGGGACCCATCGGGCTCGACCCGGCCCTCGCGGCGGGCCCGTGCCGCGTGATCATCGTGACCGCGCTGAAGCGCTGGCCCGACGAGCTCTACGCGCAAGGAGCTCCTATCGCACTGGTGCCGACCGGTCGCCCCGCGGAAGGGCCCGCGGGAGGGGCGGCCAAGAGCGGAAACTACCTGACAAACCTCCTGGCGCTCGGGCGCGCGCGTCGGTCGGGCGCGCACGAGGCGTTGCTCCTCGACGCGGAGGGGCACGTGGCCGAGGGCTCCTCTAGCAACGTCTTCGTGGTGCGGGAGGAGGGGCTCCTCACGCCCCCCGTCGAGGCGGGGATCCTGGAGGGGATCACGCGGCGCAAGGTGATCGCGCTGGCGCGCCGGGCGGGGATCGCGGTCCACGAGCAGCCGCTCACCCCCGAGGACCTCTTCGGCGCCTCGGAGGTCTTCATCACCAGCACGCTGCGAGAGGTGATGCCCGTGACGCGCGTGGACGACCGCGCCGTTGGCGGGGGCGTCCCCGGTCGCCTCACCACGCGCTTGCGCGAGCTGTTCACCGCGTACGTTGCGGCCTGGCTCGCGCGCGCGGACTGACGCGACCCGAGCTACAGCACCGGCGCCAGGGTGCGGGCGAAGCTCTCGGCCATGCGTCGGCCGAGCCCTCGTCCGTCCAGGAGCTCCTTGGTGATCTCCTCCGCGTCGCGTAGGTCCTTCTCGAAGAGTTCGGCGAGCTGTCGCGCGAAGTCGGGGCCGTAGACCACCGCGTTGATCTCGAAGTTGAGCCGAAAGCTCCGCATGTCCATGTTGGCCGAGCCGACGGTGGCCCAGCTCTGGTCCACGACCATCGTCTTGGCGTGCAGGATGCCGGGCCGGTACTCGAAGACGCGCACCCCCGCCTCGAGCAGCTCGTCGTAGTAGGACCGGCCGGCGTGGAGCGCGAGCGACTGGTCCGAGCGGCGGGGCAGGAGCAGCCGCACGTCCACGCCGCGCAGCGCGGTGGTCTGGAGCGCGACGAGCATCGCCTGGTCGGGCACGAAGTACGGGGTGGTGAGGTAGACGCGCTCCTTGGCCGAGGTGACCACGGTGAAGAAGATGCGCTGGATGGGCTGCGTGTCGGTGTCGGGACCGCTGGCCACGATCTGCACCATGAGATTCCCGGCGCGGTGCTGCTCGGGGAACCACTCCGGGTCGTCGGGCTCTTCCCCCGTCGAGAAGAACCAGTCCTCGGCGAAGGCTTCCTGGACGTGGTGCACCGCCGGCCCTTCGAGCTGCACGTGCGTGTCGCGCCAGAGGCCGACCTTTCGCTTGCGGCCCGTGTACTCGTCGCCGATGTTCACGCCGCCGGTGAAGGCCACGCGTCCGTCCACGACCACGTTCTTGCGGTGGTTGCGCAGGTTCGCGTGCCAGTGGCGGGAAAAGAGCCCCACCGGCAGAAACTCCGCGAACTGGCCGCCGGCCTGCACGAGCGGGATCATGAAGGTGTCGAGCCCGAAGGAGCCCACGCCGTCGGTGAGGACGCGGACCTTGACCCCCTCCTTGGCCTTCTGGATCAGCAGGTCGCGAAAGCGCAGCCCGGTGTCGTCCTCGTTGTAGATGTAGAACTGGAAGTGCACGTGCTTGGTGGCGGCGCGGATCGCGTTCTCCATCGCCTGGTAGGCCTCGTTCGCGTCCACGAGCAGGCGCACGTCGTTGCCGAAGGTGGGCTGCCGACAGCCCATGCGATTCGAGAGCCGCACGAGCTCGCGGTCCGGGGGCCGACTGATCGATACGGAGTCGAAGCGTCCCGAGCTCTCGGTGATCTCGAGCCGCGCGAGGTGCGGCTCGAGCGCGGCGGCTCGTGCCCGCCGCCGGCGTACCTGGCGGGTCAGGCGGTGCCGCCCGAGCAGCAGATAGAGCAGCACCCCGAGATACGGCACCAGCATCATGGTGAGCGCCCAGGCCAGGGTGGCCGTCGGCTCGCGGCGCTGCATCACGATGCGCAGAGTGACGGCGAAGGCCAGCAGGTAGCCGCCGACGACGATGATCCAGTTGGGAATCACGGGGGCAGTCTGTGGGCCGCGTGGCGCCAGGGCCCAGTCTACCCGAAACCGCCCTGCTTTGCTCGGCGCGGGGCCGAACGGGCTGTTGAGCGGCCGGACAAAAGCATATAGGGTCGCCTCGCCTCGGAGGCCCCCGCGCGGTGAAACCCAACGAAACGAGCGACCTCAGCTCCCTCGCCGACGTGCGGCAGCTCGGTCTCTGGGCGGCCATCGCCAGCCTGAGCTACGTCTTCTGGATCGTCGGCGTGATGGAGATGATCGAGCGGCTGGCCTACTACGGGGTCAAGGCCGTGGCCACCCTCTACGCGCGCGACCCCGCCTCGAAGGGAGGCCTCGGCCTGGACATGTCCCAGTTCGGGACGATCCTGATGGTCTGGGCCCTGCTGCAATCCGTGGTGCCGGTCTTCACGGGGGGGCTCTCCGATCGCTACGGGTACAAGGAGACGATCTTCGCCTCTACGGTGGTGAAGATCGCGGGCTACCTGGTGATGGGCTTCTTCCCCACCTTCAACGGCTTCTTCGCCGGCGCGGTGCTCCTCGCCACGGGGACGGCGATCTTCAAGCCCGGCATCCAGGGGACGCTGGTGAAGTCCACGACCCGGCAGAACAGCTCGATGGCCTGGGGGATCTTCTACCAGACGGTGAACATCGGCGGCTTCATCGGGCCGCTCGTGGCCGGGAAGATGCGAAAGCTGGCCTGGCGCAACGTGTTCTTTGCGTGCGCGGGGATCATCTCCTGCAACTTCCTCATGCTCCTCACCTACCGCGAGGTGGGAAAGGACGAGCGGCTCCGGCGGGCCCGTCTCCGCAAAGAGGGGAAGCTCGAGCAACGGAGCCTCGCCGGCGAGGCGCTGCGCGAGCTCGGCAAACGGCACGTCTGGGTCTACCTCCTCATCTTCTCGGGCTTCTGGTTCATGTTCAACGCCATCTTCGACGTGTTGCCCGCGTACCTCGAGGACTGGGTCGACACTCGCGGCGTGGTGACGACCCTCTTCGGAGCGGGGGGGGCCGAGAGCGCGCTGGCCAAGTTCTTCATCGTGATGAGCAAGGACGGCAAGGAGATCCAGCCCGAGGGGATGCTCAACCTCAACGCCGGGTTGATCATGACCACCTGCTTTCTCTTCGCGGCGCTGAGCGGACGCCTGCGCGCTACCTCGAGCATGGTGATAGGGACGCTCTTCGCCGCGCTGGCTCTGGTCCTTTCGGGCTACGCGACGGTGGGCTGGCTCTCGGTCTTTGCGATCCTGGTCTTCAGCGTCGGCGAGATGCTCTCCAGTCCCAAGTTCAGCGAGTTCATCGGCAACTTCGCCCCCGACGACAAGAAGGCCATGTACCTCGGGTTCTCGCAGATCCCGCTCGCCGTGGGCTGGACGCTCGAGGGGAAGGTGGGCCCCTGGCTCTACGAGACCTTCGCCTCGAAGGATCGGTTTGCGCGGGAGCTCCTGCGCGACAAGGGGCTCCCCGCCGAGCGGGTGGCGAAGATCCCGAACGGCGAGGCCTTCGACCACCTGGCGCTGCTGACGCAGGAGAGCGGCGCCCTCGATTCGTCGCGGATGGCGCTCCTGCGCGACCCGGACGGTGCGGCCCGGGCGCTCCTCGCCCGCCAGGGGATGTCGGCGGGGGAGCTCTCGGAGCTCAAGGTCGGCGGCGCCTTCCGGGCGCTGGCAGAGCGGATGGACAAGGAGCACAAGTGGCAGCTCACGCGGGCGCTCCACCGGACGCACCCGCGGATCGGCATGGTCTGGTACATCATGGCCGCCGTCGGCCTCGTGACGGCCCTCGGGATCTACCTCTACGGCCGGTGGATCGCGGGCCTCCGGGAGAAGGCGGGGCGGCGAGCGACCGAGGGCAGTCCCTCGTGAACGGAAGGAGCAAGGTCAGCATGAGGACGAGCGAGCCGAAGAGGCGACGGTGGGTCGGAGTAGCTGTCGCCGCGCTGTGGGTCGTGGCCGCGCCGGCGACCGGTCGAGCGGACCCCGCGGCGCTCCCCGCGAAAGATCGCGATGCGTTCTGGGGTAGCGAGGAGGATCTCCTCGACAAGAAGGTCTGCGAGGGGACCCGCAAGCGGGTGATGCTCACCTGTCGCGACGCGACCTCCTACGTCGTGATGAACGAGTGGTACCACGAGCTCTGGCGCCCCTACCTGGAGAAGGCCGGCGGCGCCTACGTCGGGATCGCCTCGGACCAGAACTTCACGCTCATCGCCTGGCAGCGGGCCGAGCTGGCCTGGATGATGGACTACGACCCGCTCGTGGTGCGCGTGAACCAGATGCACGTGGCCTTCATCAAGGCCTCGGAGAGCATCGAGGCCTACCTCGCGCGGTTCGACAAGGCCGAACGCGAGAAGAGCCAGGCGCTCCTGCGCAAGGAGTACGAGAAGCACGCCGAGCTGAAGGAGATCCTCGCCGCGCATCGTGGCCTCGCGAACAGCATCGGCGCTCACCTGCGCAAGGTGCGCAGCATCGGCAAGCGCAGGGTCTCGCACTGGCTCCATTCGGCGGAGGACTACGCCTACCTGCGTGGGCTGATCCAGGCCGGGCGGCTGCGCGTCCTGAAGGGGGACCTGCTGAAGGACAAGACCCTCGCCGGGATCGGCAAGGTGAGCCACCAGCTGAAGGTCCCGGTGCGTGCGATCTACCTCTCGAACGCCGAGGAGTTCTGGCCCTACCCGAAGACCTTCCGGAATAACTTCATCGGGCTCAACATGGACGACCGGACGGTGGTGCTGCGGACGCGCCACAGCAACAAGTACGGGCCAAAAATCGGCCAATACCTGTATATCGTGCAAGGCGGGAAGGACTTCCAGAAGCGGCTCGCCGACCCCGCGACGCACGGGCTCTGGAACATGATGAACGCGCGCCAGCCCGGCCGCCCCGGCTTCTTCACCATCGGTATCCCCGTGCGGCCCGAGTCCAAGGTGGTGCCGCAGGCGCGTGGCGGCGAGAAGGAAGCCGCCGACGAGGGACAGTGAGCTAGGGGGGGCGCCTCGCGGCCGAGGTGCCCCTGACTACGGCAGGCGCTCCAGGTACGACGCAGCGGCCTGAGCCGCGCTCGCCCCGCGTCCCATCGCGTTCGCCACCGAGGAGCAGTCGGGGCCGAGGATGTCTCCGGCGCCATAGGCCCCGGTCGCTTCGAGGACGCGTCCGTCGGCGTCCGTCCGGAGGTAGCCACGCTCGTCCAGCCACGCGGTAGGGAGCGCCTCGTTGTTCGGACGCCAGCCGATGCGCAGGAGCGCGGCGTCGGCCGGCAGCGCCTCGGGTCCCGACGCCCCGTGCAGGAGCACGCGCTCGAGCCGCTCCCGTCCCTCGAAGCCCACGACCGTCGTGGCCAGTCGCCGCTCTAGCTCCGGGTGCTGCAAGACCGGTCGCCGGAACTGGCCTCGCGCCGAGAGCTCGGCGCCCCGGTGGACCAAGGTGACGCGCGCTCCCGCCTCGGCGAGGAGCAGCGCGTTCTCGCAGGCCGCGTCGCCGCCTCCCACCACCACCACGCGCCGTCCCGCCAGCTCGCGCGTCCCCTTGGCGGCCGTGGCGAGCAGGCCTCGTCCGGTGAGCTCGGCCTCGCCCGGCACGCCGAGGGTCCGGCGCCGCACGCCGGTGGCCACGATCACCGTACGTGCGCGAAGGGTCAGCGGCCCCTCCGCCGCCGCGGCGCGCAGCAGGTAGCTTCCGGCAGCGGGCTCCACGCGCTCCACGCGGGCGCGGAGCCAGACTCCGTGGTGGAGCTCGAATTGCCCGAGGAGGCGTCGCGCGAAGGCCGGCCCGGTGAGCGGCGGCAGCCCGAGGAGGTCCGGCATCGGTCGATGCGCCAGGTGGAGCTGGCCGCCGAGCCGCTCTTCCGACTCGACGAGCACCGCGCGGTGCCCGAGTCGCCAGCACCAGAGGGCCGCGCTCAGCGCCGCGGCGCCCCCTCCCACGATCGCCACCGGCTCCTCGGCGCGCAGGGCCTCGCGCGCGGTCGCGAGCGGGTGGACGTCGTCCCCCTCGCGATCCACGACCACCTCCACCCCGGCGGCCGCGGCGTGTCGCAGGCAGGCGAGCTTCTCCAGGCGGACGCGCACTCTCTCGGCCCCCGGGCGCGCCAGCACCGCCCGCGCGACGGCGGTGGCCAGGCTCTCGACCAGGGGATAGTGGCGCTGCTCGACCACTCGCCGCGCGGTGCGGGCGATGGCCACGTAGTCGAGCGTCTCGCGCAGGGCCTCGGTCTCCGCGGCCCGGTCGAGCTCCGCCACCTCCACGTCGAGGTCCAGGGTGATCGGCTGCTCGGCCCCGAGCTCGGCGGGGTTGACTCCCACTCGCGCGGAGAGTCGCAGCTCGCGCACGAAGATCGTCGCGTGGCGAATCGGTCCGTCGCTCATGCCCGCAGCATACGCGGCGCGGAGCGCGGAGGCTACGGGGTGGTCTACCAGCCCGGGCGGCGCGGATACTCGCTCGGATAGACGACGGTGACCCCCGCCACGACCAGGTGTCGCGTGAGGTCCGGCACGGGGGCCGTGGCGCTCGCGTGGCGTTGCGCGCCGAACTGGTACCGCAGCTCGAGCTCCACGTGGTCGGAGAGCCGCCACTGGAGCGCGCCGTCGGCGAGGACCAGATGCGCCGCCCGGTCCAGGCGGCTCAGCGTGGCGCTGATGCGCTGGCCGTAGAGGTACGAGCCCTCCACCGAGACGAGCACGCGGTGGCCGGGATCCAGCGGCAACGCGCCCTTGAGGTGGACGCGGTCTCCGATGAGCGTGTCCCCGCGCAACAGGTTCGGCGACGCGTCGTGGTCGTAGCCGAGCTCGAACCCGGCGCGCAGCGAGAGGTGCTCGCGCACCTCGCGCCCCTGAAAGCGCACGAGGACCTGGCCCGTGGGCTGCACGACCCACCAACTGCTCGAGTCGCCGCGCAGCGCGAAGAGCGCGCCCGCGGCCAGCCGCAGATCCCACGCCCGACTGAAGGCGTGCCGCCAGGCCGCGCTTCCGGCCGCGAGGACCTGCTCGCTCTGAGGAACCGCGGAGCCGTCGAAGCCGGTGTAGCCCAGGCTGTGCGCGTAGGTCGTGCTCAGCACCGCGCCGAGCTGGTCGTCGCGGAACTGGCGGTAGACCTCGGCGTTGCCGTCGAGCTGCAGGCGGCTCGGCCAGGTATCGCCGTCCACGTAGGCCGGCACCAGCGCGCGGATCGTGAACCACTGCGAGAAGTACCAGTGGGGGGTGATCTGCCAGTCGAAGGCCTCTCGGGCCCGCGCCGTGACGAAGATGGCCTTCGCGGGACGGTCCGAGCCGAAGAGCACGTACGTGCCGGCCCAGAGGAGATTTCCCAGGTTGTACTGCTCCTCGATCCCCGCCAGCTCGAGGGTGAGGTTCGTGTTGCGGGAGGTCTCGAGGTTGACCCGGTAGAGCAGGCGCCCGCTGTAGAGGTTGTAGCGCGTGCTCAGGAAGTTGAGTCGGCCGAGGAACTCGCCCTCGATGAGGTGATTCGACGCCGGGCGGTCCACGCGCAGCACCACGCGGGGCACGACCTCCACGAAGCCCTCGTCGCGACGCGTGGTGGGGGTCACCACCGAGCCGGCCTCGGGCGCGTCCACGTTCCCTTCGTAGCCGGAGGTGGTCTTGAGGAGGCCGCGCAGCCTGGTCTGCGCCTGCGCGTCCATGGGCAGGTGGAAGAGCGTCGTGATGCAGGCCAGCGCGAGCGTTCGTCGCGTCGCGCGTCGAGGCGGGGGTGGAGATAGCGCGCGCCTGGCGCCCCGCGAGCTCTTGCGCTCGAGCATTTCGAAACGATATCCTGCTTTGGTCGACAAGTCACCACGACGACCTCGTCAGGAAAGCGACACCGGACCATGCGCGCTGTAGCTCTGGGGTGGGCCGCCCTGCTCGCCTGCTCTCACACCGCCCACGCCGAGCTCGCCGCGGTCTGGGCCCTGGACGACGGCACGAAGGTCAACGCAGATCAGCTCGCGCACCCGCTCCGGGCGGGGAACGCCGTCTTCAGCAAGTACCCGCCCCTCGTGCGGCTCTTCGCCGCGCGTAACGAGACCGTGGCCTTCCAGGTCATCTTGCAGGGCGGCGCGGCGGAGACCGCGCGAGTGGGCGTCGAGCTCGCGAACGTGGGCCCGATCCGCAACGTCCGCACGACCGACCAGCCCGACCGCTACTTCGTCGGACGCCGCATCGAGCTCTTGAAGGAGCTCTACCTGCCGGTGAAGCAGGGCTCGAAGGGGTTCGTCTGGCGCGCCGGCAGCGCCGCGGAGCCCTCCACGGCCAAGGGGCTCGTCCCCGATCCGCTCGTGCCGCTCCGCGCGGGCGAGCGCTTCACCGTCCCCGGCCGGCGCAACCAGGGCGTGTGGATCGACGTCTACGTGCCGCGCGACACGCCGCCGGGAACCCACCGCGGAACGGTGCGCGTCAGCATCGGCGGGGCGAAGTGCGCGCTCCCCACCTGTGAGCTCCCCGTGGAACTGCAGGTGCTGCCCGCGACGTTGCCGGACGTCTCGTCGACCAAATCGATGCTCTACTTCTCGGGCCACCCCGAGGAGCTCTCGCTCTCGCCGCGCTACTTCGGCCGCGGGGCCAAGGTGGCGCCGAAGGTCTTCGACGCGCTGGTCCTCCGGCACCACCGCCTGGCCCGGCGGCACCGCGTGGAGCTCTTCGCGGGGCACGACAAGGCCCCCACGGCGCTCATGAAGGAGCTCCACTCGGGGCGCGCGTACACCGCGGCAGCGGGGTACGAGGGGCCAGGAATGGGGGTGGGGCAGGAGATCTATTCCATCTCCACCTACGGGGGAAAGCTCAGCGGCAGCCAGGTGGCCCTCTGGACCTCGTGGTTCGCGCGCCACGCGCCCAAGACGCGCTTCTTCCTCTACGTGAAGGACGAGCCCGGCCGGAAGGACTTCCCCGAGATCAACCGGGTGGCGGCGGCGGCTCGGCCGGTCCTGTCGTTCGTGACCAACCGCTTCGAGTCCGGTCTCGAGGTGGACATCTATTGCACCTACGCTGGGGAGTTCTCGGTGCGCCGCATGGCCCAGGCGCAGAAGAAGGGCAAGCACGTCTGGATCTACAACGGCAGCCGTCCGTTCAGCGGAACGCTCCTCACCGACGACAGTGCGATCGCTCCCCGCGTGAATCCGTGGATCCAGTACAAGCACGGCATCCCGTGGTGGTTCTACTGGGAGTCGACCTACTACGACGACTTCCAGGGCAAGCGGGGGCCGACCAACGTGTACGCCGACCCGCTCACCTTCACCAACACCCACGGCGACCGTCTCCTCGGGGACGGCGTGCTCTTCTACCCGGGCCGCGACCGGCTCTTCCCGAAGGAGGATCGCGGGATCGACGCGCCGCTGCCGAGCATCCGGCTCAAGAACTGGCGCCGCGGGATCGAGGACGTCGAGTACCTGGTGCTGGCGCGGCAGAAGGGGCACGGCGCGGCAGTGGACGCCCTCCTGCGCGAGCTGATCCCGCAGGCCCTCTCCGACGAGACGAAGGTGGGCGAGGCCGTCTCCTGGTCCGAGGAGGGGCAGGACTGGCTGGCCGCTCGCAAGCGCCTGGCGCGGCTCATCGCCGGCAGCGCGGGCGGAAAGCTGCGCTGAGCGCTGGGAGCCAGGGCATGACCCCGCTGTGCGCCGAGGAGATCGCCTGATGCGCGTCGTTCATTTGATGAAAGGGAGCGCGTGCGTCTACGGCGCGGAGCGCGTGCTCCTCGCCGAGCTGGCGGAGCTCCGAGCCCAGGGGGTCGACGCGCGCTTCGTCATGCTGCAGGAGGCGCGGCTCGGCGAGCAGTCCGACGTGCTCGGACAAGCCGTGGAGGCGCTCGGGCTGCCCGTGGCGCGGGTCCCGGTGGAGAGCGTGTTCTCGCGCCGGGTGGTGGCCGACCTGCGCCGCGTCCTCGAGGAGGAGCGGCCGGCGGTGGTCCACTCGCACGGCTACAAGGCCGACGTGATCGGCCTGCTCGCCTGCCGCCTGGCGAAGCTCCCGATCGTGGGCGAGGTCTCGGGCTGGCTCTTTCCGAAGGAGGACTACAAGGTCCGCTTCTACGAGTGGCTGGACGTGCAGGCGCTCAAGCGAATGGACCGCGTGATTGTCCTCGCGGATCACTACCGGCGCATGACGCTCCGCATGGGGATCGGCCGGGAGCAGCTACGGCTCATCCCGAGCGGCGTGGACCCTGCCAGCCTGCGCGCGCGAGCCGGTCGCGCAGAGCTGCGTCAACGGCTGGGCCTTCCCGTGGGAGTGCCCACCGTGGGGATGCTCACCCGCCTCAGCCCGGAGAAGGGCGTAGACATCTTTCTGCGGGCGGTGGCCCTCGTCGCGCCCGCGGTGCCGAGGATGCGCGCCGTGATCTTCGGGACGGGGCCCGAAGAGGAGACGCTACGGGGCCTCGCCGCCGAGCTCGGCATCGAGCAGTGGGTCGTCTGGGCCGGCTACGTGGACGAGGCGATGGATGCGCTCCTCGCCCTCGACGTGGTGGCGCAGACCAGTCGCACCGAGGCGCTGCCCCAGACGCTGATGGAGGCCATGGTGATGGAGCGACCCGTGGTGGTCACGGCGGTCGGCGGCTGCCCGGAGCTGGTCGTGGACGGCCGGACGGGCTTCGTCTCGCCGTCGATGGACCCCGAGACGATCGCGGCCCGGATCCTGTGCCTCCTCACGCGGCCCGAGCTCCGGCGGCAGATGGGAGTGGAAGGGGCGCGGCGCATCGACGAGCGGTACACGCTCAGGAAATGGGCGCAGGACACGATCCAGCTCTACGAGGAGTTCCGGCACTGAGCCGGCGTCACCGGTTGCGCGTGCAGTGCCCCGTGTAGGGCAGGCGCGGGCCGGCGTCCACCATCTCGAAGTCCGTCACCTTCAGCTCTCGCAGGTCCTCGGTGTCGAGGAGTCCGCGCCACTTCGCCTGGGTGTTGCGATCGCTCTGCACCGGCAGCACGGCCTCGCCCCCGTCGGCGAGCAGCATGCCGTAGCGCTGGAGCGCGACGGCCAGGACACGCGCCCCCTCGCTCGGGAGCCGCTCGACGGGGAAGTTGGCGCGCAGACGCAGGCGGGCCCCGTACGGCGGCTTGTCGTCGCCGCCGGCGGCGGAGGGGGTGGAGTGGGTCGCGGGGTGCACGTACACGCCGGCGCGAATGCGTCCGTTCGGCAGGATGAAGCGCATGGCGTGCTCGACCGCCCCCGATTGCACCTCGTCGGCCGTGGGGAGCAGGGGTGCGATGGGCATCCCCGCCGCGTCGGCGCTGCTGCACTGTTCGCCGCGCCCCGACGGACCGTAGTCCCGGTCGAGGTCCCAGGTGGCCAGGCAGCCCCCGCGGAAGCTGCTGCCCTGGATGTCGGCCCGCCACATCTCGTAGAGCCTCCGCCGGTCCCGGTGCACCACGATGAGGTGGCAGTCCTGGTCGGGTCCGGGGCACCGGTAGTCCGGCGAGCCCTCGACGGCGCCACCGACGGGCACGGGCATCGGTTCGTGGTCGCAGTCCGGCGTGTAGAAGTCCTCGGTCGGGGTGAAGGTCTTCACCGGCGAGGCGTCGTCGGCGATGAGGACCGTCATGAGGAAGTTCACCACGAAGACGCCGTGGGCCCAGCCCCCGGCACGCTGCAGGCCGTCGATGACCTTGTCCGACTCGGGGTCCTTTGCCCGGGTCGAGACGTCCTGGTACCAGGGCGCCGTCGAGGGAAAGTAGGGCGTGGAGCCCGACGAGCAGCCGGCGAGCGCCACGGTGGCCGTGGTGCAGAGCAGCGTCGCGCGCGTCCTCAGTCGGAGCGATGACATCGTCCCGATGCTAACCCAGAGGGGTTGGCTGTCAATTCGAGCCTTTGGGCCCGGCGCCACGGCGCGGCAGCGCGCGCGTCTCAGGGGTTCCGCACGCAGCGGGCGGTGTAGGGGATGCGTTGCCCGCCATCCACCACCTCGAAGTCGCTGACCTTCAACGCGGACAGGTCGTTGTAGGCCAGAAGCCCCTTCCACTTGGCGGTGGTGTACCGGTCGTGCTGGGCCGTCAGCGTCGTCCCGCCGCCGTCGGAGAGGAACATGCCGTACTTCTGCAGTGCGCGAGCCACCACGCGCGCCCCCGCGTTCGGCAACCGGTCCATCGCGAAGCTGGCCTTCAGGCGGAACCGGACGCCGTAGGGCGCCGCGTCGGAACCTCCCGAGGTGGAGGGGGTGGAATGCGTCGCGGGGTGGAGGTAGACCCCGTTGCGAATGCGGTCGTTTGGCAGGACGAAGCGCAGGGCGTGATTGATCGCACCCGCCTTCACCTCGTCGGCGGTGAAGGTGAGCGGGGCGATCGGAAAGCCGGCCGCGTCGGCGCTGGTGCATTGCTCGCCCCGCCCCGATGGGCCGTAGACGCGCGTGAGATCCCAGACCGCCAGACAGCCGCCGTAGAACTCCCCGTCCACGAGGTTGGCTCGCCACATCTCGTAGAGCTTCTTGCGCGTCTTGTGAACCACGATCAGGTGGCAGTCTCGGTTCAGATTCGTGCATTCGAAGCCCGATTCGCCCTCGATGGAGCCGACGCTGGGTACCGGCACGGCCACCTTGTCGCAGTCGGGGTTGTAGAAGTCCTCCGTGGCGATGAAGTGCCGCGAGGAGGTGGAGTCGTCCACGTAGAGCACGTGCAGCAGGAAGTCGATGGTGAAGCTGCCGTAGGCCCACCCGCCGTTGTTCTGGACCGAGGAGATGATGGACCCTGATTGGCTGTCCAGCGGGGCCTTCGAGATGTCCTGGTACCAGATCGATTGGATGGGGAAGTAGCCGGTGGGCGGTGGCGCCGCCTGATCCGTCGTGGGCGGGCGGGAGTCGCGGGTCGGCGGCCTCAGGTCGTAGGGGCTTGGGCCGTCGCGCAGGATGCCGCGGTCGTCGACCCAGCCGCCTCCGTCGGGATACCCGTAGTCGCTCTCGGCGAGGTCCCCGGTCCCCCCCGACAGCCGTGCCGTGCACCCGCACACGCTCGCGATGCAGAGCGTCAGAGCCGTGCGGAGACGCGGCGTATGAAGCATCCCTACATATGCTATCGCGCGACGCGGGGGTGTCAATCGCGCAGGTCGAAGCGTGGTCCGGGACTTCCCGGGTTTCGTACGCCGCAGGGCGCCACGCGCAGGGCTCAGCGCCGGGCCAGGAGCCGTGCGCGCAGCCGCAGCCACCGCTCGCCGCCGAGCCGCTTGAGCGGCTTCTTGAGCTGCCAGACGGCCCACTGGCGATAGCGCGGCACGAGGTCCCCGCGGGCCATGGCCGCCGCCTCCACGGCGGAGGTGTCGCGACGCACCGCGTACCGGCCGAGGACGGCGCACGTGCCCTCCTTCCGCACGCAGGTGCACGGCTCCGAGGTGAAGAGAAACCGGACCCCCTCCTCGGCCGCGAGGCGCTCCACCTGGCGCGAGGTGAAGCCGCCCGGCACCGACGCGAAGGGCACCTGCTGGCCGAGGAGCTGCTCCAGGCGGGCGAGGCTCTCCTTCCATTCGCGCCGGATCTCGTGCTCCGGAAGCTCGCTCATGCGGGGCGGGTGGCTGCACGAGTGCGAGCCGATGCCGTGCCCGCGCCGCGCGAGCTCGCGCAGGTCGGCCTCGGTCACGAACCCCGGGCTACCGATGCGGCCGGTCGTGACGTGAAAGATCCCGCGCCAGCCGTGGCGCTCGAGCAGGTCGGCCGTCTCCGGCAGCGCGCTCGCGCCTCCGTCGTCGAAATGGAGCAGCACGCCGTGCCGCGGTAGCGCCTCGGCGGGCGGAGCCACGCGCAGCGCTCCGGTGGCGCCGACCGCGCGCAGGTGCGCCTCGAAGACCGCCGGCGCGACCTTGTAGAGCGCCGCGTCCGCGCTCGGGAAGCCGCTCGCGGTGGCGCGGTCGGGATCCACCACGTCGTGATACATGAGGGAGACGAGGCTCATCCGGGCTCCTCCGTGCTGCACCGGGCGCATGATATACTCGGGGCCGTTCGTCCACAGCCCCGAGGAACCTCACCGTGTGGATTTCCACCACCGCGCTCTACTGGTCATCGCTTGGCGTGGTCGCGTACACCTACGCGGGCTACCCGCTGCTCATCAACGTGCTCTCCCGGCTGCGCCCGCGCCCCTCCTCCGAGGCGCTGGACGCGTTCGAGCCGGTGGTCACCGTGGTGCTCGCCGCCCGCAACGAGGAGGCGCGCCTGGCCGGCAAGCTCGAGAACCTGCTCGCGCTCGACTACCCGGCGGAGAAGCGACAGATCATCGTGGTGAGCGACGGGTCCACCGACGGTACCGACGAGCTCGTTGGCCGCTACGCGCACCGCGGCGTCGAGCTCGTGCGGCTCGACCCGGCGGGGGGCAAGGCTCGGGCCATCAACGCGGCCGTAGCACGCGCGCGCGGGGAGCTCCTGCTTTTCTGCGACGCGCGCCAGCGCATCGACCCGCAGGCGCTGCGCTCCCTCGTCCGCGTTTTCACCGACCCGGCCGTGGGCGCGGCGAGCGGCGAGCTGATGCTGGGGCGCGAGCAGGGGCCCGGCCTCTACTGGAGCTACGAGAAACTGATCCGCCAGGCCGAGGGGCGCTTCGATTCGGTCGTCGGGGCGACGGGGGCGCTCTACGCGATCCGGCGCGCGCTCTTTCGCGAGCTCCCCGAGGGCTGCCTGCTCGACGACGTCTTCGTGCCGATGAGCGTCGTGCGGCAGGGGAGTCGCGTGCTCTTCGTCCCCACGGCCCAGGTCTTCGACGACGAGGCGGCGATCGAGGGCGAGTTCTCCCGCAAGGCGCGCACCCTGGCCGGGAACTTCCAGCTCCTGACCCAGCTCCCCTGGCTGCTCGACCCACGCGAGAACCGCCTCTGGATGCAGTTCGTCTCGCACAAGCTCCTGCGTCTCGTCTGCCCCTTCGCCCTCGCCACGCTCTTCGCCTCGAACGTGGCCCTCGTCGCCACCGGGGCTCCCGGCTGGCCGCTCTACGCCGCCACGCTCGCGGCGCAGCTCGGCGTGTACGGCCTCGCGGCCTACGCCCAGCTCGCGGGCCCGGCCGAGGTCGGACGCCTCGCCCGGGTCAGCCACACCTTCGTGGCGTTGAACGCGGCGGCGGTGGAAGGACTCCGACGCTTCCTGATCGGCGACCTGGGCTGGACCACGCACCGCGCGCCGGCGTGAACGGCGCTAGGCGTCGTCGCCCGCGCTCCCGACCCCCCGATAGCGACCCGCGAGGCGCTGGGGCATCGTCTTCGCCAGGTGCCAGCCGAGGTCGCCCCACCGGCGCAGAAAGGGGGCGGGGTCGTCCGGGGCGAAGAAGGCCTCGACCCTGACCCCGGCGAAGGAGCGCAGCCAGTCGAGCACCGGGAGTTGGCCCCGCCGGAAGAGCGTCGCCGCGGCCACGAGGTCGCTGTCGAGGCCCAGCCACCGCACGCCCTCGGTGGGCTCGTGCAGCGCTGGTCTCTCGCCGAGGACCAGGTCGGAGTAGGCCAGCCACTCCAGGTCGCACCCCGCGGCGGCCGCCAGGCGGTTCTGCATGATCGGGCGCGCGTTCACCTCGATGAGCTTCTGCACCCCGTCCCGCGGGTCGAGCGCGAACTCGAGCTCCGCGAGGCCCTGGTGGCCAATGCGTCGCAGGAAGTCGTTGCCCTCGGCGATGAGCGCCGCCTCCTGCCGCGTCTCCACCAGCGAGCCCACGCCGAAGTCCACCGGCCACTGGCGTCGCTTGTGAAAGCCGACCGAGGCGAGGGCTGTGCCGTCGCGCGTGAGGTAGGTGGCATAGCAATAGAGCGCGGGGTTCGGGATGCGCTCCTGCACCACGGCCCGGATCCCCTCTCGCTGGCAGAGCTCGACGTAGCGCGCGAGCTGCGCCTCGTCCTCGGCGAAGAAGCACTTGCGCTGGTAGCGCTCCCAGAAGGCCGGGGAGTTGGCCGGCTTGATGATGCACGGCGGCGCGAGCTCGGCGCGGACCTCCTCCAGCGAGAGCGTGGGAGTCAGGGGCACGGTAAGAGGGTGCGCGATGGGATGCCGACGCAGGAGCTCGGCGAACTCATCCTTGAAGACCAGCGCCGACACGAGCTCCGGGCCGGGCAAGGGGGCGAGGCAGCGGTCGCCTCCGAGCTCGGCCTGAAGGCGCGACGTCGCCACCGCGGTGCGGTCGCAGGTCGGAACCACGAAGACCGGGGCGCCGAGCCGGCGGCCCACCTCCAGCACCAGCGCCGCGAGCTCCTCTTGCGTCTCCGGCCGGTCGATGGAGCCGACGGTGCGGTGCTCGCCCCCGTAGCGCGAGGGCGAGGGGTGGCCCCCTTCGAAGCCGACCTGCACCAGAGCCAGCCCGTGACGGCCGTAGCAGCGAAGCACGCCGAGCTGCGTGACGGAGGGGTTGCCGAGGACCATCACCGGAACGGGGGATCGCATGCTCAGGCTCCGACGCCGCGAAGGGCGACAACGACCGCGCGCCCGCTCACTCGTGGCGCAGGATCGAGACCAGGGTGATGTCATCGTACTGGGACTCGGTGCCGGCGTGGCGCTGTAGCTCGCGCAGGACCGACGCGATGGCGTGCTCCGGAGGGCTCGCCGCGAAGGCGCGACCGGTCCGGTGCATGCCGAACTCGTCCTGGGCGCTGTTCTTCGCCTCCGCCACGCCGTCGGTGCAGAGGAGGATGCACTCGCCGGGCAGGAGCTCGAGCGACTGCTCCTGGAAGTCCTGGTCGGGCAGCACGCCCACCGCCATGTTGGAGGGGCCCTCGAGCTCGATCACCTCGCCGTCCACCTGGCGCAGGAGCGGTCGCAGGTGGCCCGCGTTGCAGAAGGTCACGACCCCCGTCGCAGGGTCGAGGACCAGGTAGAGGACGGTGGCGAACATGTCGTCCTGGCCGGTCAGCAAGAGGTTCTCGTTGAGCCAGCCGAGGACCGAGGCGGGGCTCGCCTCCGCCGTCGAGTAGTGGCGGATGTCCGAGGTCAGGCGCGCCATCAGGAGCGCCGCGCTCACGCCCTTGCCCGTCACGTCGCCGATCACCACCCCGACGCGGTCGCTCGAGGTGGTGATGAAGTCGTAGAAGTCGCCTCCCACCCAGTAGAGCGGCTGGTAGTTGCGGTCGAAGAGGTACCCCGGCACCTCCGGGGGGCCGAAGGGGAGGAAGCTCTCCTGGACCCGGCGCGCGAAGCGCAGGTCCATCTCGAGCCGCTGCTGGCTCATCAGCTGCTGGTGAAGCTGCGCGTTGGCGATGGCGATCCCGGCCTGGGTCGCGATCCCCGTGAGGAGCTGCAGCTCGGCGTTGGAGAACGAGGGCATGCCGCGCTTCCCCTCGATGTGCAGGATCCCGAGCGTCTGCCCGCGCGCGACGAGCGGGGCGCAGATGCGAGACACCGCGCCGGTGCGGTCCGCTCCCGCCCCCTGGCTGAGCACCGATTGCCCGCCCCCCAGCACCTCCGCCACCACGGTCTGCGAGATGGTGAGCCCCTCCGTCGCCATCGTGGCGCGCCGCTGCAGGATCGCCGCCGGCACGAGCTGCTGGCGCTCGTCGAGCAGCAGGATGAACCCGCGCGCCGCGTTCGGAAAGACGTTGAAGAGCGACTCGAGGATCGTGTTGAAGAGCTTCTCGGGCTCGAGGATCGATGCGATGGCGGAGGTCACGGCGTAGGTGGCCTCCAGCATGCGGTAGGCCTGCGCCAGCTCCGTCTCCATCTGGGACTTGGTCTGCAGGCGCTCGAGGCCCGGCGGCGCGAGGGCCAGCTTCGCCTCGGTCATGGTGGCGATCAGCGCGCCGTGGTCGTCCGGAACCACCGTCAACACGTTCTGCAGCATCTTCTTGGGCGCGGCGTCGGCCTCGAAGCGGAAGAGGAAGTTCCCGACCATCACCTCGTCGCCGTCGGCGAGCATGCGCCGCGTGGCGCGCTGGCCGTTGACGAAGGTCCCGTTGCCGCTGCCGAGGTCTTCGATCTGGTAGCCGTCCGGGACCTTGACGATGCGCGCGTGCTCGCGCGAGACGGAGAGGTCGCCCAGGTAGACCAGGCACTGGGCCGTTCGTCCGAGCAGGCACACGTCCTCGAACGGATGCTCCGTCCGTCGGGTGGCTCCGCCTAGCGTGATGAGCTTGGGCACGTGCGCGAACGCAGATGACTAGGCGAAGGCCGCCTCGGCGGCTTCGAGGCTGTCGAAGAGGGGGAACGCCCGGTCGAGCGAGAGGAGCACGAAGACCTCGCGAGGCTGGTTCACCAGCCGGACGAGCTTCACGTCACCGCCCCGAGGCCGGACCTTCTTGAAGAGCGAGACCAGGACCGCGACCCCGGCGCTGTCGATGAGCGTCAGCTCGTGCAGGTCGACGATCACGCGCACGTGGTTACCGTCGACGAGTTCTTGAACGAGCTGGTTGAGCTGATGGCGGCTCGACACCGTCAGCTCGCCCCGGAGCGACAGGAGCACCGTCTTGCCCCGGAATTCCTGCTTAACTTCCACCATGCGCACCCTCTCGATCCGAAGGTACCGCGACAAGGGCACTCTACCACGATCGACCGGAGGGGGTAAGTTGGGGCGTCGGCACCTCGGGGGAGGGGCGCGGCGAGGCGTCTCGAAGCGGCGCCGCGAGCGTCTCGCCTTGACGCGGACCCGCGCCGACTGACATCCTGAGGCAGCCAGGGAAAACATGTTCAGTATCGCAGGGCTCTTGGCCCTGATCGTGACCATCTACCTCCGGCCGCACAGCTTCATCGAGGCGATTCGGAACGCGCCGCTGTACGAGGCGTTCAGCGGGCTGGCCGTCGTCGGCGTGCTGCTGGACGTTCGTCTGCGCATCACCCGCCTGCAGCGCACGCCGCAGGTGCGGTGGGTGGTCGCCCTCGTCCTCTGGTCCATCCTCACGCTCCTCATCAGGGCCCCGCGCGCGCTCGGTGGAGCGCTTTCGTCGATGATCACGCCGCTCAGCGTCTTCGCGGTGATCGTCGAGGGAGTGCAGTCCTTCACGGGGCTGCACCTCCTCACCGGCACGCTCGTGGGGTCGATCTCGATCGTCTGCCTGCTGATGATCCACCAGGGGCTCTCGCCCTTCGGGTGCCTGGTGGTCAAGGACGTCTCGCCCCACGGCTCGCTCTTCGCGGTCCCCGACGGACGCCCGTGCGTCCGGCGCGTGGACTGCGAGGTCCAGCCCGACGTGGAGTACGTCTGCGAACGCGTCGGGTTGCTCGGGATCTCGTCGGTCGCGCACGGGCGCGTGCGCTACCCCGGCCTGCTGCTCGACCCGAACAAGCTCGCGCTGGGCGTCGGGATGGCCGTGCCGCTCTTCGTGGCGCTCTGGGAGCTCCGACGCACTCTGAGCCGCACAATCCTGCTGGCCCTCTTCCTGGTGGTCGCGGTGGCCTGCGTGTACTTCACGCGTTCGCGCTCGGGGATCATGGTCCTCGCGGCGACGCTCGGGATCTACGTCTGGCGGTGGTACGGCTGGAGAGGGCTGGTGGCGGCGGTAGGGCTCTTCGCGCCGATGGTGATCTTCGTGCTCGCCAGTCGCCCCGACGCTGCGGCGTCGTCCACCGAGCGGCACGAGATCCTGGCCATGGGGATGCAGATGTTCGCCTCGTCCCCGCTGGTCGGCGTCGGGTTCGGTCAGTTCGTCGCGCACTACTACATGACCGCCCACAACTCGTACCTGCTCGTGCTCTCGGAGCTGGGCCTGCCGGGGGCCTTCCTGTGGAGCGGGGTGGTGTACGTGACCTTCAAGATGGTGCTCTCCGGGGTGCGTCGCTACCGGAACCGCGAGGAGGGCGCTCCCGCCGCGACCTGGAGCCTGGCGCTGGTCACGGCGATGGGGGGCCTGATGATTGGCTCGCTCTTCCTCTCCATGTCCTACGACGTGCTCTTCTGGCTGCAGCTAGGGCTGTGCGGGGCGTTCTACCTCTGCACGACCGGACACGATCCTGCGTGGCGGGTGCGCATGGAGGGGCGGGACTTCGGCCTGCTGGCCCTGATCAACGGGGCCTTGATCGCCGGGCTGACCTGGACCACGCGCGGCGTGGCGATCTCGGGCGGCCCACGGTAGTGTGGGGGAGCTTGGACCAACCGATGACGAGGAAGCTGCCGTGAGGAGAGCCCTGCTGCTGGCATTCGCGCTCGCCGGGATGACCGCGTGCCCGACGACCTTGCCCCACTACAACTACGGCGCCGAGCCGGACCCTCGCCGCAAGGAGTTCGTCGTGGGGGCGGGCGACGAGCTGACCGTGAGTGTCTGGAAGAACCCCGACCTGTCCACGAACATGCGGGTGCGCCTGGACGGCACCGTGAGCATGCCGCTCATCGGCGACGTGAAGGCCGCGGGGCGCACCGTGGCCGAGCTCCGCGAGGAGATCACGGAGCGGCTGGTCCCGTACCTCAAGGAGACGAGCGCCGTCGTCACGGTCTCCGTGGGAGAGATCCACAGCTACTCCTTCACGGTGATGGGGAACGTGGACCGTCCTGGGATGTTCAACCCGCGGCGCTACGTCACGATCATGGAGGCGCTGGGGATGGCGGGGGACGTGAACCGCTTCGCCGCGGCCGAGCGCATCGTGATCGTCCGCAAGAAGCCGGGGGGCAAGGCGGTGCGCATCCCGATCGACTACCGGGCGATCGCCTCGGGACGCAGGCCCGACCAGGACCTGGTGCTCGTCTCCGGCGACGTGGTGTACGTGCCGTAGGTAGGGCTAGGGCTCCTACGGGTCGAGGCTGCGGTAGGAGAAATCGTCGAACTGCGCCTTGCCTTCGAAGAGCGCGAGGCCGACGTGCCCGGCGTAGAGGTGGGGGGCCGGGGAGGGGTCCTTGAACTTCTGCGTCAGCCCCGGCGTGGAGGGTTGCGTCGGGCTGCTCGCCGAGAGCTCGAATTCGCTGCCCACGAGAGACACCACGACGCGGATGTCCTCGCCCCTCGGGTAGCCCTCTCGGTACGCGCAGCTCTTGCAGCGCTCCGCCTTCGTGCTCCAGGCCTGGGTCGGGTCGCTGATCAGCACGCCGTGCTGGGTCTCCGACGTCTCCTCGATCTTGAAGACGGCCAGCTCGATGCCGTTGTTCGGCGCCGTCTCCTCCCAGAGGCGCACGCGGTAGAAGCTGCGGGAGCGCTTCGTGGGATGGAGGCGCAGGATGACGTCCGTCCAGCGGTCGAAGGTGGGGTCGGGGTTGCGCCGCACGGTGACCTCCACGCGCACGTCGCGCGCTTCGGGCCACGCCGTGAGCGACGAGGAACCCGGGCGGTGGAGGGCGGTCTCGCAGGTCAGTCGGTCCTGCTCGAGGGTCCACTTCGTCTCCTCGTCGGGTTTGCGCCAGCCGCGCTGATCCAGGTCCAGCGCCGGTCGGTTGAAGTCGTCGCGGAAGGTGCCGTCCCACGCGGCGAGGTGCGCCTGCGCCGAGTGCCGCGTTCCGCGCGCGCTGACGGCCGTCAAGGTGGGGAGGTAGAACCCGACCTTGGTGAAGGAGACCTTTCCCGGGGTGAGCCCCGTCGCCGTCTGGCCGTTGCCGAGCGCCCACTCGTAGGAGCACGGAGCCCACGAGCCCGCGCACGACGCTTCGCCGCGGAGCTCCAGCGCTTGCCCGAGGCGCAGCCCTCGATAGTCGTAGTCGAGGGCGATCCGTGGGGCGGGGGCCGGGTCGTTCGTCCCGGTCTCCGTCGGGCCGCCGCCGTCGGGGTCGGTGTCGCGGGCGTTGTGGCAGCCCGGAGCGAGGGTCGCCAGGAGGACGAGGAGAGTCAGCCGGTTCATGTTCCTTTCCCTTCTGCGGCGGAGTCGGTGGCCTCGCTCGCGGGGGGCGTCGTCGTCGCAACCTCGGTCTTGCCGCGCCGCCGGGAGAGCGCGTCCCGCACCACGCGCAGCAGGTCCAGGGCCGTGCCTCGCACGAGGACGAGCGCGAGGGCGACGTAGACCAGGCCGCCCGTGGCGATCTGCGCGGAGAGCGAGAGGAGTCGGCTCGTGAGGCCGACGGCGGCCAGCCCGCGCTTCACGCCGAAGACGGCCGCGACCATGGGACCCGCCGCGAGGAGCGGACGGACCGCGGCACCCACCAGGCCCAGCATCGAGATCCCGTCCAGGCGGGCGACGACCCACATCCCCGCGAGGGCGTGCAGGGTGAAGGCCAGCACCACGGCCCCGCAGGCCCAGATGAGGCCCAGCCGCGCCGAGAGGGCGATCCCGGCGAGAAGCGTGGCCACCTTGAAGATCTCGAGCCACATCACGGCGCCCGGCCGGTCGCGCACCGGGAGGTACGACACGACGGTGGAGGCGGCGACGCGGCCGAAGGCCGAGAGGGCGAGTACGGCCACGAGCGGCGCCAGGCCGACCCAGCGCGCGTCGAAGAGCAGCGAGACGAGGGTGTCGGACACGGCGGCCAGGCCCGCGGCGGCCGGCGCGACGACCAGGGCGAGCAGCGCGGTCGAGCGGACGAGGCTCGCCGCCCGCCGATCGGGGCTGAGCCGCGCGAAGGCGGGGAGCAGCACGACCGCCATCTCCTCGCCGAGGTAGCTCGCGGGCAGCTCCGCGAGGTTGTAGGCCAGGTTGTAGAGTCCCACCGCGGCCGGGCCGAAGACCCGGGAGATGACCAGGTTGTCCCAGCGGCGCGAGGCGAAGCTGGCGATGCTTCCCACCGAGAGAGGGAGGCCGAAGGCGAAGAGCCGGCGCGTGGGCTCCCAGCGCAGCGGCGTCGGCGACAGCCACTCGCGTCGGTCCGCGGCGCGAACGATCAGCAGCAGCACCACCAGGGCGCGCGCGATGTTGCCGAGCACCACCGAGGTGGCCCCCCAGCCCGCCATGGCGAAGCCGATGGTCACGATGCTGTAGACGACGTCGCCGGCGGCCGAGGAGAGACGGACCGTGCCGTAGCGTAGGTCGCGCCAGAGGATGCGCGCGGGCCCGAGCGTGAAGCGCTCGATGACCACGGCCAGCGCGAGCCCCGGCAGATAGAGGGCCATCCTCGGCGCGTCGAAGAGGGGCCCGAGGGGCCAGCGGAAGGCGAAGAGCAGCCCCGCCCCGAGGAGGATCAGCACCAGGTTGTAGACCGTGGCGTGGAAGATGTCGGCGCGGTCGGCCTCCGGCTTGGCCAGGAAGTACTGGAAGAGGCCGAAGCGAGAGAGCACGTCGGTGGTGTAGACCAGCACGACGGCCACCGAGAGCTCGCCATAGTCCCCCGGCGACACGTAGCGCGTGATGAGCAAGGTGCTCACCAGGCCGAGTGCACGGGTCGCGATACCGAGGGCTATCGTCCAGAGGGCGCCGCGAGCAGCGCTGGTGGCGAGCGACACGATGGGGGCCTGACGTTGGTCCGATGCGAAGGTTCCGCTCATCGTACCACAGGCGCTCGCGCGCCCACCATGCGGTGTCAGAACCGGCGTGCGTGCTATACTGGCCGCCCCGGCGGAAGAGGAGATGCTCGAGCGATGGAGCGGCTGACGGAGGAGAAGTTCTGGGACGATTCGTACGCCGGTCGCCAGCGCGCGGTCGACGAGGGTGCGGCCGGCCGCTCGCTGAAGGCGCGACTGAAGCAGACGGCGCTCTATCGGGCGTTCCACGAGCTCGAGCGATCGTATGCCAACCACTTCGTCTGGAACATGCTCATGCCGCGGTACCTGCCGCGGGGGAGCCAGTACAAGCTGGTGGAGGTGGGCAGCGCCCCCGGGCACAACCTGATCACCTTTCGCCGCAACCAGGGCTATCAGGTCTACGGGGTGGAATACACCGAGCACGGCGTCGAGCTGAACCGGCGACTCTTCGCGGAGCACGGCATCGACCCCGCCCAGGTCATCCACCAGGACTTCTTCTCCGACGCGTTTCAGCGCCAGTACGCCGGGGCCTTCGACGTGGCCTTTTCGGACGGCTTCATCGAGCACTTCGGCGATCCGGCGCACGTGGTCGGCTTGCACGTCAACCTCGTGCGCCCCGGCGGGTACGTGGCCATCGACATCCCCAACTTCAGGGGGATGGGCGGCGTGCTGATGCGGCTCATGGACCCGAGCCTCTTCGAGGTCCACAACCTGGACCTGATGACGCTCGAGGGGTTTCGCCAGGCCTTCGCGCACCCGGAGCTCGAGCCGCTCTATTGCGGCTACGCGGGGACCTACAACCTCAAGGTGCTCGACAACCGGGACACGCCGCTCAAGACCCTCTTCACCCACGCGCGCCGGGTGGCCCAGATGGGGCTCGACGCCGCGCTGATTCGCGCGGGCTTCGGCGGCTACGAGACCGCCTTCTTCAGCCCGTACCTGGTCTACATCGGCCGACGGCGGGCCGGGGCGTAGCGCAGCGGCGAGGAGGGCTCGACCCATGCGCATCCTCTTTCACACCGGGCAGGTGCCCTATCCGGCCGACACCGGGGGAAAGATCCGGTCCTCGAAGCTGCTCGAGGAGCTGGCTCGCCGGCACGAGGTGAGCGTGGTCTGCTTCCGTCGGGAAGCGGACGCGCCGGAAGACCTCGACCGGCTGCGCGCGATCGCGGCCCGGGTCGAGACCGTCCCCTGGGCCGACCCTCCGCGGGGGAGTCCGCGCTACCTCTTTCAGCTCGCGCGGAACATGGTCTCTTCGCTCCCCTTCAGCGTGGCGCGGCACTACGCGCCGGCGATGGAGCGGGCCATCCGCCGGCTCGTGGCAGAGGTCGAGCCGCAGGTGCTGGTGTGCGACTTCCTGCACACCACGCGCAACATGATGAACGTGGCCTTCTTCCCGAAGATCCTCTCCCAGCACAACGTAGAGGCGGTGATCGCGCGCCGGCGCTTCGAGCAGGAGACGAACCCGCTCGCGAGGGCCCTCTATCACCTGCAGTGGCTCAAGCTCCGCCAGTACGAGGAGGCCGCCTCCAAGAGCTTCCATCACAGCATCATGGTCTCGGACCAGGACCGCGAGACGCTGGCCAGCGAGTACGGGGTGACGACCACCTCCACCATCCCGAACGGCGTGGACGTGGATTACTTCCACCCGATGGAGACGCCCGCCGAGGGGACGGACCTGGTCTTCACCGGGTCCATGGACTGGCTACCCAACGAGGACGGGATCTCGTACTTCGTGAAGGAGATCCTCCCGCTCGTGCGCCAGCAGGAGCCGGCGGTCAAGGTGTGGGTCGTGGGACGGCAGCCCACGGCGGCGCTCAAGCGGCTGGCCGAGGCCACGCCGGGGGTCGAGCTCACGGGGACGGTGCCGGACATCCGGCCCTACGTGGCGCGCGGACAGGTCTACGTGGTGCCGCTCAGGATCGGCGGCGGAACGCGCATCAAGATCCTCGAGGCGATGGCGATGGGCAAGGCGATCGTCTCGACCCGCATCGGCGCCGAGGGGCTCGACGTCACCGACGACGAGGACATCCTGCTCGCCGACGAGCCGGCGTTCTTTGCCCGACGCGTGGTCGAGCTCTTGCGCGACCCGGAAAGGCGACGACGCCTGGGGGTGGCGGGGCGCGCCAAGGTGGTGGACGTCTACACCTGGCGCGCGGCCGTGGCCCGGTTCGACGCGATCCACGCGGAGCTCGTGCGGCGGGGCTGAGCGCGCTGGGCCCGACGGGCGGGAAGCTTGACCTGTCAGGGCCGCGACCGTCATACTGACCAGCAACCGTAGCCCATCGCGATGATTCCGTCGGTTCGCATTGCCAAGCGCATCCTGGACCTGGCCGTCGGCGGGGCGGCCCTCGTGGCCGCGGCGCCGGTAGCAGGGGTCATCGCCGCCGCGATCCGCGCCTCGTCCCGGGGCCCCGTCTTCTACCGGCAGCGACGGGCGGGGATGCTGAGCGGTGCCGGGGACGGCAGCTTCGGCGAGTTCTGGGTCTACAAGTTCCGCACCATGGTGGTGGACGCCGAGGCGAAGAGCGGGGCCACGCTGGCCAAGCAGGGAGATCCGCGCATCACCTCCGTCGGTCGCGTGCTGCGCAAGACGCGGCTCGACGAGCTGCCGCAGCTCTACAACGTGCTGCGGGGGGACATGAGCCTGGTGGGGCCACGCCCCGAGCGCCCGGAGCTCTTGCGGAACCTGGCCCTGACGATCCCGTTCTTCGAGGAGCGGATGCGCGGCGTGAAGCCGGGGCTCACCGGGCTGGCGCAGGTCAGCCTCTCGTACTCCGGGCGTCTCGCGCAGGACAGCGAGCTCGCCGAGCTGAAGCGCACGCTCATCAATCCGTTCGAGATCGACGGCATCGACGACTCGGTGGCCGACGACATGCGGACGAAGATGCTCTACGACTTCGCCTACTCGGTCGTCCTCGAGGATTTCTGGGAGTTCGTCCGGACCGACCTCCGGATCATCGTCATGACGCCGCTCGTGATGTTCTGGCACCGCACCGGGCGCTGACTCGCCTACCCGATGAGCAGGACGCTGATGCTCGGCGCGACGCGGAGGTCGTAGCGCAGCCGGAGGAGCTGGTCCTCCGTGACGTGACCCGCGCGCGCCACGATCACGATCGCATCGAGGAGCTCCATCGCGTTCAGGTGGTCGCCCAGCCGGAAGAACGAGGACAGGTCGGCGAGCAGGTGCGCGAAGTGCGGGCGAGCGTGGTGCAGCGCCAGACGAAGCTGCGGTCCGGCGGCTCCGGCCGGTCCGGCGGCGCGGGGGACGATGGCCCGCAGCTTCGGGCCGCACTCCACGACGGTGAGCAACGAGTCCGGCGGTCCGAAGGGGGCGGCGCCGGTGGGCTCGATGAAGGCGCCGCTCACGTCGGGGTCGATCGCGGCCACCGGCTGGTCGCTCACATCCACTAGCGCATGGGCGAGCAGGAGCATCGCCGGCGCGACGCAGACGCGCGCGTTCGCCGGGCAGAGGCCGACGCACTGCCATCCCGCCGCGCGGAGCTGCTGCGCCACGCTGATGCATCCGGCGCGCACGGCGTGACTCGGCCAGGGTCTCGGTAGCGGCGCGGCGTCGACGGCGAGCGGGGCGGCGCGCACCGAGGTCTAGGCCTGGAGCAGGGCGACGCCGAGCAGGCGAGCGGTGGTCAGCTGGTCGATGGCCTGGCGCAGGTGGCGTCCCCTCGACCGTCTGGCCCACAGCGCGAAGAGCACGCCGTCGGCCGCGTCCTGCATCAGGTTCACGTCGGCGTTCCCGAGCACCGGTGGGGCGTCGATGACGATGTGGTCGTACGGGAGGCGCTTGAGCTGATCGAGGGCGATCTCGAAGGCGCGACCGTCGAAGATCCCTTTTCGCTCGGGAGAGCCCGGCGCCACCGCCGCCATGTGCAGCCACGGCGAGCCCACCTGCAAGATGGACCACGGGCGTCCGGGCCGCTCCTTCTGCGCCAGCGCCTGCTGCAGAAAACAGGGCGGGGAGGGGATGCCGAAGATGCCAGCCAGCCCCGGGGCGCGCTGATGACCGTCCACGAGCAGCACGCGGGCCCTGCCGCATTCGGACATCGCCGCGGCGAGGTTCGCCGCGCAGGTGGTCTTCCCCTCGCCGGGCAGGGCGCTCGTGACCACCACCGTGCGCGGGTCGCCGCGCTCTACGAGGCGGTGGCGCAGCACGCGGAAGGCCGCGGCTTGCGGTGACTCGGGGTCGAGGAAGACGAAGAGTCGCCGGTCCCGCAGCGACGCGCCGCCGTCCTGTACCTGGATGCGGACCATCTCCGCCGGCTCAGGCGCCGAGCGGGGCTCGCTGCTCGCCTCCTGCACCTCGCTCCCGTCGGCCACGCGGGTCGCGCGGCTCGAAACGATCACCGTGCGGTTCATGAAGTCGGTGGGGAGCGCGTCGAGCCCGGCCGGGCGGGGCGGGGCGGTCGGGATCGGCTCGCGCGGCGGGGCGACGGCCGGCGCTGCGGCCTTGGGGGCCTGAGCCGGCGTCGCCGCATCGTGGCCGCCGCTCGGGCGACGCGGGGGTGCCGCGCGCTCGCGCGTGGCGGGGAGCGGGCGGGGAGCCGCGCTCTCGTCGGACCAGTCCACGGGCGGCACGGGGCCAGCGCCGACGGGGGTGGTGAGCGAGGTTCGCGCGCCGTGAAGCCCGCCCTCCTCCGCGTCCCACGCGGAGCCGCCCACGCTGCCGGCGACGTTGGTCATCTCGTTCATCTGCGACCCGGCGAACTGGCGGGCGTAGGGGGTCGTGTGCGGCGACGCGACCTGCCCGCGTCCCGGTGGCTCCACCGGAGGTCGTCCCCCCGACCCGTCCTGGTGCGGGGGCTGCTCTCGCGGACGTTTCACGCGTGGGTCACTCACCGATCCCTCCTCCCCGGCGCGCGGCCTTCGGTGCGGCGGCGTGCGGCTTGCGGCGCAGCGGCGTGCGGGGCACCGCCACGAGCAGCGGTGCGAGCTCGAGACGCGACACGTCCGCGCGGTAGCAGATGCGGTCGTCCACCAGCGCCAGGCCCAGCATGATCAAGAACCCGAGGAGGAATCCCCCCGCCGCGGAGAGCGCGAGGATCAGCTTGGGCGCCAGCCCCGTGGGCTTGCTCGGCAGATTCGCACCGTCGATGATCGCGCGCTGCGCGGACTCGCCGCTGACGTCCGAGCTGGCGGCGAGCGAGGCGCGAAACTGGCTGCTCTCCAGCAGGGCGTAGCGGGCTCGGGCCTCCGTGGCGTCGCGGTTCAATCGGGTCCACTCCACTTCGAGGGCTACGATGCCCTTGACCTGCTCGTCGTCGCGCGCGGCCTTCACGCTCTTCGGCGTGCGGGACTTGCGGCCGGCGATCTGCTCCTCGAGCTGCGCGAGCTGACGCCGCAGCTCCTCGGGGCTCGCCGTCGGAAGGACCGCCTTCGTCCCCGCGGCCATGGCCCGCTTGACCCGCTCGTACGCCGCGCGGGCGGCCGCCAGTCGCGCCTTCGCCGCCCGCACGTCGGGGTGCATCTCCGTGAACTGGGTCCGGCGGCTCGCCAGCGTGCGCTCGGCCTCCGCCAGCTCGTCGCGGGCCGCGTCGCGCACCGAGGCGAGCTGCGGATCTTCTCGACCGCCACTCGCCCGTCCGCCGCCGAGCTGCCGGCGGATGCGCTCCGCCTGCCGCTGCAAGGCTAGCGTGGTGCGATCGGCCCCCTTCTCCTGTTCGCGACGCGCGACGCGGATCGACGCGCCGAGGCCCCCCGAACCGTCGCCGCTGCCGGCCTGCGTCTCCAGGGCGAACTCGGGGTGCTTGGCCAGAAAGCGTGCGACCCCCTCTTCCTTGCGGCGGAGCTCCAGCTCCGCGCGGCGGCGCTCGCCCTCGAGGAAGCGCATGCGGCCGGTGGTCTGTTCGTGCCGCAGGCGAAGGTCGTCCTCGATCACGGACTCCGCCAGCTCGCGCGTCACCGCCTGCGCCACCTGCGGCGCCGGTCCGCTGTAGGCCACGCGAAAGATGTCGCCCCCCTGGACGGTGAAGCTGACGTTCTTGCGGAAGAGCTCGATCGCCTCCTCGGTCGCCCCTCGCGCGAGCAGGTCGCCGTGCAGGCCATGCTTGGCCATCAGGGCGTGGAGCCGGGGCCGCGCCAGGAGCAGCTCCTTCAGGCGGGGCCCGATGAGCTGGGTGGAGATGCGCTCCTGCTCCACCGCCCCGAGGGCGGCCGTCTGCGTGACGTCGCGGTAGAGGAAGCTCGTCTCGGAGACGAAGGTGGGTTTCAGCCGCCGCGCCACCAGGCCGCCGCCGATCGTGCCCAGGGCGGCGAGGACCAGGGCGATCCACCAGTGACGGAGACTGCGCCTGACGGTGAGCCAGGTCCTGAGGAGCTGGTCGGCTCGCTGGCCCTCATGCCACGCACTGGCTGCCTGCAGGCTCATGAATACACGGATCCTATCATATGCGCCTTCCTTCCGGCTCCTGGATGATCTGCAGCAGACGGGCGTGCCGGTCCATGCCCTTGAACGGGGGGAGGTGACCGGCCGTCCCGAGGCCGAGCCGGCGGAGATCCTCGGTCAGGTAGACCCGCGTGTCGAGGAGCCCGGCGGCCACGGCGCCCGCGAAGAGCAGCCCGAAAAACGCTCCGAGACCGAAGAGCACGTGCGATTCGCGCCGCGTGAGCCACGGCCGGTCCACGATCCCGTCGTCCATGGGGTGGAGCTGCAGGGTGAGGCGCTGGCGCTCCAGCCCGGCCCCGAGCTGCGCGGCGGCGAGGCGACGCTCCGCCTCGCGAACCTGCTGTTCCGCCGCGTCGATCTCGGAGGTGAGGTGCGCCACGTCGGTCCGAAGGCGGTGGCTCGCGACTCCTCCGTCGGCGGGGAGCTGGGCCAGCTCGGCCACGCGGCGGGTGCGCTCCTTTCGTAGTTGCCCCAGCGCGGCGCGTTCGCGCTCCGCCACGCGCGCGGCCGTTCGGACCAGGGCCTCGGCGAAGCTCTTGCGGGCGGCGGCCTTCTGCTCGAGCAGGACCTGGCCGATGTCGCGCACGACGTCGAGCGCGAGCTGCGGCGCGGACGCGGTGAAGTGGAGCGTGATGCGAGCGGAGCGGGGGGCCTCCTCGGGGATCTCCTCATCGAGGAAGTAGTCGCGGAAGATCTCGACCTTCAGGTTGCGGCTCATCGCCTCGAGCGCGGTCGTGGGGTCCGCGAGCTGCTGTGCGCCGAGGAGGCCCCGTCGCCGCATCACCTCGAGGAGACGCTGCTTGGTGAGGAGGCCGTGGACGAGGTAGCTCTCCAGGTCGCGACGCGACAGGATCTCGGCCCGACCGCGGAGCCGCTCCTCCTCGAGGCGGAAGGCGATGCGCGCGGTGTGCCTCGGAACGCGCCGGGCGTCGAGCCAGGCCACGGCTGCGGCGCCGAGGACGGCTACCGGCAGGATGATCCACCACGCGGCGCGCGCGCGGCGAGCCAGCCGACGAGCCTCGTCGCGAAGGCGGTGGAGCCCCGGTTCCCTTTGTAGCCACGCGTGCATGATGACGAGAGTAGTCTCTGATGATACGCGCGAGCCGCGCGGGCGAGCAAGACGCTGGTGCCGCGAGGCCGGGGGCCGCTATCATGGGGCGAATCCGTCGGCAGCGGGGCGACGCGGTGGACGCGGGCGACGGACCGAGAGAGCAACGTTCGACGACGAGGAGGCGCACGCGTGAAGGTCTTGGTGACTGGAGGGGCCGGCTTCATCGGTTCCCACCTGGCGGAACGGCTCGTGGGAGACGGCCACGAGGTGGTGGTGCTCGACAACCTGAGCAGCGGACATCGAGCGAACCTGGCCTCCGTGGAGCGCCGGCTGCGCTTCGTCGAAGGGGATATCCGCGATGCGGCGCGGCTCTCCGAGCTGGCGACCGGGTGCGAGCTGGTCTTCCATCAGGCGGCGATCGTCTCGGTCCCGTACTCGGTGGAGCACCCGCAGGAATCGCACGACGTGAACATCCAGGGGACCTTCAACGTGCTCCAGGCGGCTCGAGCGTGCGGCGTGCGGCGGGTGATGTTCGCCTGCTCGGCGGCGGTCTACGGCGAGGATCCGAGGCTGCCGAAGGTCGAAGAGATGGCCCCCGCCCCGGTCTCGCCCTACGGCGTGGAGAAGATCACCGGCGAGTACTACCTGGGCGTGTTCAACCAGATCTACGGCGTCGAGACGGTCTCTCTGCGCTACTTCAACGTCTTCGGGCCGCGGCAGGACCCGCGCTCCCCCTACTCGGGGGTGATCAGCGTGTTCGTGGACCGCGCGCTCACCGGCGCGACGGCGCTCGTCTTCGGGGATGGCGAGCAGTGTCGCGACTTCGTCTACGTGCAGAACGTGGTGGACGCGAACCTCCTCGCGGCGACGGTCCCGGCCGCGCGGGGGCGCTGCTTCAACGTGGGGTGTGGGGAGCGCACCTCGCTGAACGAGCTCGTGGCGATTCTGGGTCGCCTGGCGGGCCGCCCCCTGCAGGTGGAGCACCGCGAGGCGCGGGCCGGCGACATCCGGGCTTCCGTCGCGGACATCGGTCGGGCGCGCAGCGAGCTCGGGTATGCGCCGGTCGTCGGCGTGGACGAGGGTTTGCGTCGGCTGCTGGAGTTCGAGCGCGCGAAGCGCCGCTGAGAGCCCGGCCCTTCTCCGTCCCGCACGGTTGTCCGATCAACGCCTTCGCGGCGCGCCCGCGCCGAACGGGTCCTTAAGGTCGACCTGCGAGGGGCGGTGCTCGGTTCCTCGGTGCGGCGGCGTGGAACCGCGGTGCGCGGCCTGACCTGCGGTCTTCCGGCCGCGCGGCCCGTGCGCGGCCTTCGGGCGACCTCCCGGCCGGGCGGTGGGGCGGGGCCCGCGCGCGCCGGGGACGACGGGGGGCGCGTCCGCCTCATCCGATTCCGCTGCCTCGGGAGGGGCAGCGCCTCCGGTGGCGCCAGGGTCGTGCGGAGCGGTCACCTCGCCTGCACTCGGGGGCGCACCCACGTCGTCCGTCGCGGGGCCCGCGTCGAGCGTCGCACCGCCCGGCAGCGCGCTCTCGACGGATGCCGGCGGCTCGCGCAGAACCCAGACCGCCACTGCGGCGGCTCCGCCCACGAGCGCTGTCACGAGGCCAGCGATGGCGAGGCCCTTGCCCCAGTCGCGGGGCGGTGGGCCGACAAGGGCCTCGACGGGGGCCCGGGGCAGGGCGACCCGCTCCTCGTCGGTCGGAACGGCCACCGGAGGGGGCGCGAACGCGGCGAGCGGCGGTCGAGCCGCGGGGCCGAGGGGAGCTTCGGCGTCCTCGGGCGGTGGCGCCGCCGGGCCGTCGGGATCGGTCACCGGCAGCCCTTGCAGCTCGGGGAGCGTGGTCTCGGGCGCGGTCGGGGCCGCGGCGCTGCCGACGGGCGCGCCGTCGCTCGGTCCAAGCCAGGGACGCGTGGGGAGCTCGAGGATCGCGTCGGGGCTCCCGGGGAGCGCGGCCGATGGAGTCTTCGCCGCCCCGGGACGCACGGGCTTGAGATCCTCCACGGTGATGACGTGCAGCTCGCGGTGCCGGAGCAGCGGCGCGGAAGGTTTCGGCGCGGTCGGCGGAGGTGGCGCCCCGCCCGGCGGACGATCTGAGCGCGACATGGGTGGCGGTCTCACCTCCAGTGTGTCACAGGCCGGCCGGTTTGCCGAGGGGCGGGGGGCCCGACCGGGAGAGTTCGAACCCCGTTGAAGGGCGGAGGGCGGCGCGCTCGCTTTCGCGCGATCGGATAGGCTCGAGGAGCGCAGCAGCGCCGCACCAGGAGACCGCGCGTCGATGACCCCGGAGAGCGCACCGAGTCCCTTCCCGTCGACCCGGAGGTGGTGGGGGAGCGTGCGTGTGGCGCTGGCCCTCCTCGCGCTGGCCGGCGGCGTGTACTGGATGCGGCGCCTCTACGTCCGGAGCTGGTTTCGCGACGGCCCGCCCCGGGTGGTCTCCTGCCGCTCCGTCGATCCGGCTACCCCACCCGCGCTCCTCGGGCGGCTGCGCGTGGTGCTCGTGGACGGGCTCTCGCTTGCCGCGGCCGATGCGCTGCCCGAGCTGCGCTCTCTCTGCGACCGGGGTCTCTCGCTCGACCTCGACGTCGGCTTTCCCTCGATCTCCTTGCCGGTCCAGCACGCCCTGTGGACCGGGGCGTGGCAGCAGCGCACGGGGGTTCTCTTTCGCGAAGAGGGGCTCGCGAAGCCCGTCGTGCCGTCGCTCGTCGAGGTGGTGCGTGCTGCGGGAGGCACGGCCATCGCGGTGGCCGAGGGGTACCGGCACCTAGTCGCCTCGTTCCCCTTCGCCCAGATCGTGGCGCCCGCCCGTCGGGGGGAGCTCTTCGCGCCGACGGTGATGCGACGCGAGGTGGCGCGCGCCTCTGCCTCCTCGGCCGCGCTCGTCTTCGTTCACCTGCTGGCGGTGGACCGCGCGGGGCACCTCCACGGGGGCGCGTCCCCGGAGTACCGATGGGCCGCGGAGGCCGCAGGCCGCGTGGTCGGTCAGGTCGCGGCTGCTCGACGGACCGGTGAGACGGTGGTCGTCCTCTCCGACCACGGCCACCTTGCAGAGGGGGGCCACGGAGGCCTCGAGCGCGAGGTGCGGTACGTGCGGGCCTGCGCGGTGGGAGCGGGGCTTCCGGCGGGCACCCGGCGCGCGGCGGCCATCCCCGAGCTCGCGACGCTCTTCGCCGGCCAGCTCGGCGTGCCTCCGCCCCCCTGTGCCGAGGGGCGCACGCGCGAGGCGCTGCTGGCCGGGGCTCCGGCGCCGCTCCCTCCCGCTCCACCCGAGCGGAGCGCCGCCGAGTGGGCGTGGCTCCTCGCGCCGCTGCTTCTCGTCGTGCCGTTTCGCCGCGGGCTGCGGGGGGTGAGACGCGCCGGTCTCGCCGCGCTTCTCGCGCTCCCCTGGAGCCTCGCTTGCGCGACGGGGACGGTCTGGCTCGTCTACGGTGCGCCCTCCCTCTCCCGGGCCTACGTCTACCCTGCGCTGCCCGGCAAGCTCCTGCTGGCGAGCCTGGTCGCGCTGCCCGTGCTCGGGTTGCAGCTCGTGGGGCTCGCGCGCCTCGGGCTTACGATCGCGCGTCGCGCGCTGCTGCTCGCGCTCTCCTCCCTCGCGCCGGGGCTCGCCCTGCTCTGCGCGTCGGGCGCTCCGTGGCGCACGCCGCCGCTCGACGCCGTCTGGACGCCGTGGGCCTCGACCGCGCTGGGGGTCGGGCTCGCGCTCCTCGGCGGGCTGGCCCTCTCGGCGCTCTGGCCCCTCAGCGAGGGCGGCGCACCGCGCTCAGGCGGTCGATGACGGGGAGCTGGTAGCTCCCCAGAAGTCGCGAGAGGGAGCGCGCGCGGTCGGGCAACGCGTCGACCAGGTTGCTCGTCTCTCCGAAGTCCGAGGCGAGGTCGTAGAGCTCGGCCAGCCCCTGGTCCCGCCAGACGAGCAGCTTCCAGGGCCAGACGATGATCCCGTGCTGCTTGACCTCGTTCAGCAGGAGCGGGCGCTCGAGCGAGCGGAGCTCGTTCTGCCGCAGGCCGAAGAGGTAGGGGAGCAGGCTGAGGCCGTGGGTCTCGCCGGAGGGGAGACCGCAGAGGTCGGCGAGCGACGGATAGAGGTCGGCGAGGCTGACGGGCACCGCGAGGCGGCGGCCGGGAAGGCCCGGTAGACGCATCCCGAGGGGAACGTGGATGAGCGGGTTGAAGAGCACGTCGCCGTGGTGGAGCGGCAGGCGGGGCGCCTGAGCCAGACCCTCGCCGTGGTCGCTGGCCAGCACGACGATGGTGCGGTCGTCGAGCCCGCGCCGCGAGAGCGCGTCGAGGAAGCGTCCGATCTCGCCGTCCACGTAGCGCAGCAGGCTGCGATAGAAAGGGAGGCCGCGTCGCGCCCGGTACGCCGCGGGGTCGGGGAGCGTGGCGGGGTCGATCTGATGGTGCTCGTGCACGTCGAAGAAGTGCAGCCAGAGGAAGAAGGGACCGCTGCGGTGCTGCTCGAGAAAGGAGATCCCGGCGTCTACCACCATGCCGGCGGTGGCCTGCGTCCCCACGTCGCGGCGGTAGGGGTCGTTCACCACCAGGTGGCGCTTCGTGAGCCCCCTCTGGAAGCGGATCTGGCGCCCCAGCCAGCGCTCCACCTCTCGCTGGTAGACGCCGTAGGTGCTGTAGCCGCCGCGCTGAAAGCGCTCGAAGAGGGTCGGGTGCCCGTCCCGGAAGGGGTCGAGCTGGCCCGTGAGCACGGTGGCCATGCCGATGTCGGTTCCTGCGCCAGTAGAGAAGGCGCGCTCGAACGACTGGGCCGACGCGAGGAGTCCGGTCAGCCGGGGGTAGCTGCGGCGCGCCTCGGCGGAGGGGCGGAGCACGTCGGCTCTCAGCGTGTCGACGAGCAGCAGGACCACGTTCATCCCCTTCGTGCGGTCCAGGTGCCGGCGGAAGTCGGGCTGCGCGCGCCACCCGGCGAGCCTCCGGCGGTACGCGGCGGGGTCCGTGACGCGGTCCGTGCGCGGCGGCGGGGGCGGGCGGCGAGCGTCCACGCCGTCGCAGTCCTCGTCGCGCCCGTTCTCGGGGAGGTCCTCGGCGAAGGGGTGCACCGAGGGGTCGTGGTTGTCGCAGTCCCGGTTGCCGAAGACGACGGAATGACCGTCGCGGTCCAGGTCGAGCAGACTCCGGTACGTGGCGACCAGGCGGGCGGCCACGTGCGTGCGCTCGGCGAAGAGCTGGCGCGCGCGGTGGGTGGGCAGCGCGTGGAGGGCGGCCCAGACGAAGGGGCCGAGCGACGCGACGAGCGCGGCGGGCGCGAGCCACCGCACGGCGGTGGGACGCAGCCGGGCAAAGAGCAGAAGGCCGCCGGCGAGCAGGCAGAGCGTGGTGAGGAGGAGCAGCACCCAGTGCAGGTATTCGTACTGGTTCGGGTAGAGGCGGCGGTCCGCGAGGCCGACGAGCAGGGCTGCGGCGAGCGGAGCCGTGGCGAGCGGGGCGAGAGGCCAGCGGGCGCGCTCGAGGCGGGGCGCGAGGGCCAGCGTCGCGCGCGCGCCGAGGAGCGTCGCGGCGAAGAGGAGCGTCGCGGCGAGGTAGGGCCCGTAGCTCGCCACCGGGCGCGCGGCGATACCGGTCCCGCGAAAGAGAGCGAAGCTGACGGGCAGGGTCACGGGGAGCGCCAGGAGCGCGAGGGTCAGCGCGCGTAGCCAGGGGGCGTGTCCGAGGCGAGTCAGCCAGGCGCCGAGCCGCAGCGCGACGGCCGCGAGCGCCGCGGTGAAGAAGATGGTAGCGAGCGCGACGGGAATGAGTCCGGCCCCCTCGCGGGTTGGGGAGGTCGCCAGGAAGAGCGCGTCGGCGAGCCCGAGGAGGAGGGCGGCGAAGAGCGCGCAGAGCTCGGGGAGGAGGGCGCTCGGTGGCGGCGCGGTGGCCGGGGCCGCGCGTCGGCCGAGGTCGGAGCGCATGGTCCGCGCAGGATAGCAGGAGCCCGATGGTCGTGGCGAGCGCGGCCGCTGCGGCTTCCATTGACACGGTGCCGCCGCGGCGTGCAACGATGAGGGCCACGTGGCGATCGTCAGAGAAAGCGAGTGTGGAAGCTGCGGCTTCGCGAATCCGGGCGGCCACCGCTATTGCGGCGCCTGCGGGGAGCTCCTCGCGGGGGTTGAGGCCGGGGCGGTCGACGGGCGGAGCGCGCGGCGCGGCGAGCTCCCCGACGAGATCCGCACGGTCAGCGTGGCCTTCGCCGACGTGGTGGACTTCACCAAGCTCAGCGCCCTGCACCGGCTCGAGACGATCAAGGCCCTGATGGACCAGATCTTCGAGCGCATCTATCAGGTGGTGGTGCAGCACGGCGGGACGGTGGACAAGTACATCGGCGACGGCGTGATGGCGCTCTTCGGGGCGCCGATCGCCTACGGTGACGACGCGGTGCGCGCGGTGCGTGCGGGGCTCGCGATGCAGCGGGCGATGGCGCAGCTCCGCGAGGAGCTCCAGGCCCGGGGACTGCCGGCGGTGTCGCTCCGGGTGGGGATCAACACGGGCTCGGTCATCGCGGGACCCGTGGGAGCGGGTCCGCCTCGCCGGTACACGGTGATGGGGCACACGGTGAACCTCGCCTCGCACCTGCAGGAGGAGGCGCCGATCCACGGGGTCTTGATCGGTGAGGGGACCTACCGGCGCGTGCGGGGACTTTTCGAGCTGCGGCAGCGGGGCTCGACGGCGACCTACGAGGTCGCCTCGGAGCGCCAGGGGGGGCTCTGGGTGCGTCCGCGCGAGGTGCTCGGCGCGGAGGCCGAGATGGTCGGTCGCCACGAGGAGCTCGCGTTCCTCGAGGAGCTGCTCGAGCGGAGCGTCACCGAGAGCCGCACCGAGCTGGTGCTCGTGACGGGTCCCGCGGGGGTCGGCAAGACGCGTCTGGCCTACGAGTTCCTGGCGCGGGTGGAGCAGCGCCGCCCCGAGGTGCTGTGCGCGGTGGGGACGGCGCACCCGCTGACGGTGGACGTCCCCTTCGGCGTGGCCGCCGACGCGCTGCGGAGCAAGCTGCACCTCGGGCCCGACGAGGACTCGGAGGCCGTGCGCGTCGCGTTGCGGAGCTTGCTCGCCGGCGTGGGGCGGGAGAGGCCCGCCGAGCTCGAGCTGCTCTCGCGCCTGCTCGGCGTGGATGACGCGGAGGAGCCGACGCTCACGGAGCGGCCGGCGGCCCGCCAGAGCACGGAGCTCTTGTTGTCGCTCGTGGATCGGCTGAGTCGCCTGCGGCCGCTCGTCCTCCTGGTGGAGAACCTGCAGTGGAGCGACGCGCCGAGCCTCGAGCTGGTGCGGACGATCCACCGTCGCCTGGCGGACCGGCCGCTGCTGATCGTGGCTTTGGCCCGTCCCGAGCTCCTCGTCGACCCGGTGGCGCTCGTCGACGGGCCACGGAGCAGCCGGCTCGAGGTCGGCCCCCTGTCGGATGCGGCGGTCGCGGAGCTCCTCGAACGCGTGGTGGGGCCCACGGCGGCCTGCGCCGAGCTCGTGCAGCTCGTGATGCGCCACGCGCAGGGGAACCCGTACCACGTCGAGGAGCTCCTCCGCACGCTCGAGGAGCGCAAGGTGCTGGTCCGGCGCCTCGAGAGCTGGGACCTGATGGATCTGCCCGAGGAGCTCGACCTCCCGCCGGGGATCGAGGCGGTGACCCAGGCGCGCCTCGACCACCTGCCACCGAGCCAGGCGCAGCTTCTCCGCCTGGCGGCGGCCGTCGGGCGCGTCTTCTGGGACGGGCTGCTGCGCGAGCTCGCGCCGGGGTGCTCGCCCCTCGACCTCTCGGCGCTCGTCCGCCGCGAGCTGGTCCTCCGGCAGCACGGCAGCCGCTTCCGCGGACAGCAGCAGTATCGCTTCCTGCACGAGCAGACCCGCGAGGTGGCGTATCGCATGATCCCCGAGCCCCAGCGCACGGCGCTGCACCGGCAGATCGCCGACTGGCTCTTGCGACAGGGAGAGAGCTCGCCCGAGGAGCTCGCGCTCGTCGGGCGGCACCTCGATCTGGGGGGCGACCGCGGGCGCGCGAGCGACTACCTGCGGCGCGCGGGCGACGCGGCCTACGGCGCGGCCGCGTACGTGGCGGCCGTGCAGCACTACGGTCGGGCGATCGAGCTATGCGAAGCGCCGGCCCGCCTCTTCGAGCTGCTGGCTCGCCGCGAACGCGTGCTGAACGCGCTGGGTCGCTGGGCCGAGCAGCGCACCGACGCCGAGCGCATGGTGGAGCTCGCCGAGGAGCTGGCCGACGCGGGGCGGCGCAGCGAGGCCCTGCTCCGCCTCGGGCGCGCGCTGTTGAACCTGGGCCTTCACGACGAGGCGAAGCGGGCCCTCGAGGGGGCCGCGGCGCTGGCGGCGGAGCGCGGGGACCCCGAGGCGCGCTGTCGCTCGTTGCGCTGGCTCGCCATGTACCACTTCAATCGCAGCGAGCATGCGCAGGCCCAGCCGCTCTTCGAGGAGGCCTTGCGCGTGGCCGAGGGCGCCGGGCTCGACGCGCTCTCCGCCGAGCTGGCCTACGAGCTCGGCGTCACCGTCGGCACGCTCGGAGACTACGTGCGGGCGCTCGAGGTGTCGCGACGCGCGCTCGAGGTCTTCCGTCGCCAGGGGAACCGCTACCAGGAGTCGTTCTGCCTCGGGAACCTGGGGTGCTTCCATCTCTACCTCGGCGAGTACGTCGAGGCGGCAGAGGCGCTCGCCGCGGCGGCTGAGCTCGGCCGCGAGCTGGAGCTGCCGCTCGCACGCGCCTCGGCGGAGGCGAACCTGGGCAACGTGCTGCGGCTCACCGACCGGTCCGAGGCGAGTCTCGCGCTCGAACGCCAGGCGGAGGCCGTGGCGCAGGAGATCGGGGACCTTCGGCTGGCCGTGGACGCGCAGATCTACGGGGCGCTCGCCGCGGCGGAGCTCGGGGGCGAGCAGCTCGCGGTGGCCGAGACGCTGGCGCGCCGGGCGCTCGAGAGCGTGGGTCAGGCCGAGATGCCCTCGGCGCGGGCCGCGGCGCTCATGGCCCTCGCGCGCGCGCTCGACCGCCAGGGAAGGCTCGCCGAGGCGCTGGAGGCCTCGGCGGACGCTGTGTCCGTGCTGGAGGCGGTGGGCGCCGTGGAGGGTTTCGAGACCGAGATCCGGCTCGTGCACGGAGTGCTCTGTCGGCGGGCGGGTCGGGAGGAGGAGGCGCGGCGCACGCTGGCACGCGCCCGACAGGAGCTGCTGCAGAAGGCCGAGCGCATCGGCGGCGTAGAGCGCAGGCGGCACTTCCTCGAGCGCGTGGCGGCCAACGTGGCGGTCCTGGCCGAGACGCCGTCGTAGGGGGCGACGCGCGCTACGCGCGGGGGCGGGCTGCTGCGTGTGGCTCGACCCGCGGACGCTTCATCGACAGGTCCTGCCGCTGAAGCCACGCCCCGATCGCGGCGTTCGTCTCGCGGGGCAGGGTGTGCGGGCAGCAATGACCGCCCCCCTCGATCACGACCCGTTCCGCCCCCGGGATGCGTCGCCGCAGCTCGTCCGCGGTATCGGAGAGGACGACCCGGTCCTCGCTCCCCGAGAGAACCAGGGTCGGCGCGCGGATCTGTCCGAGGCGCTCGGTGTGGCGCACCTTGAGGCCGGCGATCAGGCGGTCGGCGTACGCCGCCGCGCCACAGGCCGTGCCGTAGTCCAGGATGTGGTCGGCCAGCGCCGCGTTGCCCGGAGAGGGGTCCATCACGAAGCCGCGATGGCGTCCCACCCAGTCGAGGGCGCGCTTGCGTTGCGCCCGCGTGAGGCCCGGTGCCAGGACCGCGCCGAAGTGGGCGAGCGTCGCCAGGGTGAAGAGATTGACGCCGAAGCCCCCGGGCCGCGGGCGATCGAGCGTGTTGCAGAGCACGAGCGCGGCCACCCGGTCGGGGTGGGCCAGCGCCAGGTGCTGCACGACCACGCCGCCGAACGACTCGCCCACGAGGACCGCGCGCTCGAGCGCGAGCTCGTCCATCAGCGAGAGGACCTCCGCGGCGTAGTCGGCGACGGTGCTCGCGAGGCTCGGGGAGCGCCGGGCGAGGTCGCAGGCGATGGCCCGATACTGCCCGCCGAGCTCCTCGAGCTGGTAGCGCCAGAACCAGCGCGAGCCCTCCATCCCCGGCACCATGAGCAGCGGGAGGCCCGCCCCGGCTTCGACGTAGCGCGGTTGATTCGAGATCGGACGTTTCATGGACGCCTCCGGAGCCGCAGCGGCGGACGCAGTAGCAGGATGCCGAGCAGGACGAGCCACCAGGTTCCCTGGCTCCCGTCGGGAGCGCCGACCGCGCACCCTCCGCTCGAGGGGGCCTCGGGGCTTGTTCCTGGCGCGACGGCGGGGTGGTCCACGAGGCCGAGGGGGGCCGCAGCCTGGGAGACGTTGCCGGCGCGGTCCCGCACGCGTACCTCCACCGGCGTACCGGGCGCGACCTCGAGCGACGCGCGGGCCCCGAACGGGGAGAAGGTTCCTCCGCCCACGCGGAAGCTGTACTCGAGGGCGGCAGCCGGGCTGACCTCGTCCCGCCCCGACGCGCGGACGCCCGTCGCGGTGCGCTCGAGCGCGACCTTTGGCGCCACGGTGTCGATCTGGAGCTCCACCGCCACGGGGGTCAGGTCCGCCGTGAACGGCCGGCCGACGAGCCGGGCCACGACCTCCACACGGTGGCGCCCCTGCAACCAGAAGGCCGGGTCCTCGACCTCGAGGCGGCTACTCTGCACGAAGGGGCGAAAGAAGCCGCCGTCCACGCGATAGGTCCACTCGACGGGCCCCTCGGCGCCGGCCGGCCTCCGTGCGCCGAGGCGCAGAATCGCCGTCGGGGGGCGGTCGGTGCCTCGTCGTTCGGCGACGGAGAAGGCGCGGGTCTCGGGGAGGAGGACCTCTTCCAGCGCGACCTCCGTCTCGAGGCGCGGCGCGGGCGCGCTGGCCGTGGTCCCCCCGGTCACGACCTTGAGGAGACTGAGCTTGCCGAAGATGGAGAGGACCTGCTGCGCGTCGGTGGAGGTGATCGACCCCTCGTCGAGGAGGAGCGAGATCCCCTGCACCTCGGGGAGCTTGATCGGGTCGAACCCCGAGGCGAGGAAGTTCGCTGCGAGGCTCACCACCGTCGGGAAGAGCTTGGCGAGCTGCCCGGGGCTCTCCGAGACGAGCTCGCTGTTCTCGATCTGGATGTTCGTGAACGCCTTGGTCAGATCCCCGAGCACCGGCTGCAGCGCGCCGTTCGCGTCCACCGTGAGGAGGACGGGGACCGTCAGGTCGCCGAGCACGGTGAAGATCCGCACCGGGCGATCTTCGAGCAGCGCGTAGATGTCGAGGCCGAACTCCTTCGCCGTGATGGTGAGCAGCGGGTCGTCGATCACGGTCTTGCCGGTCGGGTCCTTGTGGCTCGTCCCCTTGCCGAGCGAGACGGTGGGCGGCTGGCGCGGACGCACCGCGAGCACCATCGGGACGCTCTTGCCGGCGGTGAGGGCGGCCAGCGACGGGACCAGCAGGCCGAAGAGGTCGCTCGTGAGCTGCTCGACGCTCTTCGTCCCCACGTCCAGACAGAGGGTGCCGCTGTCGAAGACCGCGTAGGCCGCCTGGATCAGGGACTGCTGGTGGACGCCGATCCCCACGTCGAAGTCCTTGCCGTCGGGGCGTACGTTGCCGCGGAAGGTCGTCGAGCGCGGGATGGTCGGCTTCGGGGGGGCCGCGCACTTCGCGCCGGGTCCTTCGCACCGGGGGACGCAGGGGTTGTGCGTGGGAGCGCGGAAGCCGCCCAGCACGCCGAGGGAGAGCCCCCCTTGCTCGGCCTCGCTGTAGCCGCCGCCCCAGAGGAGGAAGTCGAGCTGGCCGCTCGTCGCGGGCGAGAAGCGGGCGAGGAAGCTCGCCAGGTCCACGCGCCCCTCCTGCCCCTTCGGGAGCCCCGAGAGGAGGCCGTCCACCGCTTTCTCGATGGTGCCCTTCAGCTGCGTCTCGATGGAGCCGCGGAAGAGCGGACAGAGCCAGTCCGCCACCGTGCAGTACCAGGCGCCCGTGATCTCGATGTCGCCGCACTGGAAGTCCCGGATCTCGGAGCTGGTGCGCGTGATGTTCAGCTTGTAGCCGTCCATGAACTGCGTGGAGAACTGCACGTTCGCCGCGAGCGTCACGGCGGGCGGGTCGCTCTTGGCCGAGTCCAGGGTCACGTCGCAGGTGAACCAGGTCAGGACCTTCTTCTCGTATTGGATCTTGTTGGTCTTGATCCTGGCCTGGATCGCCAGGTCCAGGTTGTGCGGGGCCGAGGGCGTGAGAGAAACCTTGTCCAGGGTGGCCGTGGCCGTGCACTTCGCGCCGCCGCAGCAGAGCTTCTGATCGTCCGAGGTGCAGCCGGTGGGCGGGATGTCGAAGGAGAGGCCGCCGGGGACCAGCTTGGTCAGGAGCGTGTTGAAGTTGCTCTCGACGAAGCGGAGCGCCGTGGGAGTGACTCTGACCTGCATGGCGTTGTCGAAGCGCGCGGCGTGCGGAAAGCCGCCCGGGATGGGCTGCGTGCTGCACCCCTGGCAGCCCGAGGACCCGCAGGCGGCTGCCGTGGCGAGCACGGCGATTCCCCCTGCCAGACGCCAGAGGAGGCGCGACCGGACCGACGGCGGCATGGATACTCCTTAGTACTGGGTCGAAAGAGCGCCCCGTGGCGGCGGGACGAGTTTGAGCATAGCGAGCGGCGGGCGCGCCGTCTACGGGGCTTTACCCTCGTCGAGGGCCCGTGTTAAGTCGCTCCGCTGTGATTCTCGGCCGATACATCTGGCTCGCGGCCCAGGCCGGGCTCGGCAGCGGGCTCGTGGCCGCCGCGCTGGAGCTGACGGCGCTGTCGGCTGCCGACCGCACCGGCAAGATGGCCCTGGCCTCGGCCGGGCTCATCCTCCCCGCGTTCGCGCTCCTGGGCGCCCTCATGGGTGCCCTCTTCGGTCTGCTGCACCAGGCCGCCGCTCGGCTGGCGCGGCGCCTCGGGAGCCTCCGGACCCACGGGTACACGGCGGCGTTCGCGGCGGGGCTGGCGATCGCCCCGCTCGCGTGGCTGCTCTCGCGCCTCGCCGCCGGGCGGCAGGCTGCGCGGCTGCTCGGGCCCTGGTGGGTCAAGGCCCTCCTCGTGGCCGTGGCGGCGTGTGCGGTGTTCGCGGCGGTCTGGGCGGCGCAGAAGGTCGCCCGGTGGCTCGTGCGCGACCGAAGACGGTGGCCCTCCGCCGGCCTGGCCCTGCTCCTCTTCGGCCTCGGGGCGGCGCTCTTCTGGATCGACGCCACGGCGTATCGACGCCTTTACGGCTACCTGCACGCGGCGCTGCTCCTCGGCTACGCCGCGGCGGGGACGCTCGGGGCGCTCCTCCTCGGGCACGCCCTCTCGCTCTCCGCGCGGGGGTCGCGGCGCGTCCGGCTCGTCGCGCTCGGCGTCGTGGTGGCGCTCGTCGGCGGAGGCCTCGTGGGGGCGCGGCGCAAGATCAACACCGACCCCGGCCTGCGCTTCGCCGCGGTGGAGCTCACGACGGTCTCGGTGCAGCTCCTGTCCCTCTGGCCCCCGCAGAGCGACGCGGAGCCGCCGGTTTTCCTCGACGCCCCTCTGGCTGGACGCAAGGTCGCGCGGGAGACCTTCCGCGTGCCGGGGGCCCACGTGGTGCTCGTCTCCATCGACGCGCTCCGCCCCGACCACCTCGGCGCGTACGGCTACGCTCGCCGCACCAGCCCGAACATCGACGCGCTCGCCGCGCGCTCGATCCGCTTCGACGCGGCGTACTGCCAGGCCCCACTGACCTGCTACTCGATCCCGTCGCTCCTCACCGGCGACTACCTGCGCTCGACGCTGCCCCTCCTGCCGAAGCCGCCGCCCACGCTGGCGCAGGTGCTGAAGGCCCAGGGCTACACGACCGCGGCCTTCTACAACGAGAGCATCTTCTTCTGCGACGACAAGCGCGCCACGAGCTACGGGGACACCCACTTCGGCTTCGGGTACGCCGAGACGCCCCTGCGCACCGCGCCGATGCTCACCGACCGCGTGATCGAATACCTGCAGAACGTGCGCGAGGCGGGGCTCTCGCAGAAGCTCTTCCTCTGGCTCCACTACTTCGACGTGCACGAGCCCTACGAGTCCCACGCCGAGTGGCCCTTCGGCGCCACGGCGATGGACCGCTACGATTCCGAGATCGGTCGCGTGGATGCCGCGATCGGGCGACTCGTCGCCGCGCTCTCGCAGCTCGACCGGCCGACGATCCTCGTCCTCACCTCGGACCACGGCGAGGAGTTCTACGAGCACGGCGGCACCTACCACGGCTCTTCGCTCTACGAGGAGCAGATCCGCATTCCGCTCATCTTCGCTGTGCCGGGGCTGAAGCCGGCGGTGGTCACGGACCCGGCGCAGAACGTGGACGTCGCGCCCACGATCCTCTCGCTCCTCGGGCTCAAGGTCCCCGAGAGCATGCGCGGGACCTCCCTCGTCCCGCAGCTCGTGGGCAAGAGCGACCCCGACCAGGCCGCGTTCTCCGAGGTGCACACCAAGAAGACGGTGCGCGTCGGGAGCTGGAAGCTCATCCACGACTACCGGCGGAGCACCTACGAGCTCTACGACCTGGCTGCCGACCCGCGCGAGCGAACGAACCTCATCGGGCGGCGACCGAAAGAGGCCGCGCGGCTGAAGGCGCGGCTGCACGTCTGGTTCGACAAGCTGCGCAAGACGGGTGCGGGGCAGGAGGCACGCCCCGAGGCCATCGATCTGGCGCGGCTCGGCGACCGGCGCGCCGTGCCGCTCCTGGCGGCGCTGATCTCGGAGGTGGACGCCGACCCGCGCTGGAGGCGGGAGGCGGCGCGTCTCCTCGGAGAGCTCCAGGACGCCCGTGCCGTGCCCGCGCTCTGGCAGGCCGCCGCGGATGACGACCGCCAGGTGGCGGACGAGGCCGCCATCGCGCTCGGCGAGATCAAGGACATCCGCTCGCGCACGCTGCTGCCGCGGACCATCCTGACCAGCGACGTGGACGTGCGGCTGCGCGCCGCCATCGCCCTGGCGCGCGTGGACCGGCGAGAGGCCACGCCGGCGCTCATCGAGGCGCTCTACACCAACAGCTGGGAGATCCAGAATCGGGCGGCGCACTACCTGGGGTTCGTCGGAGACACCCGTGCCGTGGGCCCGCTCATCGCCGCGGCGGCGCAGCTCCAGATGCGACCGCGGTCCGCCATCGCGCTCGGCCGGATCGGCCGACGCTTTCGCGACGGGCGCATCTTTCCGTTCTTGCTCAAGCTGGCCCAGCACGAGGAGCACCTCGAGTCGCGACTGCGGGCGATCGCCGCGCTCGGGTACCTCGAGGACCGACGCGCGGTCCGCCCCATCCTGCGGATCCTGGCGGCGGAGCCCCAGCTCCCGGAGCCGCCGGAGACGCTCACCCGGCTCGGCGCGCTCGGCACGGTCTCGTTGCCCGGGCTCGACTTCGGTCCGGGGCGCAAGGGCCTGAAGGGCGGCTTCGGCGAGTGCCAGCGCCTGGACCCGCGGCTCTACGATGAGTTCCTCGGCGAGACCTTTTGCGCCATGAGCGCGCTCACCGCGGAGGTCGCGTTCCCCCTCTCCCGCGTCCCCACCTCGGTGCGCCTGATGGTGCGCGTGCGACCGGTGCGGCCCGAGCTGGCCGGCGGCCGACTCACCCTGTCGGTCAACGGCACGGCGCTGCCGGCGGAGACCCTGCGGCGAGGCTGGCAGGTGGTGCGGCTGCCGGTCTCGGGGCGACTCCTGCGTCGGGGCGAGAACCTCGTGCGCTTCCGCCTCGAGGGCCCGGGGGCCAAGGCGCCGTCTCTCGACGGCGGCCTGCTCGAGGCGGACTACCTGTTGCTCGCGCCGACGTCGTGAACCTCCGCGTCCCCGAGACCGCCGAGGAGGCGCGCCGTTCGCACGTGGAGGCGCCGGTCTTTCGCCGGGCGCTCCTCTGGGGCCTGCGGAACGTGCCCCTTTCGACGCAGGAGGCGAGCCTGCCCGGCTGGGCCACGCTCTTCTATCTGCAGGTGCCGCATGTCCGTCGCGCGCTGGAGGCGAACCTCGCCCACCTCACGGGGCTCGGCTTCCCGTGGCTTCAGGCGGCGGCCTTCGGCGCGTTCGTGAACTACTGCCGGTCGGTGGCGTCGGCCTACCGGCTCCACGCGGGGCTCGAGAGCGGCGTGCGTGTCTCGGTCGAGGGGCGCCACCATCTCGAGGCGGCGCTCGCGGCTGGGCGCGGGGCGATCCTGGCCACCGGGCACCTCGGGCACTGGCAGGTGGGGCCCTACCTGCTCAGGGACGAGCGGCTCCCGCCGACGACCGTGGTGATGGCCGAGGAGCCGCACGAGGGCGTTCAGGCGCTGGAGGGCGAGCTGCGGGACAGCCGCCTGCGCGTGGTCTACCCCGCGCGCACGCCGTTTCTGGGGCTGGCCCTGCGCGCGGCGCTCGCGAAGGGCGAGTTCGTGGCGCTGCAGATGGATCGGCCGTCGAGCGCGGGGGGCGTGGAGGTCGCGTGCCTCGGCGGGGTGGCGACCTTCGCGGCGGGACCGGCGCAGCTCGCGCGGCTCTGCGGCGCCCCGGTGGTGCCGGCGTACTTCCCTCGCGTGGGGGACGAGGTGCGGGTGCTGATCGAGCCGGCGCTCTGGAGTCGGCCCGGCGTCGCGCCGGAGGTCGCCGAGCGGGAGCTGACGGCGCGGCTGGCGGAGAGCTACGGCCGGCAGGTACGAGCGCACCCCGAGCAGTGGTACAACTTCTACCGCTTCTGGCGGGAGCCGGAGGGCTCCGAGGACGCGCATGCACGCGGCTGAGCTGGCTGCGGCCGGACTCGTCACCTGCTTCGGGCGCGGGGTCGTGCGCTCCTGGGACGCGCTGCTCGCGGGCCGCTGCGGCTTCGTCTCGCGCGCTTTTCGCGACGGGAGCAGGGCCGCGCTCGTCGCGCCGGTCCCCGAGGAGGTGCTCCCCTGGGAGGCGCACGGGGAGGATCGCGCGCTGGCCCTCGTGCGGCTCGCGGTGGAGGAGCTGGCGGGAGCTCCCGCGCTCGAAGCGGTTCGCCCTTCCCGCCTCGGCGTGGCCGTGGGGAGCACGCAGGGGACGATTCGCGCCTGGGAGGAGGGGCAGCGCCGGGGTGCCGATCCGAGGTACCGCCCGGCGCTTCCGCACCCGAGCGAGCCGGCCCTCGAGGTGGCGCGGCGGCTCGGGGCAGCGGGGCCGCTGGCCAACCCGTCGATGGCCTGCGCCTCGGGAGCGGCTGCGGTGGGGCTCGGGCTCTCCTGGCTCCGGCGCGGCGAATGCGACGCGGTGGTGGTGGGAGGCGTCGACGCGCTCTCGGGCTTCGTCCATGCGGGCTTCTCCGCGCTGCGGGCGCTCGACTCCGGGGCGCCGCGTCCCTTCGACGCCGCGCGGGCCGGGCTCGGCCTGGGCGAGGCCGCCGTGCTGCTCGTGCTCCGCCCCGCGCGCGAGGGGTCGGAGACGCGGGTCACGGGCTACGGGTGCGCCGCCGACGCGCACCACCTGACGGGGCCCGATCCCGCGGGGGGCGGGGCGCGCCGCGCGATGCAGGCGGCCCTCGCGGACGCCCGGCTCCCCGCCGATGCGGTGGACCTCGTGAGCGCGCACGGGACGGGCACCCCCTACAACGATCTGATGGAGAGCCAGGCGCTCGCCGGCCTCTTCGGCCCCACCGTCGGGACGCGGCCGGTCCATTCGGTCAAGGGAGCGTTCGGGCACACGCTCGCCGCGGCCGGGGCGCTCGAGGCGCTGGTCTGCGACCTCGCCCTGCGCGAAGGGCTCTTCCCCGCCACCGTGGGCCTCGAGCGACTCGACCCGGCGATCGCGCTGGACGTGGTCCGCGGTGCCCCCCGCCGAGGGGACTTTCGCGCCGCGCTGAGCCTCTCGGCGGGCTTCGGCGGGATCAACGCGGCCCTCGTCCTCGAGAGGCCGCGCGCGTGACGGTCTATCTGCACGCCGTCGGTTGCCTCTCGCCGCAGGGGAGCGGCCTTATCCCGACCCGCGAGGCCTTCGCCGCCGACCGGCCTTGCCCGTACGCTCGGGGCCCAGAGGAACCTGCGAGGCCCTCGCTCCCCGACGCGGGGTGGGTGGCAGAACTTCGACGCCCCAATACCGCGCTCGTCGGGCGGTTCGCGCGAATGGACCGGCTGTGCCAGCTCGCCCTCGGGCCGGCCCTCGAGGCTGCGGCGGCCGCTCCGCCGACGATCGTGCCGCCGGCGCGGCGCGGGCTGGTGTTCGGCACGGCGATGGGGAGTCACTCCGTGAACGAGCGCTACTACCGTGGCCTGCTCGCGGAAGGGGCGGCCGGGGCGAGTCCCGCGCTCTTCGCGTACACGCTCCCGAGCACCCCCGCCGCCGAGCTCTCGATCCAGCTCGGGCTCGAGGGTCCGCTCGTGACGCTGGCCCTCGGGACGGGGGCGGGGTTGCAGGCTCTCGGCGAGGCCGCGGTGCTGCTCGAGGGCGGAGCGGCGGACTGGATGCTCGCGGGGGGGGCGGAGGCGCTCGGGGAGACGCTCCTCCGCGCGTGGCTCGGGGTGGAGACGCCGCTCGCCGAGGGGGCCGCGTTCGCCGTCCTTTCCCGCGTGGCCGACGGTGCGTGGGCACGCGTCGCCGGGCACGCGCGCGCGTTCGGTCCCGACGCCGGGGAGCGCGCCGTCAGTGCGGTCCTCGCGCGAGCGGGCCTTCGCGCCGCCGAGCTCGGCACGCGCATCGATCCGGGCAGCGCGTGCGACCGGCAGTCGCTGCGCGTTTTCGGCGAGAGCCTGGCGGCTCGCCCGCTCCTCGCGCTCTCGTGCTGCCTCGAGTCGGTCGCGTGCCTCCCGCTCCTCGTCGTGGCCGAGGATCCGTCGGGCCTCGTGGATGCGCTGTGCCTGACCGCTCCCTGATCGAGCGCGTCGCGGCCTTCTCCACGCGCCATCCGAAGGGGGTCGTGGGGGGCACCTTGCTCCTCGCGCTCGGGGCGGCGGCGCTCCTGCCGCGCCTGCAGATCCGCGGCGAGATCGACGACCTTCTCCCGACGCGGCCCGGGCCGGTGGCGGAGCTCGGTGCCTTCCGTCGGCTCTTCGGCGGGGAGCAGGAGCTGGTCGTGCTCCTCCAGGGACCGAGGCCTCCGGAGGTCGAAGCCACGGCGCGGTGGCTGGGCGAGACCTTCGAGCGCGCGCCCTGGGTCCGGCGGGTGGACGCCGGCCTCTCTCCGGCGGCGCTCCTCGGACTCTGGGAGCGCGCGGCCTTCGCGCTCGTCCCCGAGCACGCCTTTCCCGCCGTGAGGGAGCGGCTCACGACGGGGCTTCGCGCGCAGGTCAAGCGTCTGCGGCGACTGCTCCTCTCCCCGCTCTCGGCAAACACCACGGCGCTGCGGGCGGATCCCCTGGGCCTGGCCGAGCTCCTCCTCGGCGAGGAGGGACGTCGCCGCGGCGCTCCGGCGGGCGCCTACGCGAGCCCGGATGGTCGGGCGCTCCTGCTCTTCGTGCACCCGCGCGGGGCGACGAGCGATGCGACCTTTCTGCGCCAGCTCGACGCCGAGCTGACGGCGATCGCCGCGCGTCGTCCGCACCCCGAGGTGAGCCTCTCCTTCACGGGGGGCTACAGGTACGCCTGGTTTCTCTCGGCGCTCGTGCGTCGCGACCTGCAGGTCTCCAGCGTCGCGGCCACGCTCGGGGCTGTGCTGCTGATCCTGCTCTTCTTTCGCTCCGCGCGGCTGCTCCCGGCGGCCGCGGTCGTCTCGGGCCTCGCCGTGCTCGGCACGCTGGCCGTGGCGACGCTGACGCTCGGCCGGCTGAATCCGCTCACCCTGGCCTTCGCGGCGATCTGCCTCGGCCTGGGCGTCGATCCGCTCCTACACGTCGTGGCGCGGAGCCGCCAGTTCGCGGGGCTCCCGCCGCCGGCTCGCTTCGCGCAAACCGTCGGGGCGGTCGCGCCGGCGCTCCTCGCGAGCAACCTGACGACCATCCTGACCTTCGCGAGCTTCGCGGGGAGCAGCTTCCGAGGACTCCGGCACATCGGGCTCCTCTCGGCCTGCGGTCTGCTCCTGAGCCTGCTCCTCACGCTGGTCGTTTTTCCCGCGCTGGCCGTGCTGCTCCCCCCGGGGAGCGGCCCGGCGAGGCCCACGGCCCTCGACCGCGTGATGACCTGGCTCCCCGCCGCGCTCTCGCGGAGGCGGCGCGTCGTGCTCGTGACCGCGCTGGCCGTCGTGCTGGGCGCGGCGTGGATCGGTCGCGGGGCCTCCGTGCGCGGCGACCTCGCGCATCTCGCGCCCGCCGAGCTGCCCCCGGCCGAGACGGACCGGCGCATCGCCGCGGCCTTCGAGCAGAGCCCGCACCGGCTCGTGGTGCTCCTCCGTGGCCGCGACGAGACGCGCCTCCTCGAGGCCACCGACCGCCTGGCGGTCCGCACGGCCGAGCTCGTGCGCGCTGGCCGCGTCGCGCAGGTGCGCAGCCTCTCGAGCTGGCTCCCCGCCCCCTCGACTCAGGCGCGCCGGCTGGCGGCGCTGCGCGATCTCGATCCTCCTGCGCTCTCCCGTCGGCTGCACGCCGCGCTGACCGCCGAGGGGCTCGCTCCCGAGGCCTTCGCGCCCTTTCTCGCGCGCCTCGCCGACCCGCGGACCTTCGCGCGGGCAGATCTTCCGCCGGCGCTGGCTCCCCTGCTGGCGCGTCACCTGGCCCGAGACGGCGACGAGATCGTCTCGGCCACGCTGGTCCATCCGCGCCCCGGCAGCGACGAGCTGGCGCTGGCGCGGGAGCTCAGCGCGTTCGCCGCCGACCCCGCGGTGCAGGTCACCGTGACGGGGACCGCCCCCGCGACCGAGCAGGTGGCCGCGCTCGAGCGCCGCGACCTGCTCCTCGTCGGGGGCCTCGCGCTCCTGGCCGTGCTCCTCGCCGTCGGGTTCCTCCTGCGCCGGGCCTGGCCGGCCGTGGCGGTGCTCCTCTCCCTCGGCGCGGCGGTGGCCCTCTACGCGGCGGCGCTCGTGCTCCTCGAGCTCCCCGTGGACCTCTACACGCTCTTCGTGGTCCCCGTGCTCATCGGGTACGGCGTGGACAACAACCTCTACCTGGCGCGGCGGACGCTCGAGGCGGGGCTCACCGAGTCTTTGGCCACGAGCTCGCGCGCCGTGCTCGTCACGACCCTGACCAGCGCCGCGGGCTTCGGAGCGCTCGGCCTCTGCCGCCTCCCCGGCCTGCGCGCGCTCGGGCTCAGCGCGGTGGTGGGGCTCCTCCTCAGCCTCCTCGGGGCGTTCGTGCTGCTGCCGACCTTGCTCGGCCTCGGCGGAGAGAAGCCGAGACCGTAGCTCTCACTCGGCGGAGCGGCGAGCCAGCCACCGCGCGCTCTCGCGCCAGACCTTCTCGGGAGCGTGGCGCCCGGCGAAGACCCCCATGTGCCCCCCGGGCACGAGTCGCAGGTCCTTGTCGGTGCTCGAGACCAGGTTCACGATTTCGGTCGCGGCCGACGGAGGAACGATCACGTCGTCGGCGCCGACGAAGGCGAGGAGCGGGCAGGTGATGCGGGTCAGGTCGGCCACCTTGTCGCCGAAGACCATCCGACCGTCCTTGAGCTTGTTCTCCTTGACGAAGTCGTTCAGGAACTGGCGGAACGCGCTGCCGGGATAGTCGAGGAAGTGCTCCGTCCACTGGTTGAGCGCGTCGAAGCCGTTCACGTACTCCTCGTTCCACAGGTTGAGGAAGAGCTCGGCGTAGCGCGTGACGTTCTTGAGCGGCTTGACCATCTTGAAGGCGCGGCTCGAGAGCTCCCCGGGGAGGTTCCCCATGCGCTTCGAGAGGAACTCGAGCTGATCGCCCCCCATGCGTACCACCCAGGCGAAGATCCCCATCTTGTGCGCGTCGACCGGGGAGGCGATGGTCACGATGTTGCGGACGCGCGGGTCCTCATTGACGGAGGTGTGCATGAGCGCGAAGAGCCCGCCCATGCAGTAGCCGATGAGGGAGAGGTCGTCCGACCGCGACGCGCGGCAGACGGCGTCGACCGCCATCGGGAGCCAGTCGAGCACGTAGTGGTTCAAGGTGACGCATTCGTCCGCCTTGTCCGGCTCGCCGAAGTCCACCAGGAAGACGTCGTAGCCCTCCTTCAGCAGGGTCCGCACGTAGGACCGGTCGGGGACGAGGTCGAAGATGAGCGGCCGCACCATGAGCGGCGGGATGAGCAGCACCGGCGTGCGATACCTCCGCCGCTCGACGCGCAGCGTCTCGGTGCCGAGCTCCCACTCCTCGGTCGTCTCGAGGGGCAGGTAGCGCCGCACGACCAGCTTCAGATCGTGGAGGACCTCGGTGTACGGCGTGCGGTCCACGATCTGCGAGGGGTCGCGCATCCACCAGTCCACGCCGTTCACGAAGCGCGAGACGGCGCGGTCGGCCCCCTTCCGGAGCGTGCGGGCGGCCTGTCGTAGGGTGCGATTCTGCGGGGGGCGGCGCGGGGGTGTCATGGATGGGGTCGAGTATAGACCGTTTCCCCGCCGTGCTGCGCGGCGGTGTCCCGGGGCGCGGGAATCAGCTGCAGTCGGAGTCGGTGCTCGAGTTGCAGCCGGGAGGGCAGCAGCCGTCGTTGGGCTGGCACTCGGTGATCGGCGAGTTGGTGCACTGCGCGGCGCAGGTGCCGCCGTTCAAGAGCACGTCCGCGGTGCAGGCGTCGTTGTCCTTGCAGCTCGCCGGGCAGGCTCCCGCGTCGGGCGCCGCGATCTTCGTGTCGCAGACCTCCGGGGGCTCGACCACGCCGTTCCCGCAGCTTGGCGAGCAGTCGCTGTCCTTCAGCGCATGGCAGCCCGTGGGGCAGCAGCCGTCGCCGTTCTGGCAGTCGGTGATCGGAGTGAAGGCGCACTGCGCGGCGCAGGTGCCCCCGTTCAGCAGGGCGTCCGCTGTGCAGGCCTCCTGGTCGGCGCAGGTCTGCGGGCAGGCTCCCGTGGCCGGGGCGACCAGCTTGGTGTCGCAGGTCTCCGGCGGCTCGACGACGCCGTTGCCGCAGCTCGGGGAGCAGTCTCCGTCGCTGAGCGCGTCGCAGCCCGAGGGGCAGCAGCCGTCTCCGTTCTGGCAGTCCGTGATGGGCGTGGAGGAGCACTGCGCGCCGCAGGTGCCTCCGTTCAAGAGCGCGTCCCTCGTGCAGGCCTGCTGGTCGTCGCAGCTCAGGGGACAGGCGCCCGGGTCCGGGGCGGCGAGCTTGGTGTCGCACTTCTCGGGGTTCTCCACCACGCCGTTGCCGCAGGTCGGGGAGCAGTCCGAGTCGGTGAGGGCGTTGCAGCCCGCGGGACAGCAGCCGTCGGCCGCCTGGCAGTCGGAGATCGAGGTGAAGGAGCACTGGGCGCCGCAGGTCCCGCCGTTCAGGAGCGTGTCCGTGGTGCAGGCCTGCTGGTCGTCGCACTTCGCCGGGCAGGCCCCGGGCTTGCCGGCGGCGAGCTTGGTGTCGCACTGCTCGGGGGCCTCGACCACGCCGTTGCCGCAGGTCGGGGAGCAGTCGTCGTCGGTCGTGGCGTCGCAGCCGCTCGGACAGCAGCCGTCTCCCTTCTTGCACTGGGTGATCGGCGAGTGCCGGCAGAGCGCCCCGCAGGTGCCGCCGTTCAGCAGGCTGTCGGCCGTGCAGGTGTTCTGGTCGTCGCACTCGGCCTCCTGGGGGCAGGCGCCGGCGCTGGGGTAGGGGATCCCCGTGTCGCACTTCTCCGGCGGCTCCACCTTGCCGTTGCCGCAGCTCGCGGAGCAGTCGGCGTCGTTCGCCGCGTCGCAGCCGCTCGGGCAGCAGCCGTCCTTGCCCCCGCAGGCCGTGACCGGTCGCTGCGAGCAGCTCGCGCCGCAGGTGCCGCCGTTGAGGAGGCTGTCCTCGGTGCAGGTGTTGCCGTCGTCGCAGCTCGCCGGACACGCGCCGGGCGTGCCCTCGGGGATGCCGGTGTCGCAGCGTTCGAGCGGGTCGACCTTGCCGTTGCCGCAGAGCGCGGAGCAGTCCGCGTCGGTCGTGGCGGTGCACGAGGCGGGGCAGCAGCCGTCGCCTGCGCGGCAAACGGTGATGGGGGTGAAGGTGCAGCTCGCCCCGCAGGTGCCGGCTCCCGAGTGCACGTCGGCCGTGCAGGCCTGCTGGTCATCGCACGCGGTGAGGCACGCCCCGGGCTTGCCGGCGGGGATCTTCGTGTCGCAGCTCTCGCCGGACTCGAGCCGGCCGTTGCCGCAGGTGCCGGCCCCGTCGAGGCTTCCGTCGACGACGCCGTCCCGCGTCGCGCCGCCGTCCGCCGGGCGGCCCTGGTTGGCGCAGCCGGAGGCGAAGAGGGTGAGGGACAGAGAGGAAGAGACGACCACCGCCCGCACGAGTCGCAGCATGTCTTCAGGTCCGTTCGCTAATCGAGGCCGCCATTATAGCCGCGGTCGCCGGGCAATGCGTAGGGCCCGGATGCGCCCGCGGTCCGCCGGAAACGGTAGACCTTCGCCGGCCTCGCGCCGGTGACCCGCTTGCCGGGGGCCTCCTCGATCGTGCCGTCTTCGAGGAGGCGGAGAAACCGCCGCCGGAAGTTCCCGGGGTCGTAGGCCGTCCCCTTGATCGCCTCGTGCACCGCGCGCAGCTCGGCCACGCTGAAGGCGGGAGGGACGAGCTCGAAGGCCGCGTCGCCGTGCTCGACGCGCTCGCGCAGGCGGGCGAGGGCCAGCGCGACGATCTCGTCGTGGTCGAAGGCCAGGGCGCGCGCCGCAATCTCCCCCGTCGAGCACCACCCCGCCTCGGCGGCGTCGCTCCCCGCGTGCACGAAGGGGGCGAGGTCGGGCCGGATGAGCGCCGTGTAGGCCACGCTGATGACCCGGGTGCGTGGATCGCGCCCCGCCCGGCCGAAGGTGTGGAGCTGCTCGAGAAAGAGGCGCTCCGCCGGCAGGCCCGTCTCCTCGGCCAGCTCCCGCCGCGCCGCCGCGTCGAGATCCTCCCCCTGGTCGTCGAAGGTGTCCCCGACCCGCACGAAGCCCCCGGGGAGGGCCCACCGGCCTCGGAACGGGTGCTCCTTGCGCCGGATGAGGAGCAGCTTCAGGTCCGCATCGAGGAGCGTGAAGATCGCGAGGTCCACCGTGACGGCGGGGCGCGGATAGACCTGCGCGCGGTACGCGGCGAGAAAGGCCTGCTCCTCGCGCGAGGCGCTCGACGCGCCGGCCTTCGGCCGCTTCGGAGGGCTGGGCACCTTTTTGGGCATGGGCTGACCATCATAGCCACTCCGGGGTCACGGCGTGAAGAAGCCCGCCTGCGCCCCCGGCTGGATCATCCCCTGGCTGACCCGGATGGCCGACTGGCTCACCATCTGGAAGACCTTGCGCAGCCCCTGGGCCGTCGCGCTGCTCTGCACCGTGATGCACCCGTCGGGGATCCCCATGCTGCGCGCCACCGCGCGAAAGTCGGTGGAGCCGCCCACCCCCACGAAGGCCAGCACGAACTGCTCCGAGGCGAGCAGGTCGCGGCTGAGCTGCGCGCAGTCGGGCGCCCGCCGGCTGGAGCCCACGTCCTCGCCGTCCGTGATCACCACCACCACGCTCCGGCAGGGGGTCCCGCTGTCGCGGAGCTGCTGCGCGTAGGCCAGGTTCGCCGCCAGCGCGTCGCACCAGGTGTCGTAGAGCGCCGTGCTCCCGCCGCCGCGGTAGTTCGAGGCGTCGAGGCGCACCGCGTCCGGCACCGGCAGGTAGGCGTGGACCACGCGCGCCTGCTGGTTGAAGGTCCAGAGGGCCACGAGCAGGCCGTCCCGCTCCTTGCTCCCGGCGAAGGCGTCGAGGAGGGCGTGCTGCCCCTCGCGCACCGCCTGCTCGAGCCCGCGGTCCGCGATGCTGGACGAGGCGTCGATGAGCACGGTGACCAGGGTGACGTCCGAGGCCTGGATGTTCTCGGCGTCGAGCCCGGCGGCGCCGGCCACCACCACCGCCCCCAGGTGCCCGCTCAGGAGCGTGGAGGTGGTGGAGGTGATCGTCCCGGCGGCCACCGCGTTCGCGAAGAGGTTCGTCAGCTGCGTCGAGTTGCTCATGATCGTCTCCTTCCTAGAGAACCACGGGGTCGGTGGTCTTCACGATGTGCATGCCGGCCTGGCGAAAACGCTCGATCCCCTGGGCGGCGATTCGCGGGAAGTCGAGCCCCGGGGGGAGCGGGTCGAGCGGCGGCGGGGGGACCGGGCTCATCGCGTCCTCGAGGATGTAGACCTTGTCGAGGAGGCCCGGGTCGGTGGCCTTGATGTGCTGCTCGAGGTCCTGGAGCGTGGCCAGCACGCAGTGGCTCTTGGCCTGGCCGAAGACGTAGACCCGGTCGTAGTCCATCAGCAGCTTGAAGAAGGCGCTGTTGAAGCCGCCCACCACCTGGCTGCCGAGCTCGTGCACCTCGGGGGAGAGGACGGAGTAGTTCTCGGTCATGGCGTGCGTCCCCTTGGTCTCGAAGTGCGTCTGGTGCAGCCGCGTCAGGCTGTGGAAGATCGCGGCCTCCATCAGCGCCGGGACGAGCGCGTGGCTCACCCCGCCGAGGAGTGTGTGGTAGGGCCAGATGGTGAGCACGTACTTGCCGGTGGCCTCGAGCTTCTTGCAGTACTCGAGGCACTCGCGCGGGTGCGAGATCGGGCGCCACTTGCCGGAGCGCACGTCCTCGTAGGTCACGGGGGTGAAGGGGCCGGGGTGCTTGCCCTCCACGTCGATCCACCAGGCCGGGTGGAAGACCTGGAAGACGCGGTGCGTGTCCATCGAGAAGTGGAGCCCCGTCAGCCGGTCCAGGTTGCGGTAGAGCCACTCGAGCGTGCGCTGCGTGTCCTCGACGGCGCCGGGGACGAAGAGGCTCGCCCCCGGGGTGCAGAAGCCGACCTGGCAGTCGATGCCGAAGGCGGCGATGCGGTAGCGGTCCTGCCCCGCCGGGCGCAGGCCGTGCCGCAGCCGGTAGTCGAGGGCGGTCTCGGCGATCTGCGCGGCGCGCTCGAGGTAGAGCTCGCCCACGCGCTTCGGGTCGTAGAAGGACGGTAGAGGTAGCGTCATGACCATTCTCCTGTGCGCCCTCAAACGAGGGTCAGTTGCGTGATCTCGCGCGCGGTCACCACGTAGACCGCGCCTCCAGGTGCCGGGAGGAGGGCGGCCCCCTCCTCCACGAACGGACGGGTATCCGGAAAGAGCGCGCCGTCGAGGAGCAGCCCGCTCTGCCGGTCGAGCGTGACCGAGAGGAGCCCCTCCTCGGTGGCGCAGACCAGGCGCCCCCCCTGCAGCGCCTTGCCGGTGAGACTCGCGAGCAGCCGCGCCTCCTCGGGGGCCCCCTGCCGCACGCCGAGGACCCCTCCGCGCGCGTCGACGAGGTAGACCTCGTGGCGGACGCGGCCCTGCTCCTCGACGGCGCGTGCGACGACGAGCTCGCGCTCTCCGAGGACCACGCTGGCGTCGAGGAGGCGCCCCCGGACCTGCGGCAGCGCGATCGGGCGCAGCCCCGGCCGGTCGAGCTCGAAGACGAACCAGAGGGTGAGCAGGCCGGCGCGGTAGGCCGCGCACCCCAGCGCCTCGCCGGCCCAGAGCGCGCTCTGCCCCTCGAGGAGCTGCCCCATCCGGCGCGTCGTGGCGCCGTCCACGAGCCAGCCGTCCTCGAGGCGCAGCACGCCGCGCTGCGAGGTGGCGAAGACCGGCCGGCCGAGGCGCGTGTCGGTGCGGACCCGCTCCACTACGCGCTCGTCCTCGACGCGCACGAGCTCGGTCCCGCGGCCGATCCAGGTCGAGCGTCCCGCGAGGCCGAAGGCCAGCTCCGGGGTGACGAGCCCCTGAAAGACGCGCGAGCCGTCCTCGCGCCGGACCTCTTCGCCCTCGAGGACCAGGGTGCGCAGCGTCCCTTGCAGCGCGGCGGCCAGGATCCGTCCCCGGGTGCGAAGCACGGTCCGCGCCTCGCAGCGGCCGTGGCGGCGGAGGACCGGCTGCGCCACCACCTTGCCGAGCTTCGCGCAGGCCGGGCAGGCGGGGCGCGCGTGCTCGAGTCCGCAGCTGCAGCGCGTCCAGCGCATCTCGAGCAGTCGCGGCGGGAAGGCGCCGCGCGCGTCGCGGTCGAAGACCGCCTCGAAGTGGCCGAGCACGTCATCGGGGAGCACGGTCGGGGAGGCGGCGGCCTTCGGGAGCGTGACCTTCGGTCGCAGCACGCTCATGCGGGCCTCGGCGCGCCTGAGCGGCGTCGGATAGCCGTCGAGCGTGCCACCGTAGGGGTGCAGGTAGAGCAGGCTCGCGAAGAGCAAGACGTCGAAGGCGTACCAGTCGCTCTCCTCGGTGAACGCGGGCCCGGCGGCGAGGTCCACGCCGTAGAGCCGCGGGTCGAGGAAGCGCTCGTGCCCCACGACGCACGGCAGCCCCTCGAACTGCATCGAGTCCGCGTCGATGATCGCCACCTCGTCCCCCCGGAAGAGCGCGTTGCCGTCGTTCAGGTCGCCGACCACGACGCGGCGCGCGTGGAGCTCGGCGAGCGCGAGGAAGAGCTGCCTGAAGAGACCCACCACGCGCTGCGTGGGGACGAGCCCGTCGCGGAAGCTGCGCTGGGCGAGTCGCCGGAGCTCGTCGGCGCCTTCGACCGCGCGCATGGCGTAGCCCACGACCGTGCCGCTCTTGTCCTGGAGCAGCGCGCTCGGCGCGACCACCGACGCCGGCAGGCCGCGCGGAAAGCGGCAGAGCTTCTCGCGCTTGAGCTCGAGCAGGGCCCGTTGCCGCGCCTGCTCGTCCGCGGGCGCCGCCGGGTCCACCGGGTGAAAGATCTTCAGCGCCAGGTCCCGGTGACGGTAGACGCGCGCCTCGCCCCCCGCCCCGAGGAGGTCCTGATCCTTGAGCTGCACCCTCTTGCCGTGCAGGAAGACCTGGAGCGCGCTCGTCATGACGTCACCCTTCCTGCCGGCGAAGCACGATCACCGTCGTGTCGTCCGAGAGCCGCTGGTTGAGCTCGCCGAGCTGCGCGAGCCGCTTCTGCACCAGGCTCGGGTTTCGGCCGTAGCGCGGGTCCTCCTCGAACTGGAGCGGGCTCCCGGCGGCCGAGCCGTCGCGGAGCGGTCGCGCCTCCGGGTCGAGGAGGTCGAGCAGCCCGTCCGTGCCGAGGAGCAGGCTCTCCACCTCGCAGGTGGGGCGCAGCTCGTGCAGGACCAGCGCCGGCGGCGGACCCGCCCAGGCGACGTCTCGGCGCGCGAGCAGTCGGTAGCCCAGGTACGCGGGTCGATTGTCCGGTCCCGCGTCGAGCACGTGCAGCCGCCCGTTCACCGAGTAGAGCCCGTCGCCGGCGCCGAAGATCGCGGTGTGGGTCTCGTCCACCATCACCGCGAGGACCGTGGCCAGACACAGGTCCTGCACCGTCGCCGGCAGCGCCGCCGCCTCGGGCCGCAGCCCCTCCGCCAGGCCCCCGAGGAAGGACTCCAGCCCGCGACTCACGGCGGCCAGACGCTCCGGGTCCCCGAGGTCAGCCGCGCGCTCGACGTAGCGCGGGAGCCACGCGCAGAGCCAGCTCACGCTCAGCCGCGCCGCGACCTCGCTCGACCGCCCGGCCGAACAGCCGTCGCTCACCGCGGCGACGAGGTGTCGCGGGTTCGCCGAGAAGGCCAGGCCGTCCTGGTTGTTCCGGTGCAGGCGGCGGTGCTCGCGGCCCGTCACCGACCCCGAGGCCACGGCGAAGCGGCGGCAGAGCCTTTCCGTCGGGGATGCCGGATAAAGAGTCTCAGGTGCGCTTAAAAGAGTCTGCATGACTCTAATATGGTCTAGCGTGCACCAAAGGTCAAGGGGGGGGCGCGTTTTCTCGTGGTCGGGATGGGGGCGGGCGCGTCAGAGCTGGCGCCGGCACCGGCGCGAGCAGGCCCCCTTCCGTCGAAGGGGCTTGGTATACTGCGCAGCGCATGCGCGACGTCGAGCAGGCCGCCGCGGGGGAGGCCAAGAGCCCGGCCCCCGGCGGCTCCCAGACCCGCCCCGGGCGCCGCGAGCTCGGGGAGATCCTGGTGATCTTCGCCGGCGTGACGGCGGCCTGCGCCGTGCTCTGGCAGCTTCGCCGCGCCGTGCCGTTCGTCGCGCAGAACCTCCACGCGCTGATCGCGGCCATCTTCCTCTACCTGCCGACAGCCCTGGTCCTGCGCCGCAAGGAGGACTTCGGCGTGTACGGCCTCACCACCCGACCGGTCGGCCGGGGCCTGCTCTTCTTCCTCGGGGCGGTCTTCGCCACCTTCCCCCCCTTCGTGGCCGGCTTCTACGCCTACCATCGCCTGGTGTGCGCCCGCGCGGCCGCGGGCCTCGCCGTCCCCGAGGTCTATCGCCGCCTCTGTACGCACTTCGTGTCGCGCTTCGCCGCGGCACGCCGCACGCTCCCCGCGAACTTCGGCCAGCTCGCGCTCGCCCAGGTGCTCGTGGTCGCGCTCCCCGAGGAGTACTTCTTCCGGGGGTATTTGCAGACGCGGCTCGAACGTGTCTTTCCGCCGAGGCGGCGCGTGCTGGGCGGCGGCCTGGGGCTCGCCCTCGTCTTCGCCTCGGTCCTCTTCGCCCTCGGGCACGTGCTGGTGGACTTCAACCCGCTGCGGCTGGCCGTCTTCTTTCCCTCGCTCCTTTTCGGCTGGATGCGCGGCGCGTCGGGGTCCATCCTGGCCGGCGTGCTCTACCACGCGGCCTGCAACCTGATCAGCGAGCTACTGCACCATGCCTTCTTCTGATCCGTTGATCCCGAGCCCCGCCATCCGCCAGCTCATCGACCTCGCGCTCGAGGAGGACCTCGGGCTCGGCGACGTCACGACCCGGCTCATGGGTCCGCCCAGGCCCGCGGTCGGCCAGGTCGTCGCGCGCCAGTCCCTCGTGGTCTGCGGCCTGCCGCTGGCGGCGTGGGTGACCGAGCGCGCCGAGCCGCAGCTCGGCTGCGAGGCGCTCGTCGAGGAGGGGGCGCTCGTCTCTCCGGGCACCGTGCTCGTCCGGCTGCGAGGCCCGTCGGACGCGCTCCTCCGGGTCGAGCGCACCGTGCTCAACTTCCTGCAGCGGCTCTGCGGGGTGGCCACGCTGACCCATCGCTACGTGGAGGCCGCTCGGGGCACCGGCGCGCGCATCGTGGATACGCGCAAGACGCTGCCCGGGTGGCGGGCCCTCGACAAGTACGCCGTGCGTCGGGGAGGCGGCCACAACCACCGGGCCGATCTGAGCTCGGGGATCCTGATCAAGGACAACCACATCACCGCCGCCGGCTCGGTGGCGGAGGCGGTGCGGCGAGCTCGAGCCGGCGCGCCCCACACCCTGCGCGTCGAGGTCGAGGTGGAGAGCCTCGCTGCGGCCGAGGAGGCCCTCGGCGCCGGGGCGGAGGTGCTGCTCCTCGACAACTTCACCCCCGAGAGCGTGCGCGAGGTCGTGGCGCGGGTGAAGGGGCGCGCGCTCGTGGAGCTCTCGGGGGGCGTGAATCTCGGCACGGTGCGCGCCTTCGCCGAGAGCGGGGCGGAGCTCATCTCGGTGGGCGCCCTGACGCACTCCGCGCCCGCGGCGGACCTGGCGATGGACCTGCTCGCCGCGGCGGAGGCGCCGCGCGAGGGGCGCGCGTGACGACCCTCGACCCGACGCTTCTGCCCGAGGCGTTCGTGCGGCGGCTGAGGACGCGCTGGCTCGGCCGCGCCTTCCACTACCACGCGGAGGTCTCCTCGACGAACGACGAGGTGGCGGCGCTCGCGCACGCGGGGGCGCCGCAGGGGGCCGTGGTGCTGGCCGAGGTCCAGCGCGTGGGGCGGGGCCGGCAGGGGCGACGCTGGCACTCCGAGCCCGGCCAGAACCTGACCTTCTCGATCCTGCTCCGGCCGGGCTGGCGCGCGCCGGAGGTGCCGCCGCTGAGCCTGGGCGTGGCGGTGGGCGTGGCTGCGGCGCTCGAGCGCTACCTCCCCGAGCCACCCACGGTGAAATGGCCGAACGACCTCCTTTCCCGAGGACGCAAGCTCTCGGGGATCCTCGTCGAGCTCGCGAGCGAGGGGGAGCGGCTCCAGCGCGTCACCCTCGGCGTCGGCGTCAACGTGAACCAGGAGCGCTTCGAGGCGGAGCTCGCGCCCATCGCCACGTCGCTGGCCCTCGAGCGGGGAGGACCCGTCGAGCGGGCCGCCGTGCTCGCGTCGGTGCTCGAGGAGCTCGAGCCGTGGCTGGAGGCGCTGCTCGGGCGAGAGACCGAGAGCGTGCTCGCGGCCTGGACGGCGCGCGCAAGCTGGCTCGGCGAGGAGCTCGTGGTACGGACGGCGAAGGGGCCGGTGCGAGGCGTGGCCCTGGGCCTCGACGGGGCGGGAGCCCTCCGGCTGCGCACCGCGGACGGAGCCGAGCAGCGCATCCTGAGCGGGGACCTGGAGCTCGGCGAAGGAGGAGCCTCATGAGCGCCACAGGGACGCAGCGCCGGGTCCTCATCTTCGGTGGAAGCGGCCTCCTCGGGCACGCCCTGCGGGCCCACCTGGAGGGCTCCGGGGTCGAGGTGCACGCCCCCTCGCGGAGCGAGGCGGAGCTCGGGAGCCTCGAGACGCTGCGCGCGGCCGTGGCCCGCGCCCGGCCGAGTCAGATCGTGAACCTCGCCGCGCAGGCCAAGGTGGACGCCGCCGAGGAGGACCCGGACCAGGCCTTCCGCGTGAACGCCCTCGGGGCGCAGCACTGCGCGCTGGTCGCCGCCGAGGCGGACCTGCCCCTCGTGCACGTAAGCACCGACTACGTCTTCGACGGCGCTCTCGGCAGGCCGCTGCGCGAGGTGGACCCCACGGGCCTGCCGCCGAACCAGTACGGCCAGTCGAAGCTCCTCGGGGAGCGGCTCGTGCGCGAGACCTGGCGCCGGCACTTCATCGTGCGCGTGGCCGGCCTCTTCGGCCCGGGGCGCTCCGGCTTCGTGGACTGGGTCGTGGCGCAGGCCCGCCCCGAAAGGCCGCTTACCATCGTGGCCGACCGGTTCGTCACGCCGACCTACACCGTTGACCTGGCGCGTCAGCTCGCGGTCCTGGCGGACACCCCTTACTACGGGACCTATCACGCGGCGGGGCGGCGGCCGGCCTCCTGGTACGAGCTGGCGTGCGCCGCTCTGCGGGCCGCGGGCCGGGATCCCGCCGGGGTGCGCCCCATCCCCGACGCGGAGCTCCCGAGCCGGGTGCGACGCCCTGTCTACAGCGCGCTCGACAACCATCTGCTCCGCTTACGCGGGCTCGAGACGCTCCGAGGCTGGGACGAGGGGATCGTGGAGTATCTGCGCCCGGCGTGACGGACTTTCCCGGCGCAGCGCGCGACCGAGGGGGCTACTGCGCGGTGCGTCGTCCGCGGTGCAGCCAGAAGCGGTCGATGTCCCGCATGAGCCCGAGGAACTCGTCGAAGTCCACCGGCTTGGTGAGGTAGGTGTTCGCTCCCAGGGCCAGCGCGCGGTCTCGGTCCGAGCTCGAGGCCGAGGAGCTGAGCACCAGGACAGGTATCTGCCGCAGCTCGGGGTCGTTCTTGAGCGCCGCGAGCACCTCGTGCCCTCCGACCATGGGGAGGTTCAGGTCGAGGAGCACGAGGTCAGGGCGCGGCGAGGTCTCGTGCTGGCCCCGTCGCCGGACCCGGTCGAGGGCTTCTTGCCCGTCCCGGCAGACCTGGAGCCGGTGCGGCAGCCGGAGCTCGCGCAGCGCCTCTTCCGTGGCCCGGATGTCCTCCGCGGCGTCCTCCACCAACAAGATGTCCGCCGGGTCCGACCGCGTCTCGAGGGGCATGTCACCTTACTTCGACGCCTGTGAGGGATAGTTAAGCGGTTTGCGCCGGCAACGTGAAGAAAAAGGTGCTCCCCTGGCCGGGCCGGGACTCGACCCAGATCCGGCCCCCGTGCTGCTCCACGATCTTCTTCGCCACCGCCAGCCCCACCCCCGTCCCGGGGTATTCCCCCCGCCCGTGCAGGCGCTGGAAGAGCACGAAGATCTTGTCCGCGTACGCGGGGTCGAGGCCGATCCCGTTGTCCTTGACGTGGAAGACCCACTCGTCGCCGCGGGCCTCGAACCCGATTTCGACGCGGGGCGTCGCGCTCCCGCGAAACTTGATCGCGTTGTCCACCAGGTTCTGAAAGAGCTGCACCAGCTGGGAGGACTGCCCGAGGACGGTCGGGAGCGGCCAGACCACGAGCTGCGCGCCCGCGGCCTCGATGCTGCCGCGGAGATTCTCCTGCACCTCGGTCAGAAGGGCGTTGAGCTCGACCCGGGCCGGCGGCGTCTCGGCGCGCTGCACCCTCGAGTAGGCGAGGAGGTCGCTGATCAGGGTCTGCATCCGCTTCGCCCCGTCCACCGCGAAGGTGATGTACTCGTCGGCCTGCGTATCCAGCTTTCCCTGGTAGCGGCGGGAGAGGAGCTGCAGGAAGGTCACCACCGAGCGAAGCGGCTGCTGCAGGTCGTGCGACGCGATGTACGCGAACTGCTCGAGCTCGGCGTTCGAGCGGGCCAGCTCCTCGCTGCGTACTTCCAGCGCCGCCTCGGCCTGGACGCGCGCGGTGATGTCGCGGGCGATGCACGTATAGATGGCCCGGGTGCCGACCCGCAGGAGACTCACCGAGAGCTCGAGCGGCACCTGCGTCCCGTCCTTGCGGCGGCCGGTCAGGCGATGGCCTCGGGTCAGGACCTCGCCGCGGCTCGCGGGCGAGGTTCCGTTCGGACGCGGTAGCTCCGCCGGCAGGGGCCAGGGGAAGAGCAGGGCGACGGGCCGGCTCAGCACCTCCTCGGCCCGGTAGCCGAAGATGCGCCGCGCCGCGGCGTTGTAGGTCTCGGCCCGCCCCTCGTCGTCGACGGTGACGATCGCCTCGGCGGCGGTGTCGAGGACGGCCCGCGCGCGCGCCTCGGTCTCCTCGAGGGCTTGCTGGGCGATGGCGTGCTTGGCCGTCATGCTGCGCAGTTCGCCGAGAGCGATGCGGCGGTAGTCCTGCAGCAGCTCGCCGAGCCGCGGCTCCTCGGCCAGGAGCCCGGTGAGTCGCTGCCAGACGGGCGGGTCGTCCTCCACCCGCAGCTCCGGATAACAGGACGTCCACTGGTGCATCGCCCGGGCGTAGCCGATGAGGCTGGCCCACGCGGCGAAGCGCTCGGGACCGAGGGCGAGGGCGATGCGGGCCTGGCAGTCCGCGGCGCGATGCCCGTCCACGTAGACGTACTCGGACACCGCGAGCAGGCTCAGCTCGACGGGAGCCCCGGCCGCGGGCCAGGTCTGGGGACTCAACAGCTCCAGCCGCTCGAGGTGCAGGTCCAGCTCCAGGTCGGCCTGAGGCAGGGCCGCCTCGAGAAGGTCCAATATGGTGTACGCCCGCACACCGAGGGCGTGCAGGCCCGCGCAGTGCGACAGGAGCGCGTACGGAGCGGCGCTATGCCGGGCCCACCTCAAGGCGAGGCGGTGCCGGAGGAGCGGCGGGATGGGGTTCAGGAGGAGTCCGCCCTGGAGCTGTTGCCAGAGCAGCTCGAGGAGCTCCGGCTGGCGCAGCACCGGACGAAAGAGCGCCGGAACGTAGCCGAAGGTGGCCTGGATCTCGGCGGAGATGACGTCGCAGCTGCGCATCCTGGGACGGCTCGTTGCGCGGCGCCGCCGGATAGCCGGTGCGTGTCGCGATAGTTAGGGGTCCTACGGCCCTGCGCTGGCGACCCGCGCCAGTCCCTCGTTGATGACCTCGTCGAGCAGGCCCTTGGCATCCTCGAGGTCGAGTCCCTTGGGGATGACCTTGTGCACGCCCCCCTGGTTGACCGAGCCGATCACGACGTCCGGAGAGGGGTGTCCGGTCAGCATGACGCGCACGACCCCGGGCCAGCGGCTTCGAAGCTGCTCGAGAACCTGGATGCCGTCCATCCCGGGGAGCACCTCGTCCACGATCGCGAGGTCCACCGCGCGGTCGGAGAGCAGGGCGAGGGCCGTCGGCCCGTCGGGCGCCAGGAAGAGTTCTACCGGCTCATCCGCGAAGCGGACCGTGAACCAGTGCCCCACGTCGGGGTCGTCGTCCACGAGCAGGACGCGAAGCCGCAGGGGGGAACCGCTCTGTGCCATCCACACGTGCCTTGCGTCGAACGCTGACGCCGGGAGCGCAACAGCTGCGCGACCGGCCTCGACCGTTGCGTTTGATGCTTGACTATAGCGTAGTCTAACTTGCTAAAGCTAGCGAAAGACCCGCCGAGGCCTGGACGGAAAAGCTTTGGACTACAAAATATTAGGGCCCAACCAGCGGAGTCGTCCGGAGGAGCGGGACAAGCGCGTGGGCCGGCTGTCCTCGGGCGAGACTACGCGGCGGTCAGCGCGGGCGTCTCCACCGTCGCCGGGCGGACGAGCTCCCCGGCGCTCGTGCGCGGGAGGAGCAGCTCGCAGTGCTGCAGGTCCAGCATGGTGTCGATGTCCACCGACTCCGTCTCGTCCATGACCAGCGCGCGGAGGTCCCCCCCCATCCGGCAGCCGCGGTCCATGAGCTGCTCCCGCGTCATGACGTAGATGGCCCCGTTTTCCCGATAGCGGGGCGGGATGTCCTGCGTCCGGAGCCGGTTGTTCGGGTCGTAGCCGACCTTCAGCTCGCTCTGCGGGCCGAGCTCCCCGAGGAAATAGTAATGGATGTCCTTCACCACGCTCGCCACCGAGTCGCAGCCGCTCTCGACGAGCAGCCGGACGGCCTGGTCGATGCGTCCCGCCCCGCGCAGCGGCGAGGTGGGCTGGAGCAGGACCAGCACGTCCACCGGGTGGCCGCGACGGGCCTCGATGGCGCGCACCGCGTGGATGAGACACGGCTCCGTCGGAGACTGCGCCGTGGCGAGCTCCGCCGGCCGCTGGATCACCTGCGCCCCCCAGCGCCGCGAGACGTTCGCGATCTCCTGGTGGTCGGTGCTCACGAACACCTCGTCCACGCTCCGGGCTCCCAGCGCTGCGGAGATGGTGTGCGCGATGAGCGGTCTACCGCCGAGGAGCGCCACGTTCTTGCCCGGAAGGCGCGTCGAACCGCCTCGCGCCGGAATCACGGCCGCCACGTACGGCTTCGCGCCCATCACGCCGCCTCCGCCTTGGTCTGCTGGCGCACGCCGCGCAGCTTGGCGCGGGAGGCGAGCTCGCACTCTTGCAGGCGTTTCACGCCGTCTCCCATCGAGGTCTCGACCGCGCGCACGTCGCGCACCAGGCGCGAGAGGCCGGTGGGCTCGAGGCTGGCCGCGTGGTCCGTGCCGCGCCAGGTGCGGTCCAGGGTGAAGTGCCGTTCGAGCAGCCGTGCGCCGAGGGCCACCGCGGCGGCGTCCACCGCGATCCCCTTGTGGTGGCCGGAGAGCCCCACCGGGCGCTCGTAGCGCTCGGCGAGGGTCGGGACCGCGCGCAGGTTGATGGAGTCGAAGGTCGCCGGGTAGGCCGAGGTACACTGCATCAGGTAGAGCTCGGCGCCGGAGAGCACGCCGACCGCCGCGTCGATCTCGTCGAGCGTCGACATCCCCGTCGAGAGGATGATCGGCTTGCGGTACGAGGCGAGCTCGCGGAGCAGCGCGTGCTGCGTGAGCGCGGCCGACGGCACCTTGAAGAGCGGCGTGCCGATCTCGTGCAGGAGCCGCGCGCTCGGCACGTCCCACGGGCTGCAGAAGTACTCGAGGCCGAGCTCGTTCGCGTACGCCAGGAGCTCCGCGTGCGCCTCGCGAGAGAGCTCGAGCGCCTCGCGGTGCTCGCCGTAGGTCTTGCCGAAGGAGTGCGGCGAGTCGTAGGGCTTCGCGTACTCCTCGGGGGTGAGCAGGGTGCGGATGTCCCGCTTCTGGGACTTCACCGCGTCGGCGCCGCAGAGCTTCGCCGTGCGCACGAGCTCGCGCGCGATGGAGAGGTCGCCCTGGTGGTTCTGGCCGATCTCCGCGATGACGTAGGTGCGCTCCCGGACGATCTCGCCGATGCGCGAAACGGGGGTGGACTGCCGACGATCTCCCGCCATGTTCTCGATCCTCCTGCTCTCACAACGGCCGGGAGGGGCGGGACTTGAGCGTATCCGCGATCAGTGCCCGTGCGCGGCGGGCTTGTGGTCTCCGGTGGGAGCGCCCGCGGCGTTCTTTGCCGGCTTCTTCTCGTCGGTCACCGGGGCGCTCGTGGGCGCGGACGTGGGGGCGGAGGCGGGCGTGGGGGCGCTGCCGGACGAGGCCGCCGGTGCGCTGGCCGGCTGCTTCTCGTCGTCGTCGGAGAGGTTGGGCTTGAGCTTGGGCTCCTGCGTCATGGCCTCGCTGCTCAGCACCACGATGTCCACGCGCCGGTTCATGGCCCGCCCCTCGGCCGTATCGTTCGTGGCCGTGGGCCGCCACTCGCCGTAGCCGGCGGCGGAGAGCTGCCGCGGGTCCGCCTCGAAGTGCTGGATGAGGTACGAGACCACGTAGGTCGCCCGCGCGGTCGAGAGCTCCCAGTTGGAGGGGAAGCGCGCGGTCTTGATCGGCCTGTCGTCGGTATGTCCCTCGACGCGCAGGGCGTTGCCGAGCGAGCGCAAGAGGCGTGAGATGCGCTCCAGCGTGGGGAGCGAGTTCTTGCGGACCGCCGCCGAGCCCGAGTCGAAGAAGAACCCCTCGGCGAGCGTGATGGTCAGGCCGCGGTCGTCCATGCCGATGCGGACCTTGCCCGAGAGGTTCTCCGCCGAGAGCTGCGATTCGAGCTTCTTCTTGAGCTTCTTGAGCCCCGAGCTACCGAGCACGCGCGGCTTGTGGTCCTTGGGTCCCTTGGCCAGCCGCTCGAGCTGCTGCAGCGTGTCTCCGGGGAACTGCCCGCGGTCCATGATGGGGTTCCGGCTGCCGGGCGTCGGCGCGATGGAGAGTTCGAGAAAGGCCCCCTGGATCGATCGCGCGAGCTTTCCCACCTTGCGCTGGTCGACCTGCGAGGAGGAGAAGAGCACCACGAAGAAGGCGAAGAGCAGCGTGATGAAGTCCGCGTACGAGACGAGCCAGCGCTCGTGGTTCTCGTGGGCCGCGTGTTTTCGTTTCCGGGCCATGGGTTGCGCTCCGCCTCGCGTCGCCGCGCGGCCTTATTCCTTCTCGCCGCCGGACTTCTCGATCTTGTGCATCTCGTGCGCCACGAAGGCCCGCAGGCGGTCCTCCAGAAGGCGCGGGCTCAGCCCCTCGAGGATGCCGATGACGCCCTCGACCATCATCTCGCGCACGACGATCTCTTGCCGGTGCTTGATCTTCAGCTTCCCCGCGGCGGGCAGGAAGAAGAGGTTCGCCGCGCCCACGCCGTAGATCGTGGCCACGAAGGCCACGGCGATGCCGTGTCCCACCTCGTTGATGTTGTCGAGGTGCTGCATCACCTGGATCAGTCCGAGCACGGCGCCGAGGATGCCCACCGTCGGGGCGAAGCCGCCCGCCGACTCGAAGACCTTCGGCACCTGCTCGCCGTGTTCCTCGGCGAACTGGATTTCGAGCTCCATCGCGGCCCGCGCGGCCTTCGGCTCCACGCCGTCCACCGCCGAACCGAGGGACTTGCGGAGGAAGGGGTCCTTGACCTTCGGCAGCTCGGCCTCGAGGGCCAGGATGCCGTCTTTGCGGGCCTTGTGGGCGTACCCCACGAGCTCCTTGATGAGCTCCTCGCCATTCGCCTTGGGCTCGAAGATGAGCTTCTTCAGGTCCTTGAAGGACTGGATGAAGGTCTTCAGCGGGAAGGCGATCATGCAGGCCCCGATGGTCCCGCCGAACACGATCATGCCGGCCGTGGGCTGCAGGATCTGGAGGATGCTGCCCCCCTCCAGATACATGCCGACGATGATGCCCACCGCGGCGATGACGACGCCGAGGATGCTGCCGAGGTCCATTAGTCGTCTCCTCTGGGGTCCTGCACGCGGGCGCGCTCGAGATCCTCGTAGTCCGACGGCGCCTGGGGGTCACTCAGCGCCCGGAAGGCGTTCGTGTGGGGATAGCGACCACCCGTGGCGCGGCGAAAGGCGATGATGCGGCTGATGATGTCGTCGATCCCCTCGGCGACCATGATCTTCTCCCCCGTGATGAGGGTGATCACCGTATCGGGGGTCACCTCCATGAACTCGATCAGGTCGGAGTTGACCACCAGGGTCGACTTGTTGAGTCGGGTTAGCTTGATCATCGCCACCGGTCCTTCGTCCTCACAACGGTCGAGCGGCCGGGACCTTGAGCGACCGCGTCATGACACGGAGCGCCAAAGACTCGGGGCGGGCGGACCATGATTTTTTTTGCTAAAGAACAGGATCCGGAGTCCGATGATCCGGTGTAACGGGGCACACGTACGATCTGGGCTTGTGGTTGTAGGACGAGGGAGACGATGACCCTTTGGTGTAGCGGGCAGCTTTCCTTCGTCACCGCCGTTCAGTGCCTCACCACCACGCAGCTCCTCCCCTCGCTCACCAGCCTGACGCCGGGTGACACGGTGCTCGTGGACCTGGATCATCCGGGCGAGCTGGAGGTGGATCAGGTGATCGACGGCGCGCGGCGCCTCGAGTGCCGCGTGATCGCCGCCTGCCATCCCGAGAACGTCCAGCGGGTCGTGCAGGCCGTGCAGCGCGGCGCCGAGCACGTGATCTTGAAGCCCGTGCGCGCCGGCGACCTCGCCCCCTACACCAAGGTGGCTGCCCCGGCCCGCGTGGCCGATGTGCACTCGTGGCGGGCGATGTACGCCAAGGAGATCGTCGGCGAGTCGCGGGCGCTCGTGCAGGCCCTGACCATGGGCATGCACGCCTCCGAAGTGGATTGCCCGATCCTCGTCACCGGCGAGAGCGGTACGGGCAAGGAGCTCTTCGCGCGGGCGCTGCATCGCGGGAGCCCGCGGCGCGCGGCCCCCTGCATCCCGGTCAACTGTCCCGCCATTCCGAAGGAGCTCGTGGAGAGCGAGCTCTTCGGGCACGCCAAGGGAGCCTTCACCGGGGCCGCGACGGCGCGGGTCGGCCGCTTCGCCGCGGCGGACAGCGGCACCCTGTTCCTCGACGAGATCGGGGAGATGGATCTGAATATCCAGAGCAAGCTGCTCCGGGTGCTGCAGGACTACGAGATCACCCCGGTGGGCGAGAGCCGCTCGCAGAAGGTGAACGTACGCATCATCGCCGCCACGAATCGAGACCTGGAGGCGATGTCCGACCAGGGGACCTTTCGCGAGGACCTCTTCTACCGGCTCAACGTGGTCCAGATCCACCTGCCGTCGCTACAGGAACGGCGCGACGACATCCCGGGCCTCGTACGGTACTTCCTCGAGACGGTGAGCGAGCAGCGTGCCCTACCGGCACCCACCTTGACCCCCTCGGTCGAGGACGCGCTCCTGCGCTTCCGGTGGCCCGGCAACGTGCGTCAGCTCCGCAACGTGATCGAGCGGCTGGTCATCCTGCACCGCGGCCAGCGGGTGGAGCTCGAGCACCTCCCCCCGAGCATCACCCGCGAGCAGGCTCAGCCCGCCCAGGAGAGCACCGGACCGGAGCCGATGCTGCCCGCGGAGGGCTTCGATCTGCGGAGCGCGCTCCAGCGCTTCGAGGAGTCGATGATCAGCAAGGCGCTCAGCCAGACGGGCGGCAACCGGAACCAGGCGGCCAAGATCCTCGGCCTGAACCGCACCACCCTCGTCGAGAAGCTGCGCAAGCTCCCCCAGTTCGTGACCGGCCAGGACTGACGAGCGCTTGGCGGTAGGGCGTCACGGCCGTGACGCTCGCGCGTGTCCCCCTTCGACATGTCACGGAAATTCTCGGGCACGCGCGTTGCAATTTTCTTGGACATGTTCGATCGACCCTTCACCATTCTCCTTGTGGATGACGAGGAACGGCTCCTTAGGGCTCTCGCCCGCCAGCTCCGCGGCTATCATGTACTCGTGGCCCTCGACGCACGGTCGGCGTTCGCTCAGCTCGAGTCGACGCCCGTCGACCTGGTGCTCACGGACAACGACATGCCGGGGATGAGCGGGGTCGAGCTGCTGGAGGCGGTGAAGGCGCGTTTCCCGAGGGTCGTGCGCGGCTTGATGAGCGCGCTCGAGCCCCGGGAGCTGGCGAGCCTCGAGGCCCGCCGCACGGTGGAGCTCTTCCTCGAACAGCCCTTCGTGGTGCCCCTCGCGCAGCAGCTCGAGGGAATGCTTCACGGTGGGTCGGCCCTGAGGCCCCCGAGGACGACTCTTCCGGAGGTGATGGATGGATCCTGCTAGGCCCGATCTGGGCCGCGTGCTGCAAGCGGCCTTTCAGTTCGGGGCGTCGGATGTGCATCTGAAGACGGGCGCGGTGCCCATGTGCCGGGTGCAGGGACTGCTCCGGCCCGTGGAGTTCCCGAAGATCGAGGAGGGCGAGCTCGAGATGCTGTGCGAGCGACTCACCGGCCGGCCCGCGGCGGAATTCGCGCAGCTCCAGCAGACGGAGTTCTCCTGCGACTGGCCGGGGGCCGGGCGCTTTCGCGGGCACTACTTCCAGCAGACCCGGGGGGCCGCCGTGGTGCTGCGCGTCATCCCGGCCACCATCCCCACGCTCGAGCAGCTCCGCCTGCCCCCGGTGGTCAAGCGCATCTGCGAGTACACCTCGGGGCTCGTGATGGTGACGGGGGCGACGGGCATGGGCAAGTCCACCACCATGGCCTCCATCGTGGCTACGATGGCCAAGATGAGCTGCCGTCGGATCGTGACCATCGAGGATCCGGTGGAGTTCCTCTTCGAGGACGGGGCGAGCTGCATCACGCAGCGCGAGGTGGGCCGCAACGTGGAGTCCTTCCAGGCGGGGCTGAAGGCGGCGCTCCGGCAGGATCCCGACGTGGTGGTGATCGGCGAGGTCCGGGACCGCGAGACCATGGAGGTCGCGCTGCACGCCGCCATCACGGGGCACCTGGTCCTGACGGCCGTGCACTTCGCGGACACCACCACCTCGGTCAACGGCGTGGTGGGCATGGCCGACGCGAAGGAGCAGCTCAACTGGCGCATGCGCCTCGGGGACGCCCTGCGCGCCGTCGTGTCGCAGCGGCTCCTGCCGCGCAAGGGCGGCGGAGGGCGCGTGCTCGCCACCGAGGTCCTGATCAACGAACCCACCGTTCGCTCGTGCATCCTCGACGAGAGCAAGACCAAGGGGATCCGGCAGGCGCTCGAGCGGGGGCGTACCGAATATCACACGCACACCATGGACCAGTCGCTCCTCGAGCTGGTGCAGAACCAGCTCATCAGCGTGGAGGTGGCCCAGAGCGCCGCCACGAGCCCCGGGGACCTGCTCCGCGAGATCAACCTCCGGCGGATGGCCTGATGAAACGCTGGCTGCTCGCCTTCCCCCTGCTGCTCTGGCCGGCCCTCGGGCAGGCCCAGGAGCTGGACATCGCGGTGACCGTCTCGAGCGGTTCGGGGATGTCCCTCGGCAAGGGGGAGGGGACGGTCCTCAAGCAGCGGTCGCCGGTCTTCATCGAGGCCGACGTCGGGCTCATCTTCGACAAGGATCGTCTCTGGGAGTGGACTCCGAGCCTCATCCTCGAGGTGGAGGGGCGCGTCTCCGTCGGGATCAACCCGTCGGTGAAGCGGGTCTTCCACTTCTCGCGCGTCCCCATCGCCATCTACGGCGGCATCGGCGTGCCCTTCTTCTTCGCGCCCTTCACGCTCCTCGGTGCCGAGGCTGCGGTCGGGGCTTTCTACCGCTTCCTGCCCCATCTCGGGGTGGCGCTGGAGTTGAGGACCGATGTCTTCTTCGTGGGTGGCGACCTGCCCGACGGCGGGGTCCTGGCCAAGCTGGATGCGGCTCTGGGTCTCCGTTTTACTTTCTAGCCTCGGCGTCGCGGCGACCGGCTGCAACGATCCGGGCTGCATCCGGCACAGCCAGTGCCCGAGCGGGGAGATCTGCGTGCTGGCGAAGTGCCAGCTCAAGCCGGACGGCGGGGCGACCGGAGACGGGGGGCGGGGCGACGGAGGGGCGAAGGACGGCGCGCTCGACGGGGGCGCGAGGGACGGCGCGCTCGACGGGGGCGCGAAGGACGGCGCCACCCGGGACGGCGGGGCGCGCGACGGAGCCGCGAAGGACGGCAGCGCGCGGGACGGCGCTCGCGACCAGGGGGCGGCCTCCGACGGCAAGAAGGGGGATGGCCGCGCGGGGGATGGAAGACCGGGCGATGGGCGCGCGGCAGACGGGCGCGGCGGCGACGGTAAGCCGGGGGACGCGCGACCGCGCGACGGCAAGGTCGGCGACGCGAAGGTTGGCGGGTAGTCGGCGTCCCTGAGCGAAGCACCTTTTCCTACACACCCTACCTTTCGGTTCACCGACGGAGACGCCGATCGTCAAACGGCGCGACCGATCGTCAACGCCCTGACGACCACGGGCCCGCATCACCGCCGAAGTAGCGAAGATCGGGGGTCCGGCCTCTGGCCCGTGCCTTGCTTAAGTCACGGTGGAGCCGGAGGACGACGCGATGAAGGGTGTATTCGGAGACCTTAGCCCCCTCGAGCGCAGCCTGGACTATCACCAGTTCCGGCAGGAGCTGCTGACGTCCAACGTGGCGAACGCCGAGACGCCCGGTTACCGGCCCCTCGACGTGAACTTCCAGGCCTCCCTGGACAAGGCCGGCACCCTCGCGGTCACGAACGAAGGCCATCTGCCCGCGGGGCCCGGTGAGCGGATGCAGTCGGGGGTCTTCGCCGATCCGAGCGCCACGGCGGGCAACGACGGCAACGCGGTCAGCCTCGAGCGGGAGATGGCCAAGCTCTCGGCCAACAGCATCCGCTACCGCGCGGCCGCGGAGATGATCTCGCGCCACATCGGCATGCTCAGATACGCCGCCACCGACGGGCAGCGGCGCTAGAGGAGAACGAGATGAGCTTCATGAACGCTCTCGAGATCGCGGCCTCCGGACTCGCCGCGTCCCGTACGCGCATGAACGTCACCGCCGCCAACGTGGCGAACGCCAACACCACGCGCGGCGCCGACGGAGGCCCGTACAAGCGGCAGGATCCGGTCCTGCAGGCCGTTCCGGTGGCGCAGCCCTTCGGGCAGATGCTCCGCGACCGCCTGAGCGCGTCGCTCCGCGGCGTGCAGGTTACGGGGGTCGTGCAGGACCAGCGCGCCCCGCGGCAGGTGTACGACCCGAGCCACCCCGACGCCGACGCGCGCGGCATGGTGGCCATGCCGAACGTGAACCTCGTGGAAGAGATGGTGGACATGATCACCGCGTCCCGCGCCTACGAGGCGGGGGTGACGACGATCCAAACCCTGAAGTCGATGGCCAACAAGGCCCTGTCGATCGGGAGGTAAGCCGTGGCCCTTCCACCCATCGGGAGCACCGTGACGGCAGGTATGCTCGAGCGCCAGGCGTCGCTTCCCCCGCGCGCGAGCGAGGGGATCCAGCCGGGCGGCGCGCTCGAGGGGTCGAAGGCCACCGGAGCCGCCGGCGGCGAGACCTTCGCGGACCTGCTCAAGCAGGTGGCGGCCACCGACGCGACGGCGAACCAGGCCACCCAGGGCTACGCGAACGGGCAGCACCAGAACCTCCACGAGACGATGCTGGCCCTCGAGAAGGCGGACATCTCCTTTTCGCTCCTGGTGAGCGTGCGGAACAAGCTGCTCGAGGCCTATCGCGAAGTCATGCGGATGGGCTAACCGATGCCGGCACCCCTCAAGAAACTGCTCGAGCAGCTCAAGAAGGTCTACCTCGGCATGTCGCGCGCGGCGCGCGTGTCGGCGGCGGTGGTGATCCTCGCGGCGGTCCTCGGGCTCAGCTATCTCGTCGGGGCCGACCACACCAGCTACTCGACCCTCTTCACCGGGCTGGCCGTCGAGGACGCCGGGCGGATCACCGAGGAGCTGAAGAAGAGCCGCGTGCCCTTTCGCATCGAGGGGGACGGCGCCACGGTGCTCGTGCCCCACGACAAGGTCCACGAGCTGCGCCTCAGCCTCGCCGGTCAGGGGCTGCCGCGCGGGGGCGGCGTGGGCTTCGAGATCTTCGACAACCAGAAGTTCGGCGTGAGCGACTTCGCGCAGCAGATCAATTACCGCCGCGCGCTGCAGGGCGAGCTCGAGCGCACGATCGGACAGCTCGACGCGGTGAAGAACGCTCGCGTGCACGTCGCGATGCCGAACCAGCAGCTCTTCGCGCGCCGCGCGCGCCCCGTCTCGGCCTCGGTGACGCTGCGCCTGCACGCCGGCCGGACGCTCTCCCCCTCGACGGTGAAGGCCGTGGTGCACCTCGTCTCGTCGAGCGTGGCGGGCCTCAACGCCGAGTCGGTGACGGTGGTGGATGCGGCGGGAACCATGCTCTGGGGCGGCTCCAAGGGCGCGCTGGCGGGGACCGGCGGACCGCTCGAGTACAAACAGAACCTCGAGACGAGCCTCGAGCAGCGGGTGAGCGAGCTGCTCGACGCGACGCTCGGCCGCGGCCACTCGGTGGTCAAGGTGACGGCCGAGGTGGCGCTGGCGCAGGTGGAGCAGACGGACGAGCAGTACGACGGCGACAAGTCGGCCGTGCGCAGCGAGAGTAGCTCCGAGGAGAAGGAGGCCACCTCGGGGGCTCAGGCGGGGGGCGTCCCCGGCGTGAAGGGAAACCTGGCTGGTGGTCCCGCGCCGACGGCGGGGGCTCCCGCACCGACGACGGGCGAGACCAAGGCCGGCATGAGCCGCAAGCAGGTCACGCGCAACTTCGAGATCACCAAGACCGTGCGGCGCCGCGTCTCGCCGGCGGGCGAGCTCCAGCGCGTCTCGGTGGCGGTGCTCGTGGACAGCCGGACGGTGCAGGGGAAGGGCCAGAAGAAGGCGGAGGGGGTGACCACGGCGGACCTCCAGGGCCTCGAGCAGGTGGTGAAGCAGGCGGTCGGGTTCTCTGCGACCCGCGGCGACGTCGTGACGCTGAAGGCGATCCCCTTCACCGACGTGCAGCCGGTGGAGAAAGAGCCGGAGACCCTGCCGCTCGTGCAGCTCCTCAGGAAGAACCCGCTCTACGCGGCGGTCGGGGGCGGAGCGCTGCTCCTCGTGGTGGTCGTGTTCTTCCTCCTGCTCCGCGGCCGGAAGCCGGCGCGGGCCCCCGCGGTGCTCCAGCTCCCGGCCACGGTCAAGGAGCTCGAGGCCACGGCGCAGGCGCTGCCGGGTGGCGCGGGGCAGACGCTGCAGCTCGGCGCGGGGGACCTGCCCACCTTTCCGGGGACGGGGACGTCGCAGGGGCGGCAGCTCGCTCTCGCGGCGGCCGAGCACGAGGCGGCGCGCACGGCCCAGGTGCTCCGGGCCTGGATCGCGGGAGGCTAGACCATGCAGCTCGACGGCACGGCCAAGGCGGCGGTCTTTTTGCTCAGTCTCGACGAGGAGCGCGCCGTGAAGGTCATCGCGCACATGGAAGAGCAAGAACTCCAGCGTCTGCGCGACGCCGTCGAGAAGCTCGGACCGATCGGCTCGGACCTGCTCGAGTCCGTGTACCTGGACTTCGCCGGGGCCTTCAAGACGGGGCTGACGACCATGCGCGGCGGGCCGGCCTACCTGCACTCGCTCGTGAGCAAGGCCCGCGGCGAGGAGGAGGCCCTGCGGCTCCTCGCGCCGCAATCGACGCTCGCCCTTCCCGGGGGCCCCGACGGGCAGCCGGGTCGGGCCCCCTTCGCGGCGCTCGCCAGCGCGGACGCGGACGCCGTGGCGCTCGCGCTCCTGGCCGAGCACCCGCAGGTCATGGCCGCCGTGCTGGCGCACCTGCCGCCGGTGATCGCGGGCGCCGTGATGGAGAAGATGTCCCCGAGCCAGCAGTGCGACACCCTCCGTCGCGTCGCCACGCTGACCCGCGTGCCGAAGGCGGCCTTCGCGGACGCCGAGGCGGCGCTCGGCGCGCTCGACCTGGCCCCGGGCGAGATGGGAGACGTGGACGGCGTGGGTTCGGCAGCGGCGATCCTGAACGAGCTGCCCACCGAGGACGCGACGCAGCTTCTCGAGCGCCTGGCCGAGACCCACCCGAACGAGGCGGCGCAGCTCCGCAAGGCGATGTTCACCTTCGAGGACCTGATCGACGCGGACAAGCGCGGCCTGCAGGAGATGATGCGCCAGGTGCAGAGCGACACCCTGATGATCGCCCTCAAGACCGCCTCCGAGGCCCTCAAGCAGAAGATCCTCGGCTGCATGTCCACGCGCGCGGCCGCCATGCTCCTCGAGGAGCTGGCCATGATGCCCCCGGTGCGCGTGGCGGACGTGGAGCAGGCCCAGTTCCAGATCGTGGAGCTGGCCATGCGGCTCGTCCAAGAAGGCAAACTGACCATCGCCGGCCGCGGCGAGAACATGGTGTAGCGTGCGCAAACCCGTCCCCGCCTCCTTCCCCGCTGCGACGCAGGCCCATCGGCCCGCCTGGCTCGGCGCGTCCGGAGCCAAGGTGGTGCGGCTGGCCTTCGTTTCGGGCGACCAGCAGGTGGACCTGGGTGGCGCGGGGGCGGGGCATCCCTCCCAGCGCGGGCTGACCGACGAGGAGCTCCTGGCGGTCGAGCTGGCCGAGCTCAGGGACCAGGCCGAGGCCGAGGGGCGCGCGGTGGGCGAGGAGCTCGGGCGGCAGGCCTACGCGGAGGCCACGGGGCGGCTCGAGGAGCTGCTCCAGCAGCTCGGCGAGGCTCGAACCGGGATCCTGCACGCCATGGAGGGGCAGCTCGTGGACCTGGCCCTGGCGGTTGCCGGCGCGGTCATCGAGCGCGAGGTGCGGGAAGAGCCGGAGTACGTCGTGCGCCTCGTCCGGGAGGTGCTCGGGCTGATCGGCGAGGCCGACCGCGTCGAGGTCGCCGTCGCGACGCAGGACTACGCGCTGCTCAGCGAGCGGCTCGCGGCCCTGACCGCGGAGCAGCCGCACCTCAAGGGCATCGTCCTGCGGGCCGACCCGACGATCGGCGCCGGGTGCGTGGTGCAGACGTCGCGCTCCCTCGTGGATGCCTCCGTGGCGAGTCGCCTGGCGGCCGTGGCGAAGGCCCTCAAGCCGATGGGGATCGAGTGACCATGGACCGCCGTCCCCCGCAGCTCGAGCTCGATCTCTCCCGGCTCATTCCTCAGGCCCGGCGCGCCGCCCGCATCTTCGTGGACGGTCGCGTGACGAAGGTGGTCGGGATCATGGCCGAGGCGCACCTCGCGCAGGCGGCGATCGGCGACCTCTGCCACATCCACACCCCGCACGGCCCGGTTCCGGCGGAGGTGGCGGGCTTTCTGGCCGACCGCGTCCAGCTCATGCCGCTCGGCGAGCTGCGCGGGATCGGGGTGGGCGCGCGCGTGATCCGCCACGGCGGCACGGGGCGCGTGATGGTGGGCCCCGAGCTGCTCGGCCGCGTGATCGACGGCTTCGGCCGACCGATCGACGGCCGACCCCTGCCCACGCCGCAGGCCAGTCGCGACCTCTACGCGCGGCCGCTCTCGCCGCTCGAGCGCGAGCCGGTGCGGCAGCCGCTCTACCTCGGCATTCGCGCGCTGGACGGCCTTCTGACCTGCGGTCGCGGGCAGCGCGTGGGCATCATGGCCGGCCCGGGCGTCGGCAAGACGGTGCTCCTGTCGATGATCGCGCGGCGCGCGGCCTACGACGTGATGGTCATGGCGCTGGTCGGCGAGCGCGGTCGCGAGGTGAACGACTTCGTCCACTCCTTCTCAAAGAGCCCGGAGTTCGGCCGGATGGCGGTGGTGGCCTCGACGTCGGACCGGCCGGCCCCGGAGCGGCTGCGCGCGGCCTTTCTGGCCACGGCGGTGGCGGAGTATTTCCGCGACCAGGGCCTGAACGTGCTCCTCGTGATGGACTCGCTCACCCGCGTGGCCATGGCGCAGCGCGAGGTCGGCCTCGCCGTCGGAGAGCCGCCCACGACGAAGGGGTACACCCCGTCGGTCTTCGCCAAGCTGCCGTCGCTGCTCGAGCGCGCGGGAGCCAAGGCCGCGGGCGGGTCGATCACGGGTATCTACACCGTGCTCATGGAGGGGGACGACATGTCGGACCCGATCGCCGACGCGGCGATCGCGATCCTGGACGGGCAGATCGTGCTCTCTCGCCGCCTGGCCGGCATGGGGCACTTCCCGGCGGTGGACCTGCTCAAGAGCGTGAGCCGCGTGATGCCCGACGTGACGGAGCCGGCCCACTGGGAGGCGGCGCGGCGCCTGCGCGAGACGGTGTCGTTGCTCGCGGACAGCGAAGACCTGATCAACATCGGCGCGTACGAGCCGGGCAAGAATCCGCGCCTCGACGAGGCGCTGCAGCGCAAGGGGAGTCTCTTCGAGTTCCTGCGCCAGGGGACCGAGGAGGTCACGCCCCCGTCGGAGACGCTGCGCTGGCTCGCGCGCCTCGCCGGCATGAGCGGAGGTGCCAGATGACGCGCTGGGACCGGTTGATCCGGCAGCGACAGCGGCAACGCGACGAGGCGGCGCAGAAGCTGGCCACGGAGCAGCGGCGGCTCGCGGAGCTCGAGGCGGCGCAGGCGCAGGCGGTCGAGGAGAACCGGGACGCGCTGCGTGGCGGCGCGGGCGGACGGGCTCTGACCGTGACCGACCTCGAGCGGCTGGACCTCACGCGGCGCATGACCGAGCAGGCGGCGACCACGCAGCGGACGGCCGTCGGGACAGCCAAGGATGACGCGCTCAAGCGGCAGAAGGAGCTCAAACAGATCGAGGTGGTGCAGGAGAAGGGCGAGGCGCGGGAGCGGGTCGAGCTGCGTCGGAAGGAGCAGCGCGCGCTGGACGAGGTGGGGCGGGGCACGCGGAAGCCGGACAAGGGCCTCCTCCTGCTCGTGCCGCTCTTCGCCGCCGGGGTGCTCGGTGGGTGCGAGGCCTGGGCCGCCGACGAGGGCGCGAGCAAGAAGGCGCACGCCGCGGACAAGCAGGGCGTGGCGGCCGCGACCGACGGACCTTGCCAGGATCTGAAGGCCTGCGGGGCCGAGGTGCGCGAGCTGCGGCGACGGGTGGAGCAGGCGCTCGGAGAGCTGCGTGGGGTGCGCGAGCGTCTGGCGCGGCAGCCGAGCGGAGCGGACGCGACCGCCAAGGCCGCGGCAGCCGCGGAGGCTTCGCGCGGCGGGTCGTCGTCGGACCTCGTGCAGGTCGTGCGGCGCATGAGCGTGCGCCCGGCGGGGGCCATGCTGGCCGAGATGGACGCGGGGCGGGCGGCGTGGGTGCTGCGGCGCCTGCCGGCGGACCACACGGCGCGGCTCTTGGCGGCGCTCCCGGCCGAGAAGGCGGCGGCCGTCGGAGAGCGGCTGATGGCGCGGCCGGCCCGGAGCGGTGAGGGAAGCAAGGGGAGCGGCGCGAGCGCGGACGCCGATGAGGACGACACCCCGGCCAAGGCCACGTCGAAGGAGGGACCGGATGCAGACTCCAAGAGTCGGTGACGCGCTGCTCCGGCCGGTCCTCGCCGCGGCGGTCACGAAGCCGCGCGACGCGGGGGTCGCGAGCTTCGAGAGCGTGCTCCAGCAGCAAGGGAGCGCCTCCGAGGGGGACGAGGGAGCCGTGACGGTGGAGCTCGAGCTGGAGTCCGGCGAGGGCGCGGCGATCACGGTCGAGGTCGGGTGCGACGCGCACGAGCAGTTCGACGAGGCCACCGTCCGCCACCTGGCGCGCATCCTCTGGCAGAGCAGCGCGCGCGGCGTGAAGCGCCTGGTGCTGCGTCTCCGGCCGGATCATCTGGGCGAGCTGACGCTGGTGCTCACGGTCAAGGGGAAGCAGCTCTTCGTCGAGGCTCGCAGCGCGCGGAGCGACACGCTTCGCCTGCTCGCGGCGGCGCAGGGGGCGCTGGCCGAGGCGCTCGCGCGCTGGGGGGTCGAGCTCGCGGCGCTTCGTCTCGAGAGCGACGACGAGGAGCGCACGTCCTCCGAGGCGGCCGACCTCGTCGGTGGCGCTGCCCCGCGGCGGGAGGGTCTGTCCGAGCTCACGGTAGGGGTGGCCGTTCCACCTCGCAGCTTCATGGAGGTCATTGCCTGATGGACACGAGCCGCATTCAAGGGCTGGGCGCAGGCGCCTCGGCTCTCAGCGCGGGCGGCGCAGCCCCGACCATGGGCAAAGAGGACTTCCTCAAGCTCCTCGTGGCGCAGCTCGGGCACCAGGATCCGCTCAAGCCGATGGAGAACCAGGAGTTCGTGGCGCAGCTGGCGCAGTTCTCCTCGCTCGAGCAGATGGTGAACGTCAACTCGAACCTGCAGCTCCTCCAGGTAGCACAGGCCTCGATGACCAACGGCCAGGTGGCGAGCCTCCTCGGCAAGCAGGTGGAAGCGCGGGGCGACCAGCTCGCGCACCTGCAGCAGGGACCGGAGAGCGTGAACTTCGAGCTCGGCGGGGCGGCGACCGAGGTCACGATCAAGATCACCGACAAGACGGGCAAGCTGGTGCGGACGATCAACGCGGGTCCGCGCAGCGCGGGGGTCGGCACCTGCGTGTGGGACGGGAAGGACGAGGCGGGGAACCTCGTCGGCCCCGGCACCTACGGCGTGGCCGTGAGCGCGAAGGACGGCAGCGGGACGCCGGTCACCGCGAGCACGCGCTTCAAGGGGATGGTCACGGGGGTGAGCTACAAGGACGGCGTCCCGGTGCTGGAGATCGGGTCGACCACGGTGCAGGTGGGGGACGTCGTGGCGGTGCGCGAGGCGCCGGCGAAAACCGAAAAGGACACCAAGACGGCTCCGTAGGGGTCGCAGGAGACGGGAGACAACGCCATGTCAGTGATCCGAACCATGTACACCGGCGTGAGTGGGCTGTCGTCGAACGCGGAAGCGATCTCGACGACCGGCGACAACATCACCAACGCCAACACCATCGGGTTCAAGCGTTCGCGCTCGAACTTCGAGGATGTGCTCGCGCGCTCCGTCGGTGGAGGGGCGGGGGACGTGGGGATCGGGACGCGCATCGCGAACGTGCAGAAGATGCTGACCCAGGGGGCGATGCTCGGCACCGGGCAGGCCACGGACCTGGCCATGAAGGGCGACGGCTTCTTCGTGGTGAAGGGCAACGTCGGCGGCGTGGCGGGGCAGTTCTACACCCGCGCGGGCCAGTTTGTGATCGACAAGGACGGCTACCTGGTGAACCAGCAGGGGCTGCGCATGCAGGGCTACGGCGTGGACGCGCAGGGGAACCTCCGGCGGCAGGTCTCGGACGTGCAGATCCCGACGGCGCAGATCCCGCCGGGCGCGACCTCGCAGGTCAGTCTGGTGGCGAACCTGGCTTCGTCGGCGACCACGCCCACGACGGCCTTCTCCGCGGCGAACGCCTCGGCGGGGAGCAACTTCTCCACGCAGGTGACGGTCTACGACTCGCTCGGGCAGGCGCACGCGGTGAACGTGTACTTCCGACGCGAGGCAGGCGCGGGGGCCTGGAGCTGGCACGCTGTCTCCGACGGGGCCGACCTGACCGGAGGGACGGCCGGGACGCCGCAGGAGATCGCCACGGGCACGCTGGCCTTCGACACGCAGGGGCGGCTGCAGTCCGCCGCCACGACCTCGAGCGCCTTCAACTTCGTCAACGCCGTGCAGGGCCAGGCCATCACCTTCAACTTCGGGGACCCGATCGGCAGCGGCGGCACGGGGCTGCGCGGCATGACCAGCTACGCCTCCCCGTCGGCCACCACCTTCATCGACCAGAACGGGTACGCGAGCGGCTCGCTGGCGGGGATCAGCATCGGCTCTGACGGCATCATCAGCGGCGTGTTCAGCAACGGGCTGAAGCGCACCGTGGGTCAGGTGCTGGTGGCGGACTTCCAGGCTCCGGAGGAGATGCAGCGGATCGGCGGCAACCTCTGGACCGAGACGGCCCAGTCGGGTCAGGCCATGGTGGGAGAGCCGGGCTCCGGCGGACGCGGCGGCATCGTGTCGGGCGCGCTCGAGCAGTCGAACGTGGACCTCGCGCAGGAGTTCGTGGACATGATCACCTACCAGCGCGGTTTCCAGGCCAGCTCGCGCACCATCACCACCGCCGACGAGATGTACCAGGAAGTCCTGAGCCTCAAGCGGTAAGCCGTCGCCTCCTCTTCCCGCTCGTCCTTGCCTCAAGTCCCGCTCCGAACGGTCGTTGGAGACCTGGGACCATGTCACTCGCGCTCGTAGAAGAACTCTGGTTCGGCGACCACTCGGACGAGGGGGCCGAACACGCCGCGGCAGCCAGCATGGCCGCCGTGGCCGCGCAGGTGGTGGGCTTGCGCCCCTTCCCCATTGCGACGCGCCGCCTCCTCGGGCTGATCGCGCACCCCGAGTTCACGATGCAGGCGGTGACCTCGGTGATCGAGTCGGACCCGCCGCTCGCGGCCCGCGTGCTGCGCACCGTCAACTCCGCCGCCTACTTCCTGCCGCACCGCGTGGCCTCGGTGGGCAGAGCGGTGACGCTCCTCGGGGCGCGAACGGTGGGGGATATCGCCACGGCCATGATGGTGCTGCAGATGTTCGAGGACGGACCCGGCCTGCCGGCGCGCATTCGCCAGCACTCGAGCGTGGTGGCCGCCATCGCCCGGTTTCTCGCCCTGCAGCGCGGCGTGCCGGCGGAGGACGTCTTCACCTGCGGGCTGCTCCACGACGTGGGCAAGCTGCTCCTCCTGCAGGCCAAGGCCAAGGACTACCGGGCGCTGCTCGAAGGGGCGGAGAAGCAGCGGGACGCGACCTACCTCGCGGAGCGCGAGCAGCTGGGCTTCGACCACGCCGTTCTCGCGGGGCAGGTGATGCAGGCCTGGGGGCTCCCGCCGCCGATCCCGATGGTCGTGGCGTGGCACCACCAGCCGGCCCGGGCCTACGCCGAAGGGGGCAGCGTGGCCGAGCTGGTGAGTCTGGTGCGTCTGGCCGACCGGCTGAGCTACGACCTGGAGGCCTTGCCGCAGCCGGACGCCGACCTGCTCGAGGCGGTGGGCAGCGACGAGGCGGCGAGCTATCTGCGGCTCTCGCCCGAGGACCTGGGGGCGATGTGGGACGACCTGCAGGTGGTGCGGCTCGAGGGGCAGCAACTCGCGGCTCCGGGCCTCTCCGCGGTGCCGTCGCTGGGCTTCAAGCCGCGCGGGCGAAGGGGGCTCTCGTTCCGTCGCTGCAGCCAGTGCGAGCGTCGCGCGGCGCGGGCCAAGTGTAAGCGCTGCGCCCGGCCGGTCTGCTCGGAGCATCGCCCGGCGAAGGACGCCCGGTGCGGCGAGTGCGAGTCCGAGTTCCGCCAGCAGCTCGCCACGCTCAGCGACCGGCAGACGGCGACGCGGCGCCTGCGGGGGGCCGGCGTCGCCGTGGCGCTCCTCCCCACGCTGGTGGTGATGGCGGTCTTTCTCCCACCGCTCAGATGGCTCTCGCCCCTGTGGGGCACTGTGCTCGTCGCGCTCCTCGCCGCGCCGCTCCTCGTGCGGTACCAGGTGCGTCGCGCGCGGGCCGCCTTTCTCGCGGAGCGCTTCACCCGGCGAGACCCTGAAGAGGATCCGTCAGGCCGCTGACCCCTTCGCGGGGCTTCGTTGACGCTCGGCTCGCCGCGTCTCCCCTGTCGAAACCGAATATCCACGGCTTGCGCCCGTCGGGGGCTGGCACCCGGGTTGCACAGCATTCCATCGGACCGAAGTGACAAGAGAGGCGTCGATGTCCGACGAGAAAGATACCGACAAGGCCCCCAGGAAGAAGAGCAAGCTCCCGCTCTTCCTCGTCATGCTGCTCCTCCTCGGCGGTGGAGGTGGGGGGGGCGCGTACTTCGCCCTGGCCAAGAAGGGGGGCCACGGGGCCAAGAAGAAGGCGGCCCACGACGACGAGGACGAGGCCGAGCGCGGCGCGGCCGAGGAAGAGGGCGAGGAGGGCGGCAAGGGCGAAGCGAAGGGCCACGCCAAGGAGATGGGGCCGACGCTGGCGCTCGAGAGCTTCCTCGTGAACCTCGCCGAGTCCGAGGGGACGCGTTACCTCAAGGTCACCGTCGAGATCGAGCTGAAGAAGCCCCTGCCCGAGCCCATGACCAAGCTCGTACTCAAGGTGCGGGACAAGATGATCGTCTACCTCTCCAGCCTGAAGGTGGCGGACATGCAGAAGGCCGAGACGAAGGAACTCATCCGGAACGAGCTCTTCAAGCACTCGGTCGAGGTCTACGGCAAGAAGTACATCCGCGCGCTCTACTTCAAAGAGCTGGTGATGCAGTAGCCATGGAACCGCTCATCACTGCCTCCGAGCTCGATGCCCTGATGCAGGCCGCCAACGCGGCCGAGCCCGAGAAGCCCGTTCGTCCCCTGAACCTCGTGGCGCGCGAGCACTGCGCCTTCGCGGTCCTGCCGGAGCTCCAGGCGGCGGCCGACCGGCTGGCCGACCGGCTGGCGCGCTACTGCAGCAAGCAGTTCGGGCTCGCGGCGCAGGGGAGCGCCGATCCCGTGGAGGTGCTGCCGGGGTCGCAGGTCATGGACTTCCTCGGCGCGCCGCGCTTCGTCTACGGCATGAAGGCCCCGGGGGACGTCGAGGCGGGGCTTCTGGCCATCGACGGGGCTCTCGGCGGCGCCTACGTGATGCGGCAGTTCGGCGGCGCGATCGAGGAGGGCTCCTACGCCGACGCGCCCCCGACGCCGACCGAGCGTCGCACGGTGCAGCGCCTGGCGGTCTCCGTGGTGGAAGCGCTCCAGGCGGCCCTCGATCCGGTGGCCACGCTGCGCGCCGCGGTGGACAGCCAGTGGCGGCCGCTGAACCAGGGCGTCGCCGCGGTGACGATGGTCGTGCGGCTGGCCATGGGCGAGGTGCGCACCTCCGTCACGACGGCGGTGGTTACCTCGGCGGCGGGCTTTCGCTCGCCCCTGCAGACCAAGGCTCCCGTGTACGTTCCGTCGCCGGGACCGCTCGCGGGACCGCTCGGGCGCGTCCCCGTCACCGTCAAGTCCGTGCTCGGCAGCTCGGAGCTGTCGGTCCGGCGCTTCCTGTCGCTCAAGGTCGGGGACCTGCTGACGCTCGGAACGCCGGTAGATGGCCCGATTCCATTGCTCGTCGAGGGGAAGCCCAAGTTTCTCGGGCTGCCGCAGCTCAACCGAGGGCAGCTCAGCCTTCAGCTCACCGAACACGCGGAGGACTAGCCAATGGCCGAATCGTTCATGGGACGAGCCGACGGCGCGGGAATCGACCTGCTGATGGACGTTCCGCTGCAGGTCTCGGTGGAGCTCGGGCGACGCCGCATGCTGGTGGCCGAGGTGCTCAAGCTGGGGCCCGGCTCGGTGGTGGAGCTGGCGAAGGCCTCCGGCGAGCCGCTGGACATCTACGTGAACGATCGTCTCGTGGCGCGCGGAGAGGCGGTGATGATCGGCGAGCGGTACGGGGTGCGCATTACCGAGATCGAGCCGGCGGGCGACCGCGTGCGCGGCATCTCCGGCGAGGAGGGACTTCGATGAGGACCATCACGGCGGTGTGCCTGGCCTCGCTTCTCGTCGGAGCGTCGGTCTCGGCGCAGACGAATCCTCTGAGCCTCGTGGGGCAGGAGCTTCGCGTGGAGGGTGGCGGTCGCGGCAAGCGGCGGCTCATGACGCGGGGCGACGAGCTCACCTTGGTCCTCTCCGGCGTGCAGCTACGCCGGCAGGTGCTCAAGGTGGGCCAGGGGGCCCTGCGCGAGGTGCGGCTGAGCCCGCAGCCCGGCTGGACCGAGCTCGAGCTGCGCTTCACCCAGTCGGCGGATACGTACCTGACGCAGCTTCCGATCCGCGCCGACGGGAACGACCTGGTCCTGGGGCTCGCGGCGCTGGGTGTGGACGCGAAGCCCGCGGCGAAGCCGGCCGCTCCGAAGGCCGAGGAGAACGCCGCGGCTGCCGCGGCAGGTGACGCCGACGAGCCGCAGGCCGTGACCGCGCCGACCCGTCCCGCGGCGGAGACCCCCAAGGCCGCAGCGAAGGTCGCGGCCCCCGCACCGGCGCCGACGCCCGCTCCCGCCAAGGCCAAGCCGGCTGCCCCGGAGAAGGCCGAAGTGGCGCCGGCGGGTGACGCGCCGGTCGCAGAGAAGGCACCGGCCGCTTCGCCCGCGACGGTCGCGGGGGTGACCGGAACGAAGCGGGCGGGTCCGCCCACCTGGCTCACCGGGCAGCGCCCGTCCTCCGCCGGCAGCCCCATGTGGATGTCGGTGGTCCTGCTCCTCGCGGTCGCCGCCGGCATCGCGTACTGGCTCAAGCGCCGCCGCCGGCTGCCGCAGCTCGAGGTGCCGCAGATCGACGTCGTCGCCGCGAAGAGCCTGGGGGGCAAGCAGCGCCTGGTCCTCGTGGACGCGGCCGGCGAGCTTCTCCTCCTCGGTTGCACCGAGAAGAACGTGAGCTTGCTGAAGACGGTCGGACTGCAGGAGACCCGGGCGCGCGAGGAGAAGCCGGTCGAGAACATCTTCGCCCGCTTCGAGGGCTCGGCGGCCGCCGCCGACCAGGACGCCTGGGCTCAGGCGCTCGCGGCGGCGAATCCGGAGGCGTCTGCGGCTGCGCCGGCGCCCGCGGCGAGCAAGGCGGCCCCCATGCCGACGCAGAACGGTATGTCCGGCAGCTTCATGCACCGGCTCAACGAGCAGATGCAGCGCAAGCGGATGAGCCGCGCCTCGATGCCCGAGGTGGCCCCGGCGACGGAGAAGAGCCCGGCCGAGGAGGCCCTCGACGAGCGGTGGGCCGAGGGGATCCTGCGCCTGCGCCGTTCGCGGCAGGAGAGCGCGGTGAGTCGGCTCGACGACCTCCACGCCTAGCAACACCCCCTGGTCCGCGGCCACCGCGACCACGTTTGATCACCTGACGGCGTGTCCCTGTCTACGGCGTGCCCCGCTCGCGGCACCCGCACCTACATCCCCGCTCGCTCCGTCCACCTTTCGTCGTTCGCCGCCGTCATCCCGCTGACCCTTCACAGCCAGCGTTGACGCTTCGGCCACCGTCTGCCCCGTCGGCACGACCACGATCCGAGGAGTTGTCCGCGCCGCCCTCTGGCACCTGCGTTGCAGTAGCCACCGATCGCCATGCACCGTCTTCCGCGCTCCGCCTGCTCGAACCGCCTCGCCGCCCTCGCGCCCGTCGCGCTGGTCGCCGGTGTAGGTGTGCTTCTCGCCGCGTCAGAGGCCTTCGCGCTGCCGAAGGTGGACATCTCGATCGGCGGCGGTGAGAGCGGTCCGGGTCAGGTCTCGAGCACGCTGAAGATCCTGGCCGGGCTCACGGTCCTCTCGCTCGCGCCCGCGATCCTGATGCTGATGACGGCCTTCACGCGCATCGTCATCGTGCTCACCTTCGTGCGTCAGGCCCTGGGCGTTCAGGGGCTCCCGCCGAACCAGGTGCTGATGGGCCTCGCGCTCCTGTTGACCTTCTTCGTCATGGCCCCGGTGGCGCGCGACGTCCACGCGAAGGGCCTCGGCCCCTACATGGCGGGCAAGATGGGCGAGCAAGAGGCGCTCGAGAAGGGGGTCGAGCCGCTCCGTAACTTCATGCTCGACCACACCCGCGCGAAGGACCTCGGGCTCTTCCTCGAGCTCAGCGGGACTCCGGCCCCCTCCAAGCGCGGCGATGTGCCGCTGGTGGCCGCCATCCCGGCCTTCGTCATCTCCGAGCTGACGACGGCCTTCCACATGGGCTTCATGGTCTTCATCCCCTTCCTGCTGCTCGACTTCGTGGTGGCCTCGGTCCTCATGTCCATGGGCATGGTCATGCTCCCCCCGTCGCTCGTCGCGCTGCCCCTCAAGGTGATGCTCTTCGTCCTCGTGGACGGCTGGCACCTGGTGGTGGCCTCGCTGGTGCGGAGCGTGGCGGCATGAGCACCGAGATGGTGATGGACCTGGCCCGCCAGACGATGTCCACCGCCTTCTGGGTGGCGCTGCCCATCCTGGCCGTCGGGCTCGTCATCGGCGTGCTGGTGGCCATCTTCCAGGCCGCGACGCAGATCCAGGAAGCCTCGCTGGCCTTCATCCCGAAGCTCGTCGGGGTGGGGGCCGCCCTGCTCCTCTTCGGCGGCTACATCCTGGACCGCCTCACCGGCTTCACCGTGGCGCTCATCTCCAGCTTCGCGAACTTCGGGGGTGGGCAGTGACCATCGCCATGGTGCGCCCGCAGCTCGTGGCCTTCGGGCTGGTCTTCCTGCGCACGAGCTCCCTCACCATGATGGTGCCCGTGCTGGGCGGCGAGGCTGTGCCGCTGCGCATCCGCGGCGCGGTAGCGGCCATCCTCGCGGCGGTGTTGACGCCCGTGGCCGGTCCCTTCGCCGACACCGACCCGCTGGTGCTCATCGCCGCCGCGGTGGGCGAGGTGCTGCTCGGGATCGCCCTCGGCACGGCGGTGCGCCTGACCCTGAGCACCGCCGAGATGGGCGGCGAGCTCGTGGGCATGTCCATGGGCTTCGGCTTCGCGCGCATCGTGGACCCCATGACGCACGAGGACCGCGACGTGGTGGCGCAGCTCATGGGCCTCTTCACCACGCTGCTCTTCATCTCCGTGGACGGGCACCACATGGTCCTCGGCGCCCTCGGGGCCACCCTGCGCGAGGTCCCGCTCGGGACGGTGCTGCCGCGACTGCCGCGCCTCACGACCATCACCCCCATGCTCCAGAGCGCCTCCCTCGCGGCGATTCGCATCGCGGCCCCGGTGGTGCTGGCCCTCCTGCTCTCGAACGGGGCGCTCGCGCTCCTCTCTCGCGTCGCGCCGCAGCTGAACCTCTTCGCGCTCTCCTTCGCGCTTGGCATCGGCGTCGGCACGCTGGTGCTCATCGCCTCGAGCGGCCAGACCTTCGGCACCGTCGTGCACCTCCTGCGGCAGATCCCGCAGCAGCTCGCCACCCTGGTGGGAGCCTAGGATGAGCGCAGAGCACGACAACCGCACCGAACAAGCAACCCCGAAGCAGCGGGGCAAGTTCGTCGAAGAGGGCAAGATCTGGGTCAGCCGCGAGGTCATCTCGATGGCCGTCCTGGTGGCCGCGGCGGCCACCTTCGCGCTCACCGTGGGCGGCGGGTCGCGCGCGCTCGTCGAGGCCTTCCAGAAGATCCTCGGGCACCTCGACGAGCACTCGCTCGAGAGCCCCGGCGGCTGGGCCGGTGCGCTGCTCAAGGCCGCCGCCCTGCTCGTGCTCCCCGTCGGAGCCGCGGCGGTCCTGGCCGCCCTGATCGCCGGCTTCGCCCAGACGAAGGGCTACTTCAACTTCACCTCCGTCCTGCCGAAGGGCGAGCGGCTCAACCCGCTGCCGCGGCTGCAGGGCCTCTTCTTCTCGAAGCAGGCGCTCCTCACGCTCCTCTCCTCCGCTGGGAAGGTGCTGGTCATCGGCGCGCTCACGGCCCAGCTCTTCCTCCGCGAGCTCGAGGCCATCGTCGAGGCGGGCCGCCTCGGGGTGGCCGAGATCTTGGCCCAGCTCGGCGGCGCGGTGGGGCGACTCAGCCTCCGCGCCATCCCCATCCTGATCGTCTTCGCCGTCATCGACTGGATCCTCGGCCATCGGCGCATGGAGGAGGCGATGAAGATGACCAAGGAGGACGTGCGGCAGGAGCACAAGGAGCAGGAGGGGGATCCCCACATCAAGGGTAAGCGGCGCGCGAAGCAGCGGGAGCTGGCCAAGAACCGCATGATGGCCCAGGTCCCCAAGGCGGACGTGGTGCTCGTGAACCCGACCCACTTCGCCGTGGCGCTGCGCTACGACGCCGCGCGCATGGGCGCCCCGCGCGTCACCGCCAAGGGGGCCGACGAGGTGGCCGCGCGCATCCGTGACCTGGCGCGCAAGTCCCACGTCCCGGTGATCCACAACCCGCCGCTCGCGCGCGCGCTTCACGCCCAGGTGGCCGTGAACGCCGAGATCCCGGCCGCGCTCTACGGCACCGTGGCCGAGGTGCTGGCCTTCGTTTACCGGCTTCGCGGGAGGGCGGCATGAGTCAAGCGGTGCGCAGCGACGCGACGGTCGCCCCGGTGCGGCAGGGTAACCGCGACATCTACATCGCCCTCGGGCTGGTGGGGACCCTGCTGGTCATGATCCTCCCCCTGCCGCCGCTCGTCCTGGACCTCTTCCTCTCGCTCTCGATCTGCATCTCGCTCATCACCTTCATGGTCGCGATCTACATCAAGGAGCCGCTCGAGCTGTCGGTCTTCCCGTCGCTCGTGCTGATGGCCACGCTGATGCGCCTGGCCCTGAACGTGGCCTCGACGCGGCTTATCCTCCTGCACGGGCACGAGGGGCCGAATGCCGCGGGGAGCGTAATCCACGCCTTCGGCCAGTTCGTGGTGGGCGGCAACTACCTCGTCGGGCTGATCATCTTCCTCATCCTGGTGGTCATCAACTTCATGGTCATCACCAAGGGCGCCGGGCGTGTGGCCGAGGTGGCTGCGCGCTTCACCCTCGACGCCATGCCCGGCAAGCAGATGGCCATCGACGCCGACCTCGCCGCCGGGCTGATCACCGACCGCGACGCGCGCGTGCGGCGCTCGCGCATCCAGCAGGAGGCGGACTTCCACGGCGCGATGGACGGGTCGAGCAAGTTCGTCCGCGGCGACGCGGTGGCGGGCCTGGTCATCACCGCGATCAACGTGATCGGTGGGATCGCGATCGGCATCCTGCAGCACAACATGGTGGCCCTCGAGGCGGCGCAGAGCTTCACCATCCTCTCCGTCGGAGACGGGCTGGTGGCCCAGGTGCCGGCGCTCCTCATGTCCACGGCCGCGGGCATCATCGTGACCCGCGCCGCCGACGAGCGCGACCTCGGCACGACCCTCGCCGACCAGCTCACGACGCAGAAGCGGCCGGCCGCGGTGACCGCTGTGGTCCTCGGGCTTCTGGCCATCGTGCCGGGGATGCCGCACCTGACCTTCCTCGTGATGTCCAGCGGCGCGGCCTGGATTGCGTGGCGTGGCAAGCCGAAGGACGGGGACGCCGCCGCCGAGGAGCCGGGAGCGCCCAAGAGCGAACAGAGCGAGCAGGAGGTGATGGAGCAGCTCCTGCCGATCGACCTGCTGGAGCTGGAGATCGGTTACGAGCTGGTGGGCCTGGTGGACGGCGCCAAGGACGGCAACCTCCTCGGGCGCATCTCGGGGATCCGCCGCCAGTTCGCGACCGAGCTCGGCGTGGTGGTGCCGCCGATTCACGTGCGGGACAACCTGCAGCTCAAGCCGGGGGAGTACCGCCTGCTCCTCTCCGGCAACGAGGTGGGGCGCGGCGAGGTGCGGGTGGGGCGCTATCTGGCCATGTGTCCGGCGGACGCCATGCGCCACGTCCCGGGCGAGCAGGTGAGCGAGCCGGCCTTCGGGCTCCCGGCGCGGTGGGTGGCTCCGGCCAACCGCAGCACCGCCGAGACGATGGGCTTCACCGTGGTGGACGCGGCCACGGTCATCGCGACCCACGTGAGCGAGCTCTTGCGCAAGAACTCCCCCGACCTCCTCGGGCGCGGCGAGGTGCAGGAGCTCCTCGACGTCTTCGGCAAGCGCGGTCGGAACGTGCTCGACGAGCTGATCCCGAACCTCCTGCCGCTCGGGTCGGTGATCAAGGTGCTGCGCAACCTCCTGCGCGAGGGGATCTCGATCCGCGACCTGCGCACGATCCTCGAGACGCTGGCGGACCACGCCGGGCAGATGAAGGACCCCGACGCGCTCACCGAGCAGGTGCGCCAGCGGATGGCCAAGTCCCTGACGGGGCGCGTCCTCGGCAGCGACGGTCGCGTTCACGCGCTGGTGATCGATCCGCAGCTCGAGCAGGACCTGCGCCGGGCGCTGCGGGCCGGGGCGGATGCGGCCACCTTCGACACCACCGCCATTCCGCGGCTGCTGAGCGCCCTCGAGCGCTCCACCTCGCGGCTCGGGGATGCGGCGGGCGTGCCGGTGCTCGTGGTGGCGCCGGACGTAAGGCCGCACGTGGCTTCCTTCGCAGCGCGGCACGTGCCCGGGCTGTCCGTCTACAGCTATCGCGAGATCGAGCCCAATACGCCGATCAACACCCTCGGCGTCATCGGAGCGGAGTAGCCCATGCTGATCCGGAAATACAGCGGCAAGAATCTGCGGGAAGCCCTGGCACGGGTGAAGGCGGACCTCGGAGACGAGGCGACGGTGCTCGACACGCGGACCGTTCGGGACGGCTTGCTCTCGAGCCGCGTCGAGATCACCGCCGCGCTCTCGCCTCTGCCGATGCCGCCCGCCACGATGCAGCCGCCCCCCGCGCCGGCGAGGCCCGCTCGACCGGAGGGTCGCGAGGCGCACGCCCAGGGCACGCCGGTGACGGAGGTGCAGCAGATCGCCCGCTTCCTCTCGCCGATCCGCCAGGAGATCCGCGCGCTGCGGAGCGAGATGCAGGCCATGCGCACGGTGCAGGAGGCGCAGCCGCAGGGGCACGGGCAGGTGACGGAGCTGACCAACCTGCTGCGGCGGGTCCACGGCGAGACCGGCGGGCGGAGCGAACCGTCGCAGCTGGCCGCTCTGCGCCGGCGCCTCGAGGAGAACGGGATGACCGGGGGGACCGTGGAGGAGCTCGTGCGGGTGCTGGAGCGCGAGCTGGCCGTCGGCACGGCTACCAGCCAGGCCGAGGTGGACCACGCGGCGCGGGAGCTTCTCGAGGGGACGATCCAGACGCTCCCGGTGCTCGAGTCTTCCGACGGGCCGCGGGTGGCGGCGCTGGTGGGTCCCGCCGGGGTGGGAAAGACCACGCTCCTGGCCAAGATCGCGGCGCGGGCGGCGCTCGTGCACGACCGTCGGGTGGGGATCATCGGCTGCGACGTGGACCGCATCGGGGCGGTGCAGGTGCTCGGCCTCGCGGCGGACGCGATCGGGATCCCCTGGCGCTGCGCGGGAGACGCGGCGTCGCTCCGGCGCGGGCTGGCCGACCTGTCCGATCGCGACCTGATCCTGGTGGACACCAGCGGCCAGTCACCGCGCCACGTGGACGCCCTGATGGAGCTCGGGGACCTTCTGGACGGGGCCGAGGTGGAGCGGCACCTGGTGCTGAACGCGGACCTCCGCTCGCTCGAGCTGGAGTGCACGACCCAGGCCTTCTCGCTCCTGCAGCCGAGCTCGATCTCCTTCACCCGACTGGACCAGGCGGTGGCGCTCGGCGGGCTCTACGAGGCGATGCGGGAGAGCCGGCTTCCGGCGATGTACCTGAGCCACGGGCGGCGCGTGCCCGAGGAGATCGAGGCGGCGACCCCGGGGCGACTGGCCACCCTGGCGATGGGCTTGAACCTGAACTGAGACAGCAGGACCTCCGAGGAGCGTGACGATGGTCGACCTTTTCCAGCAGGACGGACAGCTCAGCAGCGCGAACGGCGGGACGGGGGGAGCCTCGGGGCTGGAGAGCGAGCGGAGCGCTGACGCCGAGCGCAGCGCGACGGCGCCGGTGCGCGTGATCGCCGTGACCTCGGGCAAGGGCGGGGTCGGCAAGAGCGTCCTCTCGGCAAACCTCGGCCTGGCGCTGGCGCAGCGCGGCCGCAAGGTGCTGATGGTGGACGCAGACCTCGCGCTGGCCAACCTGGACCTCATGCTGGGCATGAACGCGCGCAGCACGGTGAAGGACGTGCTCTCGAACGAGCGCGGGCTGGAGGAGGTGGTGGTGTCGGGGCCCGAGGGAGTGTGTCTGCTCCCGGCCTGCTCCGGGGACGCCGACCTGGCCGAGATGGACGAGCGACGCCGCCTGACCCTCTTCAACGCCATCGACGCGATGGAGGGGCGCTTCGACACCGTGATCGTGGACACCGGCGCGGGCATCGGCTCGAACGCCACCTCCTTCGCGGCGGCGGCGCAGCAGGTGCTCGTGGTCGTGACCCCGGATCCGGCCTCGATGGCCGACGCCTACGCGATGATCAAGACCCTCGCCGTGAAGTGCGGCGTGAAGCAGATGTACCTGGCGGTGAACATGGCCTCGGGGCCCAAGGAGGCGGAGCAGGTGCTCGGACGCCTCCTCGGCCTGGTGGACCGGTTCCTCGACGTCTCGGTGGTCCCCGTGGGCTTCATCTACCGGGACGAGGCGGTGCTCCAGAGTGTGCGCTCCTGCCAGCCGCTCTTGGTCCGGTATCCCGCGGCGGCGGTCTCGGGGGCGATCCGCGGGATGGCGGGCAGGCTCCTCGCCGAATCGCCGAGCGAGAGCGGCTGGGGCGGCCCGCGCCTCTTCTGGAAGCGGCTCATGGGGCTCGCGGCACAGGAGGCGGTTCTATGAACGACGGACGCGAGAGCTCCGACGGACGGGCGGAGCAGTACCTGCCCTTCGTGCGGAAGATCGCGACGCGGATCGCGCGGCGGCTTCCGCGCTCGGTCGAGGTGGAGGAGCTGGTGGGCGCCGGGACGGTGGGCTTGATGGAGGCGCTGGATCGCTACGACCCGGCAGGGGGGCGGAGCTTCGAGACCTACGCCGAGTTCCGTGTGAAGGGCGCGATCTACGACGAGCTGCGGCGCAACGACCCCGTGAACCGCGCCGCGCGCTCGGCCCAGAACCGGATGGAGTCGCAGGCCGCCCAGCTCACCGGGCAGCTTGGACGGCCTCCCGAGGCCGAGGAGATGGCCAAGGCGCTGCAGACCTCCGTGTCGAACGTGGTGGGAGATCTGGGGCGCATGGAGGCGCTGAAGGTCGTCTCTCTCGACGCCGACCGTCTGGATCTTGACGATCACGAGCCCTCCGCGGAGGACCAGCTCCATCGCCAGCAGGCGGTAGGACTGATGCGCGAGGCCCTCGGCCGCCTCAACGAGCGGCAGCAGATGATCCTGAACCTCTATTACGTCGAGGAGTTGAGCCTGCAGCAGATCGGCGAGGTGATCGGCGTGACCGAGTCGCGGGTGAGCCAGATCCTGAGCCAGCTCCGCGGCCAGCTGCGGGCACAGCTCGTGCAAGTAGGAGTGTAGGTATGGCGAACGGAATCTACACGGCGGTGTCGGGAGCGGTCGCACAGACCCAGGTGCTGGACGTGGTGGCCAACAACGTGGCCAACCTCGGCACCACGGGCTTCAAGAGCGACGGGATCGCCTTCGCCGAGGTGCTGGCCCAGACGGCCGCCAAGGGGGACCCGAGCGGCGGGGGCCAGGTGCAGCTGGCGGAGACGCGCATCGACATGCGGCCCGGCGCTCTCCGGCAGACGGGCAACCCGCTCGACGTGGCCCTCGAAGGGAAGGGCTTCATGGCCCTCCGCGAGGGGAACGAGGTGCTCTATACGCGCGGCGGGGCCTTCCGCCTGACGGAGGAAGGGAACCTCATCGACCCGGCCGGTCGCATGGTGCTCGACGACCGCAGCCAGCCGATCCAGATCCCGGAGGGCGAGGAGAAGCTGCGCATTGCCTCCGACGGGACGATCCAGGGCAAGGGCGGACCGATCGGCACGATCCGGCTGGTCGAGTTCGCCCGTCCGGAGCTGCTCCAGCGCGCCGGCGCCACGCTCTTCGTCCCGCAGGCGGGCATGACGCCGGAGAAGGCCGCGGCCACGAAGGTCCATCAGGGCTACATCGAGACCTCGAATGTGAACCCGGTGCAGGGGATGACCTCGCTCATCACGGCCAGCCGCGCCTACGAGGCCTTCCATCGCATCATTTCCACGTTCCAGACGGTGGATCGCAAGGCGGCGACCAACCTCGGGGACAACGGCTAGTCGGAGGAGGAACGGATGCTACGCGCACTCAGCACCGCGGCCACCGGGATGGAAGCCCAGCAGTCCAAGCTGGACGTCGTGGCGAACAACCTGGCCAACGTCAACACGGCCGGCTTCCGGAAGAGCCGGACCGACTTCGCCGATCTGCTCTACGAGACGATCCGCGCGCCGGGGACGGCAGCGGCCGAGGGGCGCGAGGTGCCGGTCGGCGTGCAGATCGGGCACGGCACGAAGCTCGTGGCCACGCAGATGGACCTCGGGCAGGGGCAGCTCAAGCAGACCGACAACCCGCTCGACATGGCGATCGAGGGGGACGGCTTCTTCGCGGTGAGCACTCCCGACGGACGGACCGCCTACACGCGCGCCGGGACGTTCAAGACCGACAGCCAGGGGCAGCTCACGACCGCTGACGGAAACATCCTGGACCCGGCGGTCTCCATCCCGGCGGACGCTACCAAGGTCACCATCGGCAAGGACGGCACGATCAGCGCGCTCCTCGCCGGTCAGACGCAGCCCACGCAGCTGGGCAAGATCCAGCTCGTGACCTTCCCGAACCCCGCGGGGCTCTCGCGCGTGGGAGGGAACCTCTTTCTACCGAGCCAGGCCTCGGGCGAGGCCAAGCAGGGCGCTCCGGGGACGAACGGCATGGGCACCATCGCCCAGGGCTTCGTGGAGCTCTCGAACGTCAAGGTCGTCGAGGAGATGATCGAGCTCATCGTCGGTCAGCGCGCGTACGAGGCCAACAGCCGCGTGGTGCGAGCGGCCGACGAGATGCTCCAGGCCACCTCGAGGATGGGCTGATGCGCAGCTCGGCGGCCGCGCTGCTCGCGGTACTCTCGCTCTCGGGAGCCGTGGCAAGCGCCGAGGTGGTGCAGGTCCAGGGCCCGCGCGTGCGGCTCTCCGACCTGCTCGGCTCGGTGGCCGAGGACCGGGACCTGGGGCCCGCACCGCTGCCGGGGTGTCGCCGGCGGATCGCGCGACGTCAGGTCCTCTCCCTCCTCGGTGAGGCGCGCGCGGGGCGGCTGCCCGACGGCTGGGTGGTCGAGACGCGACAGCAGCGCCTCGGCTGCGCGGAGCTCACGACCGAGCTGAAGAAGGCGCTCTCCGAGCAGCTGACCGATGGGATCGAGCTCAAGGCGCTCGATTGCCCCCGCGCGATGACGCTTCCGGTGGGCGAGCTGAAGGTGAGCGCGAAGCTCCTCGGCGGCGGGCGCCGGGCGGGCCGACTTCCGGTGGCGATCGAGCTCTCCGTCGGGGAGTGGTCGGCGCGCCGCCTGACGCTGACCGCGAACGTGGACGGCCTCATCGACACGCTCGTCACCACGCAGGCCGTGACCACGGCGAGCGGGGTGAGCGCGGCGCAGGTGAAGGTGGAGCAGCGGCTGGCGAGCGCCCTCCCGGCGGACGCGCTCACGAAGGCCGAGGAGCTCGAGGGGCACGAGGTGGTGGGGATGGTCCCGGCGGGCTCCGTGCTGCGGCGCGTGCACCTGAAGGCCATCCCGCTCGTCCGGCAGGGGAGCAGCGTGACCATCGCGGTGATCCTGGAGGGGGTCCAGATCACGAGCCGCGGGGTCGCGCGGCAGGACGGCAAGCGCAACGACGTGGTGTCGGTGCTGGCTCTGGCGTCGAATCGGCTGATCAAGGCGCGCGTGCTGGGTCCGCACCTGGTCGCGGTGGATCTGTAGGGAGGTCATCGATGTCCCGCTTCCTGCTCGCGGCGCTCGTCCTCGTCACCTCGGCGTGCACGAACCACATCCGCCCCTATACGCCGAAGGTGCGCAACTACAAGCCGGACCGTTACGCGAGCTCGGCCGACCAGCACGCCGACGGGTCGCTCTTCAACGAGAGCTCGGACACGCTCTTCACGCACCGGCGCTCGAGCCGCATCGGAGACCTGGTCACCGTGGTGGTGGCCGAGTCGGCTGCGGCCAACGACGACGCCGCCACCGAGGCCGGGCGCTCGAGCGAGCTCTCCTTCGGCGTGAACTCCTTCTTCAACGCCATGACGGCGCTGAAGGCGGCGCACCCCGGGATCGACCCCACCAAGCTCATCTCTGCCATGGCCAAGAACGACTTCAACGGCAAGGGGGCCACCCGTCGGTCGGGTCGGCTGACCGCCACGATCACCTCGCGGATCAAGCGGGTCTTGCCGAACGGGGACTACTACATCGAAGGGCACAAGGCGCTCCTGCTGAACGAGGAGGAGAGCCACCTGTACGTGAGCGGCGTGGTGCGGCCGTCGGACATCCAGGCCGACAACTCGGTGCTCTCGAGCGTGATCGCCGACGCGCAGGTCGAGTACACGGGGCGCGGCCCGGTGGCGGACAAGCAGAAACCCGGATGGTTCTCGCGCTTTCTGGATTGGATCTGGCCGTTCTAGTACGAAGTTCAGGAGAAAACGATGCGTCGCTCTAGTATCCTCGTATTACTCCTGCTCCTCCTCGCCGCGCCCGACGGGGCGCGGGCAGCCCGGCTCAAGGACGTGGCCAACATCCGGGGCGTGCGCTCGAACCAGCTCATCGGCTACGGCCTGGTGGTGGGCCTCGGCGGGACGGGCGACGACCAGCAGGTCTACTTCACCCTGCGCTCGGTGCAGCTCATGCTGCGACGCCTCGGCGTGCAGGCGGCCGAGGACAAGGTCTTCGACCTGAAGAACCTGCGGCTGCGCAACACCGCCGCGGTGATGGTCTCGGCCACCTTGCCCCCCTTCGCGCGCACGGGGAACCGGCTGGACGTGACCGTCTCGTCGCTCGGCAACGCGAAGAGCCTGCAGGGGGGCGTGCTGCTCATGACGCCCATGCGCGGCGTGGACCTGAAGATCTATGCCCTCGCGCAGGGGGCGCTCTCGCTCGGGGGCTTCAAGGCCGAAGGGGGGACCGGCTCCTCGGTCTCGAAGAACCACGCCCTCGTGGCGCGCGTCCCCGAGGGGGCGCTGGTCGAGCGCGAGGTGCCGTCCCGCTTCGTCCAGAACGACCAGGTGGTGGTGGCGCTCCAGCAGCCGGACTTCACCACGGCCACCCGTCTGGCGAGCGCGATCAACAAGGAGCTCGGCGGCCAGCCGGCGAGTTCGGTGGACCCGGGAACGATCCTGGTGCGTCTGCCGCCCTCGTACAAGGGCCGGGCCATGGAACTCGCGTCGCGCCTCGAGCTGGTCCAGGTGCAGCCGGACGCCCCGGCGCAGGTGGTGATCAACGAGCGGACGGGCACTGTCGTGGTGGGGCAGGAGGTGCGGCTGAGCCCGGTGGCGGTGGCGCACGGGAACCTGACCGTGGAGATCAGCGAGAAGTTCAAGGTCTCGCAGCCCAAGGCGGCCTTCGGCACCGGACGGACGGTGGTGACGCCTGAGACCAAGATCAAGGCCACCGAGGGGAGCGGGAGTCTGCAGCTCATCCAGGGTACGGCCAGCCTCTCCGACGTGGTGCGGGCGCTGAACGCGCTGAACGCCACGCCGCGGGACCTGGTGGCGATCTTTCAGGCGCTGGCCGCGGCGGGGGCGCTTCCCGCGAAGCTGGTGGTCCAATGAAGCCGGTAGCGGGTGGCGCGGAGGGGCTCGGCGGGCCAGGGCTCGACGCGATGCTGGAGAGCCGCAAGGGCGCACGGCCGAACGACGAGGCCAAGCGCGCGGCCAACATGCTGGAGAGCCTCTTCGTGCGGCAGCTCTTCTCCGCCATGCGCAAGACGGTCCCCGAGGGGGGCCTCACCGGCGAGAGCATGGACAAGAGCATCTACACCGAGATGCTGGACGGGGAGCTGGCGGACGAGATCGGCCGCGGCGGCGGCCTCGGCATCGGCAAGGCGCTCGCGCTGCAGCTCGGCGACGTCCCGGACAAGGGGCGGGTGGCCAAGGCCAGCGACGGACCCGGCCCGCTGCCGCTCGGGGCGCTGCCGCCGCGCGTGGCCCTGCCACGGCAGCACGAGCTCGCGCGGGCTACCGAGGCGCTCCGCAAGGTGGCGGGGGGGGCGTCGAGTCTCGCGGGCCTCGGCTTCGACGATCCTTCGCGCCCGAACTCGGTGCGGCTCAGCGACGCGGCGCCGGGGCTCGGTCGCCCGGTCGTGGGCGCGGCGACGGTGGACGAGCGCGGCACGGTGCGAGCCCGGGCCAAGGAGAGCGTGCTGGCCCTGCGCTCGGGCACGGTGGTCGAGGCGGGCGGCGGGCGGCTCGTGGTGGACCACGGAGGTGGGCTGAAGAGCGTGTACGCAGACCTCGGCCAGGTCCTGGCGCAGCGCGGCGACCTGGTGCTCCGGGGCCAGATGGTGGGGGAGGTGGGGAGTTCGGGAGCCTTCCGGCTGGGCGTTCAACGCGGCGCGACATCGCTTCAACCGGCGGAAATCAATGGTCTCATCGGGACGCAAAAAGATGCTCAAGGCCGATAGCAACGGGCCGTTGTGGTAGGTGGAGGCAACACCGTGAAGATCAACGACCGCCAAAGCCCGCCGCCCGTTGCACCGGCCAGCCGTAAGTCGGCCGACCGTCCCTCGCGCCCCGACACGGGTCCCGCTGCTCCGGCCGACCGGGTGAGCCTGAGCCCCGAGGCGCAGCGTCTGCTCCAGTCGAACCTGGACCGCGTCGCCGCGATCAAGGCCCGCGTGGAGGAGGGGAGCTACAAGGTAGACCTCGACGAGCTCGCCTCGGCGATCGTGAACAAGGAGCTGCCGTGACCGCGCTCGAAGAGCTCGAAAGCGTGACCGCCGACGAACGCCGGGCCCTGCTCGAGCGGGACTGGGACGCGCTGCGCCTCTCGATCGAGCGCAAGCAGGAGCTGGCGGGCTGCCTCGAGCTCTCGCCGCACGACGAGACGACGCAGGCGCTGCTCCAGCGCGTACGCCAGGCCACCTTGCACAACGCCGAGCTGGCCCGCCGGCTGAGCGCCCAGACCTCCGAGCTGCTCAAGGGGCAGACCTCGGGCGGAACCTACAACCGCAACGCGCAGCTCCAGCCTCGGGGTGCGCTCATCATGCATCGGACGGTGTAACGAACCATGGGTGGTCTGCTCAGCTCGCTCGATATCGCCCGTTCCGGCCTCGCGGCGTCGCAGGCCGGCGTGCAGCAGACCAGCCAGAACATCTCGAACGCCAACACCGAGGGCTACCATCGTCGCTCGCTCGTCACCTCGCCGCTCGGGCCCCGGCCCGGTCTCGGCGGCGTGTCCGTCGACGGCGTGCTCCGGAGCTCGGACCGGCTCCTCGCGCGGCAGCTCTCGCTCTCCCTCGGCGCGCAGGGCTTCGCCGACGCCCGGCAGACGTTGCTCCTGCATCTGGATCGCACCGTCGGACAGCTCGGCGAGGGCGGGGTGCAGCAGGGCCTCTCGACCCTCTTCAACGCCTTTTCGGGGCTCGCCAGCGCGCCGGAGAACCTGGCCGCGCGGCAGCAGGTGCTCTCCGCCGCGGGTGACCTCGCCCGGACCTTCAACAGCAAGGCCGAGGCGCTCGACCAGACCGCGCGCAGCGCCGACGAGGAGCTGCTCGGGCTGGCCAAGCAGGCGACCGACATGGCCGCGCAGGTGGCGAAGCTCAACGTGCAGATCACGCAGACCGAGGCCACCGGCGCCGACGCGAGCGACCTGCGCGACCAGCAAGACAAGCTCGTCGGGCAGCTCAACCAGCTCACCGGGGCGACCTCGTTTCTGGACGGGCAGGGGCAGACCACGGTCCTCATCGACGGCATGGTGCTGGTCCAGGGGAACCGTTCCGCGAGCCTGCAGGGCACGCCCGACGCCACCTTGAACGGTCGGCAGCGCCTCGACCTGGTGGATGGCGCGACGCGCATGGCGATGACGTCGCGCCTCGGTGGCCGGATGGGGGGCCTCGTGGCGGTACGCGACACCACGATCCCCGGGCTCCAGTCGCAGCTCGACCAGCTCGCCTACGACGTGGCCACGGCGGTCAACACGCAGCACCGCGCGGGCTACGGCCTCGACGGTGCGAACGGCCGGGACCTCTTCACTCCGCCGACCGGTGTGACCGGCGCAGCGACCGCGCTCAGCGTGAACGCGACGCTCACGGCGAATCAGGTGGCCGCCTCGTCGAGCGCGACGGCGCTGCCGGGCAACAACCAGAACGCGCTCGCCCTCTCGGCGCTGGCGCAGGCCAACCTGGCGGGCGGCGGCTCGGCCACCGCGGCGGGTCAGTGGGCCCGCGTCGTGGGCCAGCTCGGCGCGGACGCGCAGGCGGCGGTGCGCACGGCGGACGTGCGGCTGGACGAGCTGACCCACCTGCAGACGCTGCAGATGAGCCGCGAAGGGGTCTCGCTCGACGAGGAGATGATCCACCTCGTCGAGTACCAGCGTTCGTACCAGGCCTCGACGAAGGTGTTGCAGGTGGTGGACAGCTTGCTCGACGAGCTGATGAGGATCTAAGCCATGCTACGCGTGACCAACTCGATGGTGAACCTGCAGGCCCAGCGCGAGCTCGCCAAGGCGCGGGCGCGTCTCGAGGAGCGGCAGCGTGTGGCCTCGAGCGGCCAGCGCGTGGGCCAGGCGGCCGACGATCCGGCGGCGGCCGGGGAGCTCGTGCGCCTGCAGGGCGAGGCGCAGGCCAACACGCAGTTCCAGCGGAACATCGACCACGCCATGGCGGAGCTGGACACGGCCGACAGCGCGCTCGGGAACGTCACCGAGGTGCTGCATCGCGCGCGCGAGCTCGCGGTGCAGATGGCCAACGGCACGATCAGCGCCGCCGACCGAGCGGTCGCCGCACGCGAGATGCAGGGGCTGCGCGACCAGGTCGTCGCGCTCGCCAACACCCGCGTCGGGGAGGTCTACATCTTCGGCGGACATCGCACGGGTCAGCCCCCCTTCGCGGCGAGCGGGACCTACGCCGGCGACACCGGACAGCGCTCGGTCGAGGTGGAGGGGGGGGTAGTGATGAACGCGGGGGTCAGCGGGGCGCAGGCCTTCACCGCGGCCGGGGGGCAGGACGTCCTCGGGGTGCTCGCCAGCCTGAGCACGGCGCTCACGGCCAACGACGTGGACGGGATCCGCACGAGCCTCACCTCGCTCGAGTCGGCGGCGAACCAGGTCGGGTCGGCGCACGTCTCGATCGGCCAGCAGGTGGGCGCGCTCAGCCAGCAGCGCTCGTTCCTCACCGACCGACACCTCGACATCGCGCAGCACCGTTCGCGCGTCGGGGACGCGGAGGTGACCGAGGCGCTCTCGGGCCTCGTGCGCGCGCAGACCTCGCTCAACGCGGCGCTCGAGGTCTCGGCGAAGGTGCTCAATTCCCTGAGCTTGGTGGACCGCCTGTGAGCGGGGAGTGTACACTGGGCCCCCTAGGAGGTCCCGTTGCTGACCGTCACCCGCAGGGCAGGACAGACCATTCGCATCGGCGACCACGTGAAGATCACCATCAAGGAGGTCCGCGGTCGGCAGGTGCGACTGATGATCGAGGCGCCGCGGGACGTCCGGGTCTACCGGGAGGAGCTCTACCAGCAGATCGCCCAGGAGAACGAGGCGGCGGCGCGCGTGGACCGGAATCGGCTCGGAGAGCTGGAATGACCGTCTCGATCGAGAGCGCGCAGCTCGGCCCGCTGGAGGTGCCCGAGGCTGACCTCCTGCACTTCCCGCACGGCATCCCCGGTTTCCCGGCGGCGCACCGCTTCTGCCTCGTGCAGGTCAAGCCCGGCTCGCGCTTCCAGCTCCTCCAGTGCGTGGACGATCCAGGCCTGGCCTTCGTGGTCACGGACCCGATGCTCCTCGACCCCGACTACCCGGTGAACTCCGTGCGCAGCGAGGCCACTGCGCTCGGGCTCGAAGCCGACGAACCCCTGGCCGTGGCGGCGATCGTGACCGTGCCGCCGGCCCCGGAGCGTCCGACGGTGAACCTGCTCGCGCCGCTCGCGCTCGGCGGCCGCTCCCGTCGGGGCGTGCAGGTGGTCCTGCACGATTCGCCCTATCCCGTCCGGCATGCCATCTGATCGGGTCACGGTCGGCGTCGCGAAGAGCGGCGCCCCCTGCCTGACCCTGAACGGCCGCCCCCTCTCGAGCAGCCTCGATCCGGTGGCCGAAGCCGAGAGCTGGGCCGCCTCGCTCGCGCTCGACGAGGTGGACGTGCTGGTCCTCTTCGGGCTCGGCCTGGGCTACCACGTGGAGGCGCTGCGCCGTCGCACCGAGGTGCCGATCGTCGTCTTCGAGCCGAGCGCGGCGGTGCGCGACGCGGCGCTCGCGCGCGAGGGGCGCGAGCTCGGGGACACCTGGGTCGCCGAGAGCGCCGATGCGCTCCGGGCCCACCTGGGCATGCGCCTGCAGGCCAGGCAGCGCGTGACGGCCTTCTCCTGGCCCCCGAGCCGCCGCCTCTACCCCGAGCTCCACGCGGCCACCATCGACGCCACGCGGCGCGCGGTGGAGGTGGCCACGGTGACGGCGAACACGCTCGAGACGCGGCTCCATCGCTGGTTCGATCACCTGCTCGCGAACCTGCCGCTCGTCGTGGGTCGGGTCCCGGCGCGCGCGCTTGCGAGCTACGTCGCCGGCCGCCCGGCCATCGTGGTCGCCGCGGGTCCGTCGCTGAAACGCAACGTGGAGCTCCTGCGCGAGGTCGGGGAGCGTGCGGTGATCGTCGCCGTGAATACGTCGCTCCGCGCGCTCGAGCGGGCGGGGGTGCGCGCGCACCTGGTCGTCGCGCTCGAGCTCCTGGACGTGAGCCAGCAGCTCGCCGACCTGGAGCTGAACCGGGAGTGTCCGAGGGCCGTCTCGATGACGGCGAACCCGGCACTCATCGCGAACGCTCCGGGACCCGTCTTTCCGCTCGTGGACCGGCTCCCCTTCTTCGCGCCCACGGCCGAGGCGGCGGGGCTCGGTCGGAGCCTCGGGGTGGGCGGTTCGGTGGCCAACGCGGCCTTCTCCCTCGCGCGCGAGCTCGGCGCTCCGCGCATCGTCCTGCTCGGTCAAGACCTGGCCTACACGGGGGGCGAGGCCTACGCCCCGGGAACCGTCTTCGAGAAGATGCGCGTGGCCGTCGAGGGGGGGCGGGCCACGCTCTCGGCTCTCGAGGCCAAGCGGGCCATCGCGGCCTCGTGCCCGCAGGCGGACACCACGCGCGAGGTGGAAGAGGTGGAGCAGGTGACGGCCTGGGGCGGAGCGGGGACCGTGCCCACCACGGGCGCCTTCAACTACTTCCGCTACATCTTCGAGGAGTGGGCCGCCGAGCAGCACGGCCTCGAGCTGGTCAATGCCACCGAGGGTGGCGCGCGCATCGCGGGCTTTTCGGAGCGCCCCTTCGCCGACGTGCTCGCGGAGCTCCCGCCGCCGCGGCCCGTGCCCCTGCCGACGGAGCCGCGCATTCGCGCCGAGGACGTGCGGCGCGCGCTCGAGGCCGAGGCCGTTCGCGTGGCCCGCGCCCGCGACGAGGCCCGCTCGGCCTGCCAGCTCGGCACCCCGCAGGCGGTGTTCCGCATGCGCCAGGCCATCTGCGCCGCGGGGCTCCTCTACGCCTACAGCTGGCGGACCATGTGCGACACCGTGCGCGACACGAGCCTGGGTCTCGACGTGCTCTGCTCCCGCTTGGCCGACGACGCCGAGGCTACGCTCCTGCGCCTGCGCGAGGCCGTAGCGGTTTTGTAGTCCCCCTCACGTACTTCGACCCCGAAAAAGTCGCTCAAGCTCCCCCCGCCCTGGCCGTTGACCTTAGCGGAGGGCGAGAGGTGACCGGGTGGCGTGCACGGCCACCCCTCGTCGTCCGCGTAGGCACGCAAACACAGGGCACGGATGCCCGCCGGTCGTTCCCACGTGATGGGGGACCGGATTTCCACGGAGGAAGATCATGTCTCTCAGCTCGATGACTCTGCAGTCCAATGTGGCCTCTCTGCAAGCTCAGCGAAACCTGGGCCGCACCGAAGGCGGGCTCAACACCTCGATGGCGCGTTTGTCGTCGGGTCTGCGGATCAACATGGCCGCGGACGACGCCGCTGGACTCGCCATCAGTGAAAAGCTCCGTTCGCAGGTGCGCGGTCTCGCCCAGGCCCAGCGTAACGCCAACGACGGCGTGAGCCTCCTTCAAACCGCAGAAGGCGCCCTCAATGAGGTCGGCGACATGCTGATCCGCATGAGGGAACTCGGCGTCCAGGCCGCCAACGGCACGCTCGGGTCCTCTGAGCGGAGCTCGCTGCACAGCGAGTTCAGCGCCCTTCGGACGGAGATCGGCCGTATCGCGAACGCCACCGAGTTCAACGGCACCAAGTTGCTCGATGGCACGCTGTCTACGGGCGTGACCTTCCAGGTGGGCGTGAAGAACGTCACCGCGAACGACCGGATCACGATCTCGGTGCTCAGCGGCAAGGCGACGGCGATCGGCGTGACGAGCGGCATGACCGTCTCTACGGTCACTGGCGCCCGGAACTCGCTGGCGTTGCTCGACACCGCTATCTCGAGCGTGACCAGCCGGCGCGGCACCATCGGCGCGGCCCAGAACCGGCTCTACACCACCATCCGCAACATCACCGCCATGCACGAGAACCTCTCGGCCGCGAATTCGCGTATCCGCGACGCGGACGTGGCGGCGGAGTCGGCCAACTTCACCCGGTCCCAGATCCTGATGCAGGCCGGTGTGAGTGTGCTGGCCCAGGCCAACCAGCTGCCGCAGATGGCTCTGCGGCTCCTCGGCTAACCCGCAGTACCCCAGACCTGTCGGCCGGTGGTAGCACGCACGCCGCGCCGGCCGGCAGGTCCCCGTCAATCCTTCCCCTGCTCGGATCCAATCTCTTGACGCTCTCGACCCGATCTCACCCTCTGCTCCGGCGCTGGGCCCACGGAGATCAACGTCTTGCCCGTCCGACCGTCGTGGCATTGCCATTGCATTCTTCTCCGTCGGGAGGAGTCAACCCGATGTCCCTGGATCCCACGCTTCTTGCCACCATTCGCGCCCAGCTCGCCGCCGACGGGGCTCGCGCGCTTCGCGCCCAACGGGTGACGCAGCGCCACGCCCGCCTCGTCTGCCCCGAGGTGCTGTCGGCCGAGCAGGCCCGGGTCTGCGACCTGAATCGGGTGGTCAGCCGGGTGGTTCACGACGCGCAGCCCCTCGGGCGGATGGCCGGGGTGCCCCTCACCTTCCACCGCGAGCGTCGGCCGATCGCGGTCGCGCTGCTAGTGCGACACGCCGAGGACACGCTCGCAGCGGCCATCGACCTGTGCCTCAACGACCCGCAGGCCCACGCCATCCTGATCCGCACCGCGTCGTGCGGGGACCGGGCCATCGTGCTCATCGAGCGACGCGTGGCCGCCCTCGCCGAGCGACGCCCGTGGCGGACGCTCGACCCCATGGCGCAGCCGGAGCTCCTCGTCGGTACCCTGGCCCTGCGGGCCGTGGGCGGCTCGGTCCGGCTGCTGCAAAAAGGACACGCCCTGCGCGCCTACCTCGAACTTCCCTTGGCCGCTCGACCCCAGGCCAACTGGCCGCTCCGCGCGGAGGTCCGCCCGAATCCGACGTTGGCGTCAGCCCACGTCCAGCAAGGAGAGATCCATGACTGAAGCGGCAACGACCTTGCCCGCCCCGGAGGCCTCCCCCGGCCCGGAGGACCTCGTGACGCTCTGCCGGCAGGCGCTCGTGGATTCCGCCACCTACGTGGAGTTCATCTCCACCACGATGGCCGTGTGCGCCCAGCAGATCCGCACCGGCGACGATCAGACGGCTCTTGGCCACCTGGCCCAGGGGAGCTCGGACCTCGAGCAATTCCTGCAGCTCATGGAGCACGTGACAGCGGTGGCCAAGCCGGCGACGCCGAAGGAGGTGGACGCCTTCCGGGCCGACCTCCTGCGCTGCGTGCGGGGCATGGAGCAGAGCCTGGTGCAGCAGGATCTGGTGACCCTCTCGGACCAGATCGAGGGGGACCTCCTACAGGTCCTACCCCGCTGGGATGGCGTGGCGGAGGAGCTCGCGTTGGCCCTCGAGGTCATCTCCCCTCCGTAGCCGGCTCGCGGCCCGCGCCCGGTCGGATCCCCGCTAAAGGTTCCTCTGCCCCTGCCGTTGTCTTCTCTTGAAGGGGAATGGGACGCGAGGGAAGGGCACACACAGCGTCAGGGAAGGGGCGTGACATGAGTAGAAGCACGGTGACCGGCCCCGTGATGCCGGTACAAGCCAGTCTGCTCGAGGAGTATAGGCGAGCGAAGCCCGTCGAGGCCGAGAGCCCCTCGGAGGAGGAGAAGCTCCGCCGGGCGATCCAGCAGCTCCAGTCGTCGCTGGGCGCGCTGCCGATGGGGGTCGAGTTCGAGATTCGACCCGATCTGAGCTCGGTGATCATGATGGTCCGCGACGGAAACGGCTCGCGGGTCGTCCGGGAAATGGCCCCCGACGAGGTGATGCGCCTGGCGCAGCTCGTGAAGTCGGGACGTCAACATCTGCTCGACCGGCTGGTCTGAGCGAGCTCCGAGGACGAACCATGGCGGGTCCGGTCAACTTCAGTGGTCTCGCGAGCGGGATGGACACGAACGGCATCATCGAGGCCCTCGTCAAGGCCGCGCGTGAGCCGATCCGTCAGCTCCAGCAGAAGCGCGCCGACTTCAGCAGCAAGTCGAACAAGCTCTCCGAGCTCGTGAGCAAGCTGACCGCGCTGCGCAACTCGGCCCGCGACCTGGACACGCTGAAGGAGTTCCGCGCCTTCTCGGCGAAGAGCAACGACGAGACGGCGGCGACGGCCGTGGCCTCGAGCGCGGCCACCGCCGGGACCTACGTGGTGAAGGTCTCCAGCCTGGCCCAGGCCGAGCGCACCTACTCCAAGGCCTTCGCGGCCAAGAACACCACCGGGCTCGTGGCCGCCACCGAGGCGCTTACGCTGCAGGTGGGGGCCGCCGCGGCCGTCTCGGTGGACGTGACGACTACCGACACGCTCGAGACCGTGGCGCAGAAGATCAACGACAAGAAGGCCGGTCTGACGGCCAGCATCGTGTACACGGGCAGCCAGTACAAGCTGCTCGTGAGCGGGGACAAGGCGGGGACGGCCAACGCGCTCACCTTCGGCGGGGCCGCGGCCACGTCGCTGGATCTGACCCACGAGGAGCAGGCGGCCACGAACGCGACGGTGGTGATGGACAACACCACCTTCACGAGCACGACCAATCAGCTCACGGACATGATCCCCGGCGTCACCCTGGACCTGAAGAAGGAGACGGGCGCCTCCACCGTCACGATCAAGGTGGACGTGGACCTCGACGCGGTGCAGAAGAAGCTCGAGGATCTGGTCAAGAACTACAATTCCGTGGCTGCCATCCTGAAGCGGGAGTTCAGCTCCGATGGCAAGGCTCGGACCGACGGGCTGATGGGGGACGCCGCGGTGCGTGGGGTGCAGCGCAGCATCCAGGGGATCCTGACCTCGGAGGTGGGCGGCGTGAGCGGCAACTACACGGCGCTCTCCCGCATCGGCGTGAAGAGCAACCGGGACGGCACCATCACCCTGGACAGCGCCAAGCTCCGTGAGGCTCTGGCCGCCGACATGCAGGGCGTGACCGACCTCTTCAGCTATACCGACAACAACGACACCACGGACAACGACGGCATCGCCGTGCGTCTCGGGCGCACGCTCACGAACATGATCACCGCCCCCGACGGCATGCTGGCCGCGCGGCAAGAGGGCCTCGGCGACAGCATGCGCGCCGTGGACGATCGGGTGGCCGCCATGGAGCGGAACCTCGAGACCTACGAGGCGGGGCTCCGCAAGCAGTTCATGGCCATGGAAGAGGCCCTGAGCAAGCTCAAGAACCAGGGGAGCTTCCTGGCCGGACTGAGCTAGCCCGCCATCATCCTGACCTGATCCGCCCTCGGTGCGGGCCAGAGCTCCCCGCTCCTCTCACCTTAGGCCGGACCTTCCGGCGCCTCCCACACCCCTGTCCTTACGCCCGGAAGCTCCTCGTTCCGAGGCCTCCGCCCGTCCACTTCGCCCGGCTCCCTCGCTCGACCGGACCTCTCGAAATCGCGCTCAAGCTTCGGTCGGATAGCGCGTTGTATCTCATGAACGGAACGAAACCCCCGGGCCGCGCGGCGGCACGATAAGGAGAACGGAAAATGTCTCTCGCATCGATGACGCTCCAGAGCAACGTGGCCTCGCTCAACGCCCAGAAGAACCTGTCCCGGACCGAGACGGGGATGAACACGGCGATGGCGCGCCTCTCCTCCGGGTTGCGCATCAACATGGCCGCCGACGACGCCGCCGGCCTCGCGATCAGCGAGAAGCTGCGGTCGCAGGTGCGCGGGCTGGCCCAGGCGCAGCGCAACGCCAACGACGGCGTGAGCCTCCTGCAGACGGCGGAAGGCGCCCTCAACGAGGTCGGCGACATGCTGATCCGCATGCGGGAGCTCGGCGTCCAGGCCGCGAACGGCACGCTCGGCTCCTCCGAGCGGAGCTCGCTGCACGCCGAGTTCGGTGCCCTGCGCACGGAGATCACCCGTATCGCGAACGCCACCGAGTTCAACGGCACCAAGCTCCTCGACGGCACGCTCTCCACGGGCGTGACCTTCCAGGTGGGCGTGAAGAACGTTACCGCCAACGACCGCATCACCATCTCCATGCTCAGCGGGCGGGCCTCGGCGATCGGCGTGTCGAACGCCATGACCATCTCCACCGTCACCGGCGCGCGAAACTCGCTGTCGGTGCTCGATACGGCGATCTCGGCCGTGACCAGCCGACGCGGCACCATCGGCGCGGCGCAGAACCGGCTCTACACCACGATCCGCAACATCACCGCCATGCACGAGAACCTCTCGGCGGCGAACTCGCGCATCCGCGACGCGGACGTGGCGGCGGAGTCGGCCAACTTCACCCGCTCTCAGATCCTGCTCCAGGCCGGCGTGAGCGTACTGGCCCAGGCCAACCAGCTGCCGCAGATGGCCCTGAAGCTCCTCGGCTAGCGCGAACGAACCAACGCACGAACGAACGGTCGAATAGACGCATCCTGAAAGGTGAGTAACGCATGTACGCAAACGCCAGCGCCCGTCGGTACCAGCAGGTCAGCGTGCAAACCAGCTCCCCGGGCCAGATCCTGGTCTCCCTGTACGAGACCGCCGTGCGCTACGCGCGCCAGGGCGCCGAGTCGATCCGGCGGGGCGACATCCCCGCCAAGGCGCGAGAGCTCCAGCGCGTCTCGGACATCGTGGGCGAGCTGACGAGCACCCTGAACCGGAGCGTGGCCCCGGAACTCTGCGACAACCTCGAGCGCCTGTACTACTACATGCAAGAGAAGGTGGCCGAGGGGAACGCGACGATGAAGCCCGAGCCGGTGGAAGAGGTGGCGCGCCTGCTGGACACGCTGCGCGAGGCCTGGGTCGAGGCGGTGGCGCAGGTGGAGGGGCGGAAGTGAGCGCGGCGCTCGAGCGGGCCAAGGAGCGGCTGCGGCTCCTCACCGAGATGCAGCGGATCACCCCGCCGGTGGGGGCCGAGCGGCCGAGCCCGGATGCGCTGCGCGCGCTGCTGGAACGACGGCAGGCCTTGATCGACGAGTGGCCGGCCGGGGACGTGGACGGGGTGGGGGAGGAGCTCCGGACGGTAGTGGCGGAGATCCGCCGCACGGTAGAAGAGCTGCTGGCGCGCGACGCGGCGCTCACCGTGTGGCTTACCGACGCGCGGGGCCAGGTCCTGCGCGTGCTGCAGCGCGGGAAGGCTGCCGCGTCGCCCGAGGCCCGCGTCAAGCGAACGATCTAGGCCCTGCGGCCCACGACTACCCGCACCGGCTCCTTGATCCCCACTCCCGCGGCGAAGTTCTTGAGTCGCTCGAGCAGACTCAGCGTCAGCTCCTGCCCCGAGGCGATGAGCAAGCCGCCCGCAGCCGTGCGGACCTCCTCGGCGAGCACCATCCCCACGGCGAGTCCCCTCACGGGCAGCTCCTGCACCGCGCGCGCTGCGCCCCCCTCACCGAGCATGAAGCGCAACGACTCGAGCACGGGCTCCGGGTAGTGCCCCGCACGCCCGCGCAAGGTCTCCAGGGCCAGCGCGGGGCTGAGCCCCGTGGACTCCAGGCGGTCGAGGTCCAGCGCGGCCCGCAGCGCGGCGGCCCCGAGCGGCTCGGGGGACGTTCCGGGCTTTCGCGCTGCATCACCCCGCCCGAGCGCGAAGCGGAGGAGCTCCCGGACCTCGTCGAGGCGCGGGATCCCCGCGAGGAGCTGCTCGCTCACCTCGGGGAGCCGGGCGGTCATGGCCTTCTCGTGCTCCGAGAGCGCTTCCCCCGCGTTCAGCTTCTCGAGCGTCGCGGGAGGGAGCGTGACGAGGCAGATCTGCGAGAGCATGGCCGCCACCTCGAGCTGCCACTTGTGCGGCAGGGCGAGCGACGTGGCCAGCTCGCTCACGCGCTGCTTGACTCGGTTCGCGCGGCCGAAGGCGGCCGGGTGCACGAGCGTCAGCGCATCCGTGAGGAGCTGGATGCTCCCGTGGAGCGTCTGCTCGAGGAGCACCCGCTCCGCGGTGATGAGCCGGTGCTGCTCCACCGCGTCCTCGAGTGCGCGGTGAAGCGCCTCCGGCGGACAGGGCTTGGTCAGGAAGCGGAAGATGTTCCCCTCGTTCACCGCGGCGATGGCCGATTCCACCTCGGCGTAGCCGGTGAGGAGCACTCGAACCATCGCCGGATGGGACCGCCGCGTGCGTGACAGGAGCTCTGCCCCGTTCATCCCGGGCATGCGCATGTCGGAGACGATCACGGCGAAGGTCTTGCCGGTCTCGAGGGTGGCGAGAGCCGCCTGCGACCCGAGCGCCGTCTCGACGGCGAAGCGTCGCCGGAGGTTCTGCGAGAGGCCTTCGAGCACGTTCGACTCGTCGTCGACGCACAGGATACGTGGTTTGTCCTGCATCGGTGGCTATCCCCCTGTCATCCGCGCCGCCTCCTGTTCGGCGAGGCGCCGCCACTCCGGAAGCTGGTCCAGCACTCCAGCACGCTCCAGGTACGCCTCGTCGAGGGTGCCATCCGCGATCAGCGCGGTGGGATGCTCCGCGGTCCTGGCCCGTGCGTCCATCGCGTCAGCGGCCAGAGCGTACCCGACGTGGACAGCGGCCAGGCTGTCGAAGGTCTCGTGGCCGATGCGCCCCGGCTCGTGGTGAAACGCGACGGACTCTACCACGGCGCTCGGGAAGCCCCAGAGCCCGAGAAGGTACGCCCCCACCTCCGCGTGCGTCACCCCGCGTAGCTCGCGCTCGAGCTGGTGGAGCGGCCGGCCGCTCTCGGCGGCGCTGGCCCGCAGGCTCTCGGCCTGGCTCGTCTGGTGCGTGGCGAGGACCAGCCAGCCCAGGTTGGCCAGGCTCGCCGCCAGAAAGGCCGCCTCGGCGAAGGGCTGCCCCTTGGCGAGGCGGGCCGTCAAGCGGGCCGCGAGAATCGCGTGGGCCTGGCGCGCCAGGATGTCCTCGCGGAGCGTGGCGGGCAGGCGTTCGATCCCCTGGCCGGCCGCGTTCCAGAGCACGAGGTTCCTGAGGAGCGAGGTGCCGAGCAGCGAGATCGCCCGCTCCACGCTCAGGCACTTCTGCGCCAGCCCGAAGAAGGCCGAGTTCACGAGCTGCAGGATCTTCGCGCAGAGGGCCGCGTCTTGCTCCACGATCTGGGCCATCTGCGTCACGCTGGCCTCGGGACTGTCCAGGATCCGCCCGAGCTGCAGGTATACGCCCGGGAGGCTCGGGAGCTGGCCGAGCTCGCCGACCACGGCCTGGAGCGCCTCGTCGTGAAGGAGGTCTTGGAGCGCGCACGCCCGCTCGATGACCTTGCGGAGGGCGGCGCTGTCGCACGGCTTGGAGAGGAACTGATGCGCCACGGCGACCACGCGCCCCGCGGAGGCCTGGTCGGTCTGCCCCGAGAGGACGATGCGCGCCGCCCGGGGATAGCGCCGCTGGACCTCGGTGAGGAAGGTGGCGCCATCCATCCCGGGCATGCGCATGTCCGAGACCACCACGTCGAAGCCCTTCTCCTCGAGGAGGGCGAGTCCCTCCGCTCCTCCGGGGGCGAAGACCATCTCCCAGCGGTTGCGTTCCTTGCGCAGGAGGTTCTGCAGCCCCTCGAGCACGCGCGGCTCGTCGTCCACGAAGAGAATGCGCTTCATACGGCCCGGTGCTCCATGGTTCCCCCCTTGTTCTCGATGGGCAGCCGGATGACGAAGGTCGTGCCGCGCCCCAGCTCGCTCTCGAGCGAGATCGACCCGCCATGCTTGTCCACGACGATCGAGCGGGCGATGGCCAGGCCCTGACCGGTCCCCTTGCCCACGGGCTTGGTGGTGAAGAACGGATCGAAGATGCGCGCGCGAATCTCCTCGGGGATGCCGGTGCCCGTGTCGCTGATCTCCACCACCACGTCGGGTCCGTCGCAGCGCGACCGTACGGTGATGAGCCCCCTCTCCCCGCTCGTCCCCACCACGTCCGCGATGGCGTGGGCCGCGTTCACGAGCAGGTTCAGGAAGACCTGGTTCAGGTCCCCGAGGTGACAGAAGACCGGCGGCAACTCCTGGAAGTCGGTGACCACCTCGGCCACGTACTTCACCTCGTTCTTGGCCACCGTGAGCGTGCTCGAGAGCGCCCGGTTGAGGTTCGCGGCCACCTTCTCCTTCTGGTCCGGGTGGGCGAACTCCTTCATGGCCCGTACGATGTCGGCCACGCGCGACGTCCCTTCGAGCGTCCGGTCCACGGCCTTCGGGAGCTGCTCTCGGAGGTACTCGAGGTCTGCGTCCTGCTCGGCCTGGCGGGCGGCGAGGGCGTGTTCGGCCGTGGCCTCCCCGCGCTCCACCGCGGCCACGACCTCCTGGTAGCTGGCGATGAGCCGCGTCAGATCGCCGAGGGCGTCGCGCAGGAAATGCGCGCTGTCTCCGACGAACTGAATCGGGGTGTTGATCTCGTGGGCGATCCCCGCGGCGAGCTGTCCCACCGCCTCGAGCTTCTGCGCCTGGCGGAGCTCGGCCTCGGCCTGTTTGTTCGACGTCACGTCGCGCGCGGCGAGGTAAATCCACTCGGCGCCCGCCTCGGGAGCGGCGCAGCTCAGCGAGAGCCACCGGACCGAGCCGTCCCTGTGGCAGAAGCGCGCCTCGTAGTCTCGCAGGTCCTCTCCCGCGTTGAGGCGGTCGATGGCCGCCTGCGCCCTGCCGCGCTCCTCCGGACACATCATCTCCCAGAGCGGACGGTACGCGAGCTCCGCCGGGGTGACCCCGAGGGCCCTGCCCCAGGCGTCGTTCGCGCGCCAGAAGTTCGCGCTGCGGTCGGCGATGGCGAAGAGGTTGAGCGACATGTTGAAGAAGCGGTCCCGCTCGTCCTCGATGCGCTTGCGCTCCAGGAACTGCGCCACCTCGCGGCCGAGGTTGGCGGCGAGCTCGAGGAGGCTCGGGTCGGGCTCCTCCACGTCGTGTCCGAAGAGCTCGATCACCCCGAGGAAGCTCTGCCCGAGGACGACCGGAAAGCCGAAGGCCACCCGGAGGCCCTCCCGGGCCGCCACCGCCAGACGCGGAAAGGCGTGCTCGGCCCGCGTGTCGGCGATCCAGGTCGGGGAGCGGCCGCACCAGATCCGCCCGGGGAGCCCGATGCCGAAGCCGACGGTGGCGCGGCGCGTGGCCGCCACGAACTCGGTGAACGGTTGCTCGTCGCAGACCCACAGACTGCGGCAGGTCAGCCCCCCGGTGCCGTCTTCTTGCCAGAGCGCACCGAAGGCCCAGCCCAGCTCGTGGCAGAGGCCCTCGAGCAGCTTCGGAACGACCTCCTGGGCGGACCCCGGTTCGGCCATGACCCGCGAGGCGGCGGCGCGCGCCCGCTGCAGGCGTCCGGCGCGGGAGCTGGCCGAGGCGTCCCGGGCGAGCGCGATCACGAGGCGCGAGCCGTTCACGCGATGTTCGACGCACTGGAGCTCGACAGGGAAGATCCGCCGGTCCCGCCGCACGGCGTTGAGCTTCAGCCCCGTCGGGCCGGCCTGGATCAGGCGTTCGAGCACCACGGGTCCCGATGGGGGGCCGTTCGGCCCCGGAGCCAGCAGCGCGGCGAGCGAGGTCCCCTGCAGCTCGGGGGGGGCGTAGCCGAAGATCGCGGCCGCTACGTCGCTGCACAGGGCCACCTGGCCGGCAGCGTCCAGCACCATCAGCCCTTCGACGTGGCGGTCGGACGTGCTCATCGCGTCACGCTCTGGTTCATCGACGGGATTGGCCCGGAGTTTTGGCCCGTCCGGGGGGGGACCTTCCGGCCTGGGCCTCAGGCCGCCGAGAAGAGGGCCTGGGCTCGCTCCGCCGCCTCGCGCAGGGTGGCGGCCACCTTGTGCAGCGCCACCCCATCCATCGTCAGCGCGCGCGCGCTCGCGTCCAGCTCCTCTTCCAGGTCCCAACGGAACCGCGGGTTGGTCCGCACCTCGTTCATCCCCGAGACGAGCCGTACGACGTGGGCGGCGTAGTTCTCGGGCAGCGCGGGCAGCTCGAGGCCGTGATGGTCCACGATGAGGTCGGCCACGAAGGCCGGGAGTTGCCAGCGCAGGGCCATCTCCACCCCGACGTCCACGTGCAGGACCTCGAGCACATCTTCCACCTGGTTCGGGCTCGCGCGCTCCGTGAACTTGCCGAGGTAGGAGAGCCCCCCGAGGCCCTGCAGGGCCACGATCTTGCCGATGTCGTGCAGGAGCCCGCCCACGAAGGCGCGGCCACTCGGATCGTCGAGCACGTTCACGGCCAGCCAGAGGCTGCCGTAGGCGCTCACCACCGAATGGGACCAGAGCCTGCGCCACACCGTCGAGAACCGCTTCTGTCCGGCCTGGATCTGGGGGTCGTAGAGCGTGCGCAGGGAGGTCACCGCCATGAGCTGCGCCACCTTGGCGAGCCCCAGCCGCGAGACGGCCTGACCGACCGCCGCGACCTCGATGCCGCGCGAGTAGTAGGCCGAGTTCGCCACGCGCAGCACCTGTGCCGTCATGGCCGGGTCGCTGTTGATGAGCTTGACCAGCTCGCCGATCTCCAGGTCGGGGTTCGACAGGAGCTGCAGCCCGCGGGCGGCCATGATCGGGAAGGCGGGCAAGGGGTCCGAGGTGGTGCGGAGGTACTCGAGGAGCGCCTCGGCCACCTCCCGCGCGTCGGCCAGCTCGTTCGGCAGGGCCGCCACGCGGGTCGCGCGGTCGTACTCGGCGAGGCTCAGCAGGTCGAAGGGCTCGGCCTCCGCAGCGGGCGCGGCGGCGCCTGGACTACCTTCTCCGACAGCGGCTTGCCCGACCTTGGCCATGCTTCCTCCGCCGCGCGGACGCCGGCTCTTTACATCACATCGACGCCGCGCGGTGGAACTTTACCCCGGTGCCCGTCCTCAAGCCACCGTGGCCGGCGGTCGTAGTAAGGTGGTAGGCCATGGGGACCGACCCGACGAGCGGACGCCTGGGTTCCGAGAGCGCGCTGAAGCGTGCGCTCGCGTACCGGAAGTTCGCCTCCGATCGCGCCACCGTGCTGCTCCTCGACGGAAACTACCACCTGGGCGCGGAGTGCCTCCGGGCCTTCGACCGCCTCGGCCATCGCGTGGAGTCCGTGCCGGTGACGACGCCCGTGGCGAGCTTCGTTCAGGCCCTGCTCTGGAAGCTCGTGGAGGTGCGGCCGGACTTCGTCCTCTCGATCAACCACCTCGGCTTCGACGAGGGCGGGGCCCTGGGCGCGCTCCTCGAGGAGCTCGAGCTGCCGGTGGCTGTCTGGTACGTGGACAGCCCGCAGTTCGTGCTCCGCCAGGGAGGGCTCCCCGCGCGATCGGTCACGAGCCTCTTTCTCTGGGAGCGCACGCTCCTGCCGGCCATGCGCGCCCGCGGTGCCGAGGACCTGCACTACCTGCCGCTCGCGACCGACCCGAGCCGCTTTCCCTGCCGGCCGGAGGCGCCCGCGCGCCCCCTCGCCTTCGTGGGCGACAGCATGCAGTCGGCGCAGGAGAAGTGGAGGGCGCGTCTGAACGGGGCCGGACGCCGTCAGGCCCGGCGGCTGGCGGAGGCCTTGCTTGCGGCGGCGAGCGCGGCCGACCGCGCGGCGCTGCTGCATCCCGCGGACGGACCCGGAAGGCCGGACTGGAACGTGCTCGGAGCGGCCACCTGGGAGGCGACCGCGACGCATCGGTTGGGGCTCCTGCGCGCCGTGGCGGGCCCGGACCTCCACCTCTACGGCGACGCCGGGTGGAAGCGGCTCTTGCCGACGGCCACCTTCTGCGGTCCGCTCGACTACGGTGAAGCCCTCGCGGCAGTCTACCGCTCGAGCGCCGTGAACCTGAACGCCACGAGTCGCCAGATGCCTACCGCGGTCAATCAGCGGGTCTTCGACGTGCCGGCCTGCGGTGGCTTCGTCCTCTCCGACGCGCAGGCCGACGTGGGCGAGCACTTCGAGCTCGGCTCCGAGGCGGTGGTCTACCGCGACGCCGACGAGCTGGCGGCTCTCTGCCGTCATTATCTCGCACACCCCGAGGAGCGAGCGGCCGTGGCCCGACGAGCGCGAGAGCGGGTGCTTCGCGACCACACCTACGAGACGCGGGTGCAGACCTTGCTGGCCGCGCTTCGCGCGCGCCACGCCCCGCGCGCCAACGCCGCCTCGGTCGCTCCCGCGACCTGACCAGCTTCGCCGCCGGAGTGGCTTACTTCCCGCTCGCCCGCTTGCCGGCCTCGCGAAAGAGCGCGAGCCAGCTGTCCTGCGTCGGGCCGTCCAGTCCGAAGAGCTGCAGCTCCAGGCGATGCGCCGTCCCCTCCTTGGCGCAGAGCATCACGTTGGCCCAGATGTCGAAGTTGGCCCCCCACCCCTGGACCGTGAGCTTGGCCAGGTGGTTGATCGGCAGCGCCGGGGGACCCGCCATCTCGAGCCCCTGCGCCGTCATGCTGCGCGCCGTGTACTGCCCCGGCGTGGTCTTCGATCGGCTCATGACCTGGAAGTCCGCCGGATGGCGCGGCCCCCAGAGGGTCGTGTCCGAGGGGGCTACCGCGGAGGCCGGACGCGCCCCCGCCTTGACCACGGGCGCAGCCTTGGGCTGAGCGCCCGTCGCCTCGAGGCCCGAGACGAGCGGGGGGATCTGCGGCAGCACCGCCGCCGCGAAGGCGCGCAGTCCCGAGTTCGTGAACCAGACGGGCCGGGGCAGGTCGTCGGCGGCGAGCTGCTTGCCCTGGTAGAGCGCCCCCGCTACCTCGTCGGACAGAAGCAGAAGCTCGGCGATCCGCTGGTGGTCGCCTGCCGCCTGCGGGTCGTGGTGGTGCGCCATCACCGTGGCCAGCATGTCCGGCAGATTCCACTTGGCTGCGACCACCATGCCCAGCTCGATGTGGTAGCGCTCGAGAGCCTCCCGCCAGAAGGTCTCTGGCATCACCTGGGCCTCCTTGTCAGCGGCCCAGATTTGCTCGAAGACCGCGAGCGCGATCGTCTTGCCGAAGTCGTGCAGGAGCCCGGCGATGAAGGCGTCGCTCCCCTCCACCCCGATGCGCGGACCCACCTGGTGGCAGAAGACCGCGCTGATGAGCGCCTCCTGCCAGACCCGGCGCTTCAGCGTGACGAGCGGTCCGGCACCGCACGCGCTGGCCCCGATGGTCAGGGCCATGACGACGCGCGTGAGCTCCTTCGTCCCGATGCGGGTCACCGCCCGTTCGAGCGTGGTCACGGGCTCCGTGGAGCGAAAGGCCGCGGAGTTGGCCATGCGGATGATCTCCGCGGCCAGAGCCTGGTCCGCCGCGATGTTGCGGCAGAGCTCTTTCATGTCGAAGTCCGCGCGGGCCACGATCTGGCTCACGCGCGTCGCGATGGCCGGGTAGGGCGGCACGGAGACGTCGCCCTTGGTGATGCGTTCCAGCACGCGCTCCTCGAGCGCGAGGCTCATGAGTCCCGCCGGCGGTTCCCCCCCTATTCCGGCGCCCGTCGTCTTCCCGTCAGGGCTCTGCATGCGGGCCTGTCCTTCTGTGTGGGACGGTCTGCTCAACCGGACCAGAATCTAACGGGTCCCACGTCGATGTGCACGAATCCTTGCTTATGGTAACAGCCCACGCCGCCTGGCGGATAGCGGCGAAAGTACGCGCAGAGGTCGGTGACGGGCACTCCGGGGAGTCGGATGTCGAGCGCCTGGCCGTGGACGTGCCGGCTGCGCAGGGCCACCTTGTGTCCGGCCTCGCGCAGGGCCTCGTTCAGGCCGCGGGTCCGGAAGGCCGACAGGACCTCGACGCGCCTGCGCGAGAGCCGCTTCGCGGCGTCGAGCAGGCTGAGCACGAGGCGAGGGTCCATCAGGGTGTAGCGGCGGTCTCGCCCGCAGCGGAAGAAGCGATTCAGCGCGGCGGGCGGGGGCAGCGGAAAGGGGGCGACCTCGAGACGCTCGCCCGTGCGCAGGTTCACGAGCAGGACCCCGCCGGCCTCGGGACGCGCCGGTCGAGGGATCGCCACGAGGACCGCCGCCAGAACCAGCACGCACCGCATGCGCGGATCTCCAGCAAGCGGCGTGCCCACTCGCGGCGACGCGGATCCATGCACTTGGGTCGCTCCGCGCGTCAGGGCGCGGGGGGGCCGCCAGCTCCTTGACGCTCCGCGGGGGCGACTGCCTCCTCAAGCGCGGCTCCGGACTGCCGTTGAGGGAGATAGGAGGCCCCATGCCGGTCGTGAACCTCGAGCTCCTGATGTCCCGTGTGGACAACCTGCCTACCCTACCCATGGTAGCGCTGCAGGTCTCGGAGCTGGTGAACGACCCCGACTGCGACAGCGCGCACATCGCGCAGGTCATGCAGGAGGATCAGGCCCTCACCTCGCGGGTGCTCGCCCTCGTCAACTCCGCCTACTATGCCATCCCCGGGGGGGTGGCCGACGTGCGTCGCGCGATCTCCTACCTGGGCTACAACACGGTCTACCAGCTCGTCCTGACCGTATCGGTCTTTCAGAACCTCCCGGCGGTGCCGGGTACCAAGTTCAGCATCCGCGAGCTCTGGAAGCACTCGCTCGGCGTGGCGATCGCCTCGGAGGCGGTGGCCAAGCACCTCAAGCACCCTGCCCCCGAGGAGGCCTTCACCGCCGGCCTGCTCCACGACATCGGCAAGGTGGCGATGGCCTCCGTGGCGCACAAGATACTCGAGGAGGTGGTCCAGTCCGCCGTGCAGAAGGGGGTGACCTTCCGCGAGAGCGAGCGCGAGATCGGGCTGCCGGGGCACGACTACGTCGGACGCCGGCTCTCGGAGAAGTGGCGCCTGCCGGCGAGCGTGCAGGCGGCCATCGGCTACCACCACAGCCTCGACCCGCGGGCGCGCCTCTCGCTACCGAAGACGGCGCACGCGATGGCGGACGTCGTGGCGCTCGCGGACGTGATCTGTCGGCGCTGCAACATCGGAAACGGCGGGGACGAAGTGATCCCCGAGCCGGTGCAGGAGGTCCTCGATCGGCTGAACCTGAGCGACACGGCGCTCGTGAGCGTGGCGGACGAGCTGCCGCGGGCCATCGAGCGGTCGAAGCGGTTCTTGGAGCTCCTCGGGTAACCGAGCGAAGGGGGACGCGAAGATGTCATCGACAAGGAACAGGATGTCGTCCAACAGCGCGCCACCCGGTCTGCAGATCGACGCCCTTCAGCTCCTCACCGACCTGGCCGAGGCGATGCTGATCGTGGAGCGCCCCGAGCGCACGATCCTCGCCACCAATCCGCGCTGCGAGGACGTGACCGGCTACGGGGCCGGCGAACTGGTGGGCGGGCGGCTCGACCTCCTCGCGGCCGAACGCGTGGTCAGCCGCGTCCCCCCGCTGGACTTCGCGAACCTCCTCTCGCGCCCCGGGCTGCACGAAGAGGTCCCCCTGCGCCGTCGGGACGGCTCGCACTTCGTGGCCTCGGTCCACGTCTCGGTCAGCGAGGATCCGCGCCAGCAGATCGCCCTGCTCCTGCTGCGCGATCAGACCGCGCGCCTCATGCTCGAGCGCGAGCTCATCACCAAGCACATGGCGCTTCGCGAGGCCTACCAGGACCTCGAGCGCATGAACTCCGAGATCACCACCGCGAACGCCGAGCTCAAGACCACGCGGCGCCACCTCATGCAGCTCGAGAAGATGGCCACCATCGGCAAGTTTGCCGCCGGGGTGGCGCACGAGGTCAATAACCCCATGACCTTCGTGCTGCAGAATCTGCAGCTCCTGCAGAGCTACGCGGGCTATATCGTGCCGATCGTGAGCAGCCACCTCGCGCGCCACGGTGACCGGACCGGTGAGCCCGGCCTGCTCGAGGAGATCCGTGGCGAGCTGCACCAGGTGATCGACGAGACGCTCCAGGGCGCGGACCGCGTGAGCCGGCTCGTGAAGCAGCTCCACGCCTTCTCGAACGTGAGCGACCAGGCGGCCACGCTCACCGACCTGCGGCAGATCCTCGAGACCTCGATCATGATGGTCCAGAACCAGATCCGCTATCGCGCGCGCCTCGAGCGGCACTTCTTCGAGACGCCGCGGGTGGTCTGCGTGCCGGGCCAGATCAGCCAGGTCCTGGTGAACCTGCTCGTGAACGCGATGCAGGCCCTCGAGGGGCGCGACTTCGAGGGCAACGTGATCGTCGTGCGGCTCTCGACCCGCGGCGACATGATCCTGCTCGAGGTCGAGGACAACGGGTGCGGCATCGCCCCCGAGCACCTAGGGCGCGTGCTCGACCCCTTCTTCACCACCAAGCCGGCGGGCAAGGGGACGGGGCTCGGCCTCGCGCTCTCCGCGAGCGTCGTGCACCAGCACGGCGGCACGATCGAGGTGGAGAGTCAGCTCGGGACGGGGACGACGGTGCGCGTCCTGCTCCCCATCCAGAGCCCCCACAAGGTCGGCACGCGCATCACGGACGCCGTGGAGCCGGTGGCGCACCAGGCCCGCATCCTCCTCGTGGACGACGAGGAGACCCTGCTCCGGGCCTCGCAGCGGAGCTTCGGGCGCCAGCACCAGGTGCGCACGGCGCTCGGTCCGAATGAGGCGCTCCTGCGGCTCGCCGAGGACTCGCAGGTGGATCTGGTCCTGTCGGACCTCATGATGCCGGACATGGACGGGCTGAGCCTCTGCCGCGAGATCCTGGTCCGGTATCCCCACCTGAAGGGGCGGGTCATGCTCATGACCGGCGGGGTCTTCACCGACGCTGTGCAGGCCGAGATCAGCGCTTCGGGGCTGCAGGTGCTCCGCAAGCCGTTCGACGGGCAGGATCTGCAGCGGGCGCTGTCGGCGGTGGGGGGGCCGCGTCTCGAGTAGCGGCTTCGGTTTCAGCGTCCAATCCGACGAGCTCGCTCACCGGAACGCTGCGCAGTCCGAGACGCTCCAGTTCGTCGAGGAGCAAGGGGAGCACTTCCGCCGCGAGGTGGGTCTGGCCGCTCCTCGGCGCGTCGTGAAGGAGCAGGATCGCCCCTGGGCGCAGCGCAGGGCGGAGCCGGGCGAAGGCGGCCCGGGCCGTCCTTCCCGGGGCGTGGTCGAGGCCGCGGGCCGAGAAGGCTACCAGCTCGAGCCCCGCGAGGCGCACCCCGCGCACGAGCCGAGGACTCTGCGCCCCCGCCGGTGGACGAAAGAGGCGCGGCACCTTGCCCGTGGCGCGTGCGATCGCGTCCTGCACGCGCCGGAGCTCTTCCGCGACGCGCGCCGGTCGCGCGAAGGGCAGGTGCCAGGCGTGCGCGTGGGAGTGATTGCCGAGCTCGTGTCCGGCGGCGGCGATCTGGCCGAGCAGCGCGGGATGGGCCTCGGCGGCCCTGCCCACCACGAAGAACGTGGCGCGGTGCCCGCGGGCCGCGAGGAGCTCGAGGATCCTCGGCGTTCCCTCGGGGTGCGGGCCGTCGTCGAAGGTGAGCGACAGGAGCCCCGGGGTGCCGCTCGCGCCGATCACCGGACGGGCCAGCAGTCCCGAGCCCACCGCGAGCGACCCGACGGCCACCGGAGCGAAGGCGAGCAGCGCGGCGGCGGCGAGGCCGGAGACGAGCGGGAGCTTCCCGAGGAGCGCGAGCAGCGTGAGGAGGAGGGCGCCCCCGGCGGCGACCGCGACGAGCCAGCGTCTCGAGGGCGGCCTGAGTGGTCTGCGGGGGTCCGTCATGTTACACCTTGCGCCCACCATCATAGATGCGAAGGCTCAGGGACCCGAGATGGATTTCACGCGCGAGCTCAAGGAGCTGATCGTCCGGACGCTGAAGCTGGAGGGGGTGACACCCGACCAGATCGAGGATGGCGCGCCGCTCTTCGGCGGAGGTCTCGGCCTCGACTCGATCGACGTGCTGGAGCTCACGGTGGCGGTGGAGAAGCGGTACGGAGTGAGCATTCCCGATGAGGCTACCGGGAAGCAGGCCTTCGCTTCGGTGGAGGCGCTGGCGCGCTTCATCGTCGAGCGGCGTCCCGCGCCGTGAGGCCGCGGCGAGGGCGCGCGGCGAGCCTGCTCCTGCTCGGTGCCCTCGTCGCGGGGGTGCCGAGCGCGCCCACCCGGGCTGCCGGGGAGCCAGACGTCACCGCCTTTCTCGCGCGCCTGGCCCGCGCCGGCTCCGGGACGCGCACCTTGCAGGGCCGCTTCGTGCAGAAGAAGCGCCTCGCTCTCTTCCGGAACGAGGTGGCGACGCGCGGGCAGCTCACCTACAGCCGGCCCGACAAGCTGCGCTGGGAAACTCTGGCTCCCGACGACAGCGTGCTCCTCGTCCTCGGTCTGCGGGCCGAGCTGCGGCTGCCGGGAGAAGCGGCGCGCCAGCTCGACCTGCGCACCGACCGCACCCTGGGCCCGCTCGTGCAGCAGCTCTTCGTCTGGCTCGGCCTGCGCGAGGGCTCCGGCGTGGCGGAGGCGTACCGTCTGAGCCTCGCCGCCACCGGCTCGACCTGGACGCTCACCCTCCTGCCTCGAGACGCGGCCCTCAAGCGCCACCTCGTGCGCGTGACGGTCTCCTTCGGGGCCGACCTCCTTCCGTCGCGGCTCGAGCTCCTCCAGCCGAACGGTGACCGGACGGCGGTAGAGTTCTCCGAGCTGCGTCGGAACCAAGAGGTGCCGGCGTCCCGCTTTCGCTGAGCCAGGGTGTTTGAGAGGCTGCCGACTGTACGATAGGTTACAGACGACGCCGGATTTGACTCGGCACCGACGTCGGCCACACTAGAGCTCGGTGGGTTTCCGGAGGCCCGTGAGGTTCCGGGCGAATGCGGCGCCAGGATCCGATCCGGGCGCTTGACAAACGAGGGGCCGCGGCTAGACTAACCGGCTTCTGAGCAACTGCCTGAAACCACAGGCCAAATCTTTGGTGGCCGGGGAGCTCCGGCCGAGGGCAGCTACGGCGCGAACCATGTCCAGCTCGAGCGCCTCCGGCCGCGTCCCCGACGCCGTGATCGACGAGGTCCGTCGCCACACGGACATCGTCCAGATCATCGGCCAGTTCGTGGAGCTCAAGCGCGCGGGCGTGAACCACAAGGGCCTCTGCCCATTTCACGAGGAAAAGACGCCATCCTTCAACGTACATAGTGGGCGGCAGTTCTTTCATTGCTTCGGCTGCCAGGAGAGCGGGGACGTCTTCGCCTTCCTCATGAAGCTGGAGGGGCGCCGCTTCTCCGAGGTGCTCGAGGATCTGGCGCGGCGGGCCGGGGTGGAGCTCCCCCAGGAGCGCGAGTCGCCGGCCGAGGCGCGGGCGCAGGCGGAGCGGCGCAGCGAGAGGCAGAGGGCGCTGGACCTCAACCGCAAGGCGGTGGCGGTATATCGCCGGCTGCTGGCAGGCGAGGGGGGGCGCGGAGCTCGCGAGTACCTCGGGCAGCGTGGGCTCGGCGAGGCGGTCACCGAGGCCTTCGAGCTTGGGTACGCCCCGGCCACGGCGCAGGCCATGGTGCGGCTGATCCAGCAGGAGGGGATCCCGGTCAGCGTCGGGGAGACGCTCGGGCTGGTGGCGCGGCGGCGGCAGGGGCCGGGGCACTACGACCGGTTCTGGGAGCGCGTGATCTTCCCTCTGCACGGGGCGGGAGGGGAGGTGCTGGGCTTCGGTGGGCGGCGGCTCGGGGAGGGGGATGCGCCCAAGTACATCAATACCCCGGAGACAGCTCTCTATAGAAAGGGAGAGGCGCTCTACGGGCTTTTCCAAGCGGCAAAGGGGATGCGGCGCCGAAATCTGGCGCTCATCGTGGAAGGGAACGTGGACGTCCTGCAGATGCATCAGGCCGGCTTCGACCACACGGTGGCTCCGATGGGCACGGCGCTAACCGTGTCCCAGGCGCGGCTCCTTCGGCGGTTCGCCGAGGGGGTCGTGGCCGTTTTCGACGGGGACAACGCCGGTCGCGCGGCGGCCCGGCGCTCGGTGCCGATTCTCCTCGAGGCGGGGCTGGAGACCAAGATCGCGAGCCTGCCCGCCGGCGAGGACCCCGACAGCCTGATCGTCAAGCAGGGGGCCGAGGCGATGCAGGCCGTGCTGGACGGCGCGGTCCCGGCCGTGGATTTCGTCTTCGCAGACCTACAGGGACGCATGGATCCGTCGATCCCCGGACGGGCGAGGGTGCTCGAGCAGGTGGCGCCCCTGGTGGCGGCGCTGCCGAGCCCGGTGGCCCGGGAGCTCTACGTGGATCGTCTCGCGATGGGCCTCGGTATCGACCGCGGGACGGTGGCGCGAGCGGTACGCGGGGATCCCCGCCCGACGGGAGGCTCCTCCACGAGTCGGCCGGCACCGGCCGCAGGGGGAGCGACCGGGACGGGGACGCCCGCCGTCCGGGAGGCGGCGGAGGTCTTGGACCCGGCCGAGCTGGACCTCCTGGCGGTGCTGGTGGAGCACCCGCATCTGGTCCCGCGGGCGGAGGAGCACGGGGCGTCGTCTCTTTTGACAAACGAGGCCTTACGCGCTACCTATCAGTCCGCCGTGGAGTTGCAGCGTGGGAGTGGGCAGGTGCCGGCCGTGGAGCTTCTGCACGTGGCGCCAGCCCGGATCCGCGATGCGCTCGCGGGTGCTGTGCTCGCCGGAAAATATGCGTCGGACGGTGACCCCACGCGGGCACTGGACGATTGTGTTCTAGCGTTGCAGCGACGTCGGTTGCGTCTGGAGCTGCAGCGCATTCGGTTCGAGATGAACCAGGCGCAGTCGAAGGGCGACGCGGTGACGCTACGCGCGCTCGGCCTTCGGCTGGTCCAAGTGGAGCGAGAGATTCATGAAACGCGGTGAGCCCAAACGCAGTCGCGACGCGAAGCCGATCGCCAAGACCAAGGCCACGTCGAAGGAGACGGTCTCGACCAAGGAGACCGCCCCCGCGGTGCCCAAGAAGGCTGCTCCGAGCGCGAGCAAGGGGAGCCCGGCCTTGGCCAAGAGCGCGCGTGGCAGCAACGGCGCGCCGCGCGGCAACGGCGCGGCGGCGGTGCGCGAGGAGAAGCCCGCCGGCCGGCGCAAGGGGACCACGCAGGCGCAGGCCGACGAGCTCTTCGAGGGCAAGAAGGCGCGCGGCCCGCAGAACGGCACCGACAAGTCGCCCAAGAAGGGTGAGGGCGGCGAGGACGGCGACGGCGAGGACGACGAGCAGCAGGAAAAGCTCATCGCGATGGGCAAGGCCAAGGGCTTCCTCACCTTCGAGGAGGTCAACGACAACATGCCCGAGCACCTGACCTCGGCCGACCAGATCGAGGACTGGCTCGAGACCCTCGGCGAGCAGGGGATCGAGGTCGTGGACTCGGCGGCCCAGGTCAAGACCAACACGCACGTCGCGCCGAGCCTCCTCAAGGAGCCGAAGGAGGAGGAGGACGAGGACGACGGCGGCTACTCGAAGACCAACGACCCCGTCCGGATGTACCTGCGCAAGATGGGCTCGGTCTCGCTGCTCACCCGCGAGGGCGAGGTCGAGATCGCCAAGCGCATCGAGGAGGGGGAGCGGCGCGTGCTGCAGGTGGTGCTGAGCTCGCGCATCGCGGTGCAGGAGATCCTGCGCATCGGTGACCTGCTCCGCAAGGGCAAGCTCCGCGTCAAGGACGTGATCCGCGACTTCGACGACGAGGACGCCGAGTTCGACGAGGAGTGGCACACCGAGCGGGTCTGCAAGGCCATCGACAAGGTGCGGCGCCTCGACCGCGAGAACGAGAAGATCGAGGAGAAGATCGCCGATAAGCGGCAGGCCGACAGCCGCCGCAAGAAGTACCAGCAGGCGATCGAGAAGAACCAGCAGGAGATGTTCGATCAGCTCTCCGAGCTGCGCATCAACAAGAAGCAGATCGAGCGCATCGTCCACCGCCTGAAGAGCCTGGTGGCGCGCATCGAGAAGTCCGAAGCCGAGATGGTGGACATCCAGGCCCGCACCGGGATGACCATCAGCGACGTGCGCAAGACGCTCCGCGAGGTGAAGCGCTCGCCGCGGGACGAGAAGCGCATCAACCGCAAGCTGGGCCTGCGCACCGACGAGCTCTCCGAGATGGAGCGGGTGATCAAGGCCAGCCAGCGCGAGATGAAGGAGGTCGAGGAGGTCGCGGAGCTCTCGGTGGAAGAGCTGCGCCGCACCTACCAGGCGATCCACGAGGGCGAGCGCATGGCCGAGAAGGCCAAGGCGGAGCTCGTGGAGGCGAACCTCCGGCTCGTGGTCTCCATCGCGAAGAAGTACACGAACCGCGGGCTCCAGTTCCTGGACCTGATCCAGGAGGGGAACATCGGCCTGATGAAGGCCGTGGACAAGTTCGAGTACAAGCGCGGCTACAAGTTCTCGACCTACGCCACCTGGTGGATCCGGCAGGCCATCACCCGCGCCATCGCGGATCAGGCCCGCACGATCCGCATCCCGGTGCACATGATCGAGACGATCAACAAGCTCATCCGCACCAGCCGCTACCTCGTGCAGGAGCTCGGCCGCGAGCCGACGCCTGAGGAGATCGCGGAGAAGATGGAGCTGCCGCTCGACACGGTGCGCACGGTGCTGAAGAGCGCCACGGAGCCGATCTCCCTCGAGACGCCGATCGGCGAGGAGGAGGATTCGCATCTCGGGGACTTCATCGAGGACAAGGGAGTCGTGAATCCGTCGGAGGCGGTGATCACGATGAACCTGGCGGAGCAGACCCGCAAGGTGCTCGCGACGCTCACGCCGCGCGAGGAGAAGGTCCTGCGCATGCGCTTCGGCATCGGCGAGAAGTCGGATCACACGCTGGAAGAGGTGGGTCAGGACTTCGAGGTCACGCGCGAGCGCATCCGGCAGATCGAGGCCAAGGCCCTGCGCAAGCTCCGCCACCCGTCTCGTTCCAAGCAGCTCAAGAGCTTCGTGGAGAATTGAGCTCCACGGCTCTCTTGACGCAGCGCTCCCACTCGTTGACAAATTCTTCCCGTCGGTTCAAGAATGGCGCCGCTCGCTGGACGGGCAGGGCAATCTTGGCCCTCGGGCCCATAGCTCAGCGGTGAGAGCCGCCGGCTCATAACCGGTTGGTCCCTGGTTCGAATCCAGGTGGGCCCACCAAAGAGAGAGCTGTGGACGCGAGAGGCATGCTTCCCCGAACGCGGCCCTGGCGCCGATGCGCAGAGAAGGAGTAACGCTTGCGCGATCAACTGAGACTCGTTGAAGAGCTTTCGCTGGTGGACGCGAAGATCCACGAGGCGGAGGCCCAGTTGCTGGCCCTCCCCGCGAAGCTCAAGTCGATCAAGGACGCCGTCGCGACCGTGGAGGTGATGCTCCAGGCCGAGCGGAAGCAGCTCGACGAGACGCTGCGCTACAAGGCCACGCTGGACGCCGAGCTCCGCGCCGAGCAGGACACCCTGCAGAAGGCCAAGATCAAGCTCCAGGCCGTGCGGAACACCAAGGAGTTCCTGGCGGTCCAGCGCGAGTTCGACGCCAACAAGAAGACGGCCTCCGAGCGGGATCTGGAGACGGCGAAGCTGACCGACGCCATCGCCCAGTTCGAGAAGTCCATCGCGCAGCACGAGGAGGAGCTCAAGGCCATGCAGCAGCACGTGGCCGAGGAGGAAGAGCTCACCACGTCGCGCCTGCAGGAGGTCGAGGCCGAGATCGGGCGTCACACGGCCGAGCGCGACACGATGGTCGGCGCGATCCGTCGGGACGTGATGGTCAAGTACGAGTCGATCCGCAAGCGCAAGCCGGGACGGGCCGTGGTCCCCGTGGTCAACGGCGTCTGCACGGGCTGCAACATGTCGGTGCGGCCCCAGGTGTTGATTCACCTTCACCGCGGCGAGAGCATCGAGCTCTGCCCGAGCTGTCAGCGGATCATCTTTCTCGAGAAGCCCGCCGAGGGGTAGCCGGCGGGCGGGGGTGGGGCGGGAAGCGGAGAAGCCTACTTCTTCGGGATCCAGACGTCGAATTTGGCCGTGACGTCGCCCTCGGCCTCGTACGAGAGGCTGTCCGGAGCCCACTTGCCGGTCACTTCCACCACGAAGTGGCCGTTCTTCCCGTCGCTCGACCAGCTCCCCTTGACGCGGATCTCCGTCAGGTTCTTGTTGTTGACGCTCATGATCGCCGTCTTGCTCACCCCGGCGTGGTAGGCCACGAAGGTGTAGTGCCCCATGGGGTCCTTTCCCTTGTAGTCGAAGCTCGCGGGCAGCGCGGCTGCAGGGCTGCTCGCGGGGTGCAGGAGAAGAAGCTCCAGGTGCACCTTGGGTCCGACGGCCACGCCGTTCTTCAGCTCCGCGCAGTAGATACGCGCCATTCCGTTGGTCGCGCCGGTGTAGAGAAGTTGGTTATCGACGTGCCAGCCGGTCCAGCTGCAGGTGTGGTTGAACGCCGTGCCGTCGAACGTGCCCTGAATCGTTCCGGTGCCCGTGCTGCCGCCGCCGTCGCCGCTCGCCCCCTTGTCCGCCGCCGGCTTGCCGTCCCCGGTTGCGCCCTTGTCCGGCTTCGCGCCACCGTCGGTCGCGGCGCCCTTGTCCGGGCTCGCCCCCCCGTCGCCGGTCGCGCCCTTGTCCGCTGCCGTGCCCGTGTCGGCGGTGAGGCCCCCGCCGTCGGGGGTCGTGCTGCTGTTGCCGCAGCCTGGGCCGAGGAGCAGCGCCAGCGACGCCGAGAGGGGAACGATCCATTGCATACTTCTCTTCTTCTTCATCAAGTACCTCCCTTAGGTGTAGGCCTCGGCGCTGTGGCGCCGGGACGTAAGACGCATCGATAGGGGACCCCCAGGAAATAGTGCAAAGCGGCACCTTCTACACTACAGGGCCGATCCCGGGACGGGCAACTGTTCGACAGCGCGCTGCCCGAGGAGTCGCTGCCCGCACGTGCGAGAGACCTGCCGCGCCGCGCCGAAGGCCTCTCTCGAGCCATCCCTTGACTTCCCTCGCCCGCACGGCATGCTCTGCCCGCGCGGCTTCCGCCGGAGTTGGCCGGGCGATCGCCGCCGGTGGTCCAGGATCGGTTTTGGCCGGTTCCGGGCCACCGGGGGAGGAAAGTCCGAGCTCCGTAGGGCAAGGGTGCCGGGTAACGCCCGGTGGGGGTGACCCCAAGGAAAGTGCCACAGAAAGCAAACCGCCGAAGCGTCCGGGGGCGAAAGCCTCCGGGGGCTGGTAAGGGTGAAAGGGTGCGGTAAGAGCGCACCGGGGCCCTGGTAACAGGGCTCGCACGGTAAACCCCACCCGGAGCAAGACCGAACAGGGAGGGCCCGGTTTCGGCCGGGCCGGAGCGGCCCGCTCTCATTCCCGGGTAGTGTCGCTCGAGCCGATCGGTAACGGTCGGCCTAGATGAATGATCGCCCCGCGCCGAGGGCAACCGAAGCGCGGACAGAACTCGGCTTACAGGCCTACCTCCGACGGGAGCCGCGCACTTCCGTCAGGGCCCTCTAGCTGTGCCGGGCCTGCAGAGCGTCGGTCACCGTCTTGACCCCATCTTCGAGCAGCTTGACGTCGCGTCGCAGCGATTCGAGCTCACTCTGCACGCGGAGCAAGCGCCGCGTGACGACGGCCTGGACGATGAGAATGACCAGGATCACCGTCGCCGACAGCCCCGTGTAGATCAGCACCTGCGCGTCGAAGAGTCGGGTCAGTCCCATGGTGCGGCTCCTTTCGTGCCCCAAGGACCGATGAGCCCCCTGGCTCACCGTCGAAGTTCCCACGCCGGCACGTCGCGGCCCTCGGTGACGGCGTGGATGGTTCTCTGGAGCAGCTTCACGGCGTACGGGAGGTTGTGCTGGCCGCGGCTGCCGTCGCGCGCGACGAGCAGGTAGTTGTAGGCCGCCTTGTGCAGGAGCTCGTCCGCGAGGGGGAAGACGTGCGGCTCCTCCTCGCGCTCCAGCGCTCCGCTGCGGTCGCAGTCGCCGAGGTCCGCGCCGCCGGCGTCCACCACGACGAGCTTCTCGCGCGTGCCGGCGGCGATCCACGCGCCGCGGGTGCGTCCCCGGTCGCAGCCACGGTACCCCCGCGCCGCGATGGCCGAGCTCAGGCGTTCCTTCAAGAGGGCGAGGAGCCCGTCCACCTCGGTGCGGATCCCTTCCTTCGTGCCGTCTCCATCGTAGTCGCCCGTCGCCAGCGGATCGAAGGAGGCCATCCCGGCGTGGCAGGCCTGACAGGGGCGCACGTTCATCAGCCCCTCCTTCGTGCGCATGCGGAAGGTGTGGCCTCCGAGCTGCTTGTGCCCCGGCAGCCCTGGGCCCGGTCCGGGATCCATGTGGCAGGTAACGCAGCCGTTCTTGGCTGCCTTCACGCAGGCCGTCCCCTCGAGCGGTGGGAACTCGGCGGGGGCCGGGAGCAGAAATCCGGCGCGTCCGTAGCCGAGGTCGGCCTGCGGCGCGTGCGGAGCGAGCCGTCCGTCGAGCGCGGCCCGGGTCCGGACGTCGTGCCCCGCGTGGTGACAGGTCGCGCAGAGAGCCGCGCCCCCCACGCCCGCGAGCGCGAGACCGCTCTCGGTCTGCACCGCGTCGGCGCGATGGAGCTGCGCCTTGTTGTGCGCGAGCATCGCGTTGTGGCAGCCCTGGCAGCCGATGGGGGCCGGATTCTCGCAGCAGGCGAGCACCGCCGTTCCCCGCGACGGGGGGCGGCTCAGCGCGAAGTGGGCGTAGTAGAAGCCCTGAGCGGTGTGGCAGCGCGCGCACGGCTCGCGGTTCTCGGGGCCGTTGAGCTGGCCGGTGATGGTCTTCGCGTGCTTCGAGAGGCGCCACTGCGCCACGACGTCGAGCTCGGGCTTGCGTTCGTGGCAGCGCGCGCAGACGCCCACCTGGAAGAGCCCCGGTTGCTCGGCCACGGGCGGATCCACGCGGGCGGGACCGTGGCAGGCCAGGCAGTAGACGTTGCTCACCTCTTTGACCGGCTCGGGGAGCGCCGCATAGTTCCCCGGCTGGAGCTTGGCCGGGACGCTCACCTTGTGCAGGGCGGCCAGGTCGTCGTAGCCGCCGCTCGGCGCGTCGGCGTCGTAGCCCAGGCTGTGGCACTCGGCGCACGCGTCGCCGGCGGGGCCTCGCGCGAGGGGGAGCGCTCCGTCGAGAAAGCGCTGCCAGCTCTGGGCGTGATGGGTCTGTTTCCAGTGACCCTCCATCGCCGCGTGGCACTCGGGTCGGCCGCAGTCGCGTCGCACCACGTTCCACCCCCCGACGACGATGGCGAAGGTCAGGTGGCTCTTCTCGTCGCGGATGGCGATGGTCTGCTGCAGGACGGCCGAGGCGGGCGGAACCGGTCGCACCGAAGGCACCCGGGTCGTCGCGCCCTCCAGGTTCACCTGCCAGTCCTCGGGCTGCTTCACGACGGTCCAGCTCCAGGGCCCCTCCTTGGGTCCTACGAAGTGGTAGCGCGCGAAGGGCGGGACGCTGGTCACGCCGCTCGTCACGTCCGTCGAGGTGACGAGCACCTGCGCGCGGCTCCGCAGACCCGTGCGCGAGACGGCCTGCACCTCGAAGAGGTACTCGCCGGCCTGGTCGTGCGAGAACGAGAGGATCTGCGGCTGGTCGGGGAGGGGTCGCAGCTCCTCGAGCGGGCGTGTGGTGAAGGTGAGGCGCTTCGCGCCGAAGTTCTTGACCGACGCGGAGACGTTGGGTCCCTCGAGCTGTCGCCAGGTGAGCGCGGCTTCCTCCCAGGAGGCGTCGCAGAGGCTCCGCGCCTCGAGGGTCACCGGGCGCGCGAAGCCGACCCGGAGCTGGTTCGCGCCGGCCGAGATGCAGGGATACAGGGTCAGCTCGGAGCTCTTGTCTCCCGCGACCTCCACCGACGGAGCGGGCATGGGGCGGTAGCCCGGCGCCGAGATCTCCACCGAGTAACGTCCGTGCGGGACGTTGGCCAGGCGCACCAGGCCGCGCGCGTCGCTCGTGGCGGAAAGCCCGCTCGGCTTGAGCACGACCGTCGCGCCGGCGATTGGCTCGCCGCGGGCCTCGACGCGCCCGAGGCTGGCCGGCCCCTTCGCGCAGCGCGGCCACGGTGACGGGGGCGTGCGAAGCTGGAGGGTGAAGCTGCCGAGCCGCGGCTCCTCGCACGCGGTGGGCAGCAGCAGCGCGGCGAGGGCGCAGGCTCCGACGAGCAGGAGGAGCGGACGGTGAGGGGCCATGGCGTGGCGCCTATTCTACCGCAAGCCGCGGCTCAATACCCCGCGGGGGCGCCGTGCTTGCGCGGGTCGGCGGCGCCGAGGAGCCTCGGTCGGGAGGCGGTCGCCCCCGGCGCAGGGGGCGCGGCGGGGTCCTCGCGCACCTGCACCGCCTGCACCGCGGTGTACGGCCGGGCCACCTCCTTCACGTGGTGCCCTCGGTAGGCGAGCGCCGAGCGAACGTCCTCGGGGAGGTCCCGCTCGACGAGGAGCTCGTTCGGCTGCCCCTGGTGGTGGATGCGGCTGCGAGCCACCGCCTCGCCGAGCTCGAGCTCGAAGTCGAGCACGTTGAGCAGGACCTGCAGGGTGGCGGTGATGATCGTCGGCCCGCCGGAGGCCCCGAGCGCGAGCACCGTGCGGCCGCCCTTCAGCACCAGCGTCGGCGACATGCTGGAGAGCGGGCGCTTTCCCGGGGCGATGGCGTTCGCCTCGCTCTGCACGAGACCGAAGGCGTTCGGCTTGCCGGGTCGCGTGGAGAAGTCGTCCATTTCGTTGTTCAGGATCACGCCGGAGCGACGGCCCGCGACGAGCGCGCCGAAGGGCGTGTTGATCGTCGTCGTGAGCGCCACGGCCATCCCCCGACCGTCGATGACGCTCACGTGGCTCGTGCCGCCGTCCGAGGGGGGGGCGACGGGCGAGGGTGCGCTCCCGTAGCGGTTCGGCGCCAGGACGCGTTCGCCGAGCCGCCGCTCGAGCTCCGCAGCGAGCGCCGGACTCGTCAGGCGCTCGACGGGGACCTTCACGAAGTCCGTGTCGCCGAGGAAGCGCGCCCGATCGGCGAAGGCGTGCTTCAGCGCCTCGGCCACGCGGTGCAGGTAGCGCGACGAGTTGTGCCCGAGTGGGGCGAGGGGCCTCCGCCCCAGCATCCCGAGCACCTGGACCAGCGCGACGCCGCCCGAGGAGGGGGGCGGCATGGTGAAGACCTCGTGTCCGCGGTAGGTGACGCGCAGGGGCGCGCGCTCCACGACTTTGTAGGAGGCGAGATCCTCCGCGCCGAGGATCCCGCCCGATGCAGCGACGCGCTCGAGCAGGTCGCGCCCGATGCGGCCGCGGTAGAAGGCGTCGGGTCCCTGCTGCGCGAGGAGTGCGAGGGTCTGCGCGAGCAGGGGCCGCCTGAGGAGCTCTCCCGGGCGCAGAGGCCGGCTCTGCGAGAGGAACTCGCGCTTGAGCTCCTCCGAGGTCGAGAGCGCCGGACCGAGGTGCAGGGTGGCGGCGGCGAGGTGTCGGCCGACGGGAAAACCCCCGCGCGCGAGCCGGAGCGCGGGGGCCAGCACCTTGGCCAGGGGGAGCTTTCCGTAACGGCGCAGCGCCTCCGCGCAGCCGCGCACCTCGCCGGGGACGGCGACCGCGAGGCCTCCCCGCTGGCTGGCGGCCCTGGGGACGCCGGCGCCGAGGAACATCGCGCGGTGGGCCTTGCCGGGGGCCGTCTCGCGGAAGTCGAGGATCCGCGGTGCCGCCTCGCCGGGGACGTGCACCATCAGGAAGCCGCCGCCGCCGAGGCCCGAGCCGGCGGGGTTCACCACGCCGAGGGCGAACACGGTTGCGCACGCGGCGTCCACCGCGTTGCCTCCCTGGCGTAGGAGCTCGAGGCCCGCGCGGGACGCGAGAGGATGATCCGCGGCGACCATGCCGCGGGTGCCCAGCTCCGCGGGCAGCGTGGCGGCTCTCGGCGGGGGGGCGAGCGAGGTCGCCGCAAAGCTGAGGGCGAGGCCGAGGGCAGCGGCGTAAGGCGTTCGTCGTGAGGTCATGCGACTCCTTCGCACGGCACGGTAGCCTCAAGCGCGTGCGAGCTCAACGGCGGCCTGGTGGGCTTCGATGTGGTAGATTCCGTGCGCGATGGCGGACGAGTGGCTGGATAGGACGGTCGAGCGGGAGCTGCCGGGTGACGAGGAGCCGGCTCCTCCGACGGGGGACTACACCGCGGTCAGCTCCGAGCGCGCGCAGCTCGTGGTGCTCGCCGGCGAGGCGCAGGGGCGGACGTACGTGGTGGTGGACGAGCTTCTCGTCGGTCGGTCGGCGGACGCCGGCGTCCGGCTCGACGGGGACGACGTATCCCGGCGTCACGCGCACCTCTACCGCTCCGACGAGGGGGAGTTCTGGATCGAGGACCTCGGGAGTCGTAACGGCACCCAGGTGAACGGTTTCCCCGTCACGCAGCGGCTCCTGCGCTTCGGCGACAAGATCCGGATCGGTCTGCGCACCGTCCTGCTCTTCACGCACTTCGACCGGCTCGAAGATCAGCTCCTGCAGTCGCAGAAGCTCGAAGCCGTGGGGCAGCTCGCGGGGGGCGTGGCGCACGACTTCAACAACCTCCTCGGGGCCGTGCTGGCCAACGTCAGCTTTCTGCACGACCTCGGGCCCGAGGTGACCTTCGCCGACGCGGACGTGCGCGCGTGCCTTTCCGACCTGGAGCTCGCGGCGCGTCGCGCGACCGATCTCGTCCAGCGCCTCGTCGGTTTCGCGCGGCCGGGCAAGCGGGAGGATCTGCCGACCGACCTCGGAGCGCTCGTCGCCGAGGTCGCGGCGCTGGTGCGTCGCACCTTCGAACGGGCCGTCGAGGTCGAGGCCAGCTCCGAGGACGACGTACGCGTCCGAGGAGACCGGGGACAGCTCTACCAGCTGCTCATGAATCTCTGCCTCAACGCGCGCGACGCGATGGTCCGGGGAGGCACGCTGACCCTGCGTGTGGAGCGCGTGAATGTGCCCCTCGGGTCGGCCGAGCACCCGCTGGCCCTGCCGGCCGGGCACTACGCCCGGGTGACGGTCCGGGACACGGGGAGCGGCATGGACGAGCAGCTCCAGCGCCGCATCTTCGAGCCCTTCTTCACCACCAAGGCGCCGGGCAAGGGCACCGGGCTCGGCCTCGCCACGGTCTACGCGATCGTCACGCACCACGGAGGACGCGTGGACGTGCAGAGCGCGCCCGGGAAGGGATCGACGTTCCGGGTCTATCTGCCGCTGCTCGTCCAGACGCCAAAGGAGGTGGAGGTGGAGGCCCGGCCGGCCTCGGCGGGCCCCGAGACGCGGCGCCTCCGCGGGGTGGTGCTGCTCGTGGACGACGACGAGGTCCTCCGGAACAGCACCGCTCGGCTCCTCCGCGCGCAGGGCTACGCGGTGATCACGGCCGGCGACGGGCGCGAGGGGGTCGAGGCGTACCGCGCGCAGACCGACCTCATCGGGGTCGTGCTCCTGGACCTGGATATGCCGGTGATGGACGGCCTGCAGGCCCTGCGCGAGCTCCGCCGGGACGATCCGTCGGTGCGCGTGGTGATCTGTTCCGGAAAGATGAACGCTCCGGGCAAGGACCAGCTGCTCGCGGCGGGGGCGGCGGGCGTGCTTCCCAAGCCTTTCGACGGTCCGACGCTGCTAGAGGCTCTCGAAGCGGCGCAGCGCTGACGCGGGCGCTAGGTCTTGCGCACCCACTCGTGCGGCAGATCCTTGTAGATCCCCTTGCGCACGGGAATGGCGTTGCCGTCCTTCTGGCAGACGTAGTGCATGCCCCCCGGGACGCGCTTCAGCAGCGACATCTCGCTGGAGCACGCCGGGCAGCGGATCACCAGCCGCTGGTTGTCGCGGACGGCCGGGTTATTCTTTGAAACGGCCATGGCCTACCTCCTAGTCCACCCATACCTACCTGGAAATCCCGGCCGTTGCAAGGGGGCCGAGGGGCCGGGGGGCCGGGCTCTGCGCGCTCGGCGCCCGCTGGAAGACGGCCACCACCGGGTAGTGGTCGGAGCGGCCGGCCGAAAGCACGCGGGCGTCCAGCGCGTCGAGGTCCCGGCTATACAGAATGTGGTCCAGTGTGAAGCGCAGCTCCCCGAGCGCCGTCGGCCAGTGCCACGTGGTGGCCGAGGGGGCGAACTCGGCGAGCGCGCTCTGGAGGCCCGTGCCTCGCAGCGCGCGGACCGCCCGGCCGTCGTGCCCCTCGTTGAAATCCCCGACGGCGAGGGTGGGCAGCTCGGGGGCGAGGTAGCTTGCGAAGTGCCGCAGCTCCCGCGCCCGGAAATCGCGCGTGGTGAAGTACCCGCTGACCCAGCTTCCGCCGTCGCTGACCGGCGGCCTCAGGTGGAGCTGGAGCACCTGGAGCGGGCCCACGGGCGTCTCGAGCACCACGCGCCAGGCTGGAAACCACCCGAGGGGGGAGGGGATGTAGCGGTCGTGCCGGATCGGATGCCGGGAGAGGACTGCGAGCCCGCCGGCCCCCGCGCTGTGACGGTAGCGTTGCTCGGGAAAGCGCCGGGAGAGGCGCTGCCGGAGGGCGGCCTCCCAGGCGGGCGTCGTCTCCTGCAGGAAGACCACGTCGGCGTGCGTCCCGGCGATGGCCTCGAGGGCGGCGGGGTCCCCCGCGAGGCCGAAGTTCACGTTGTAGGTCATCACCGTGAGCGTGGGCAGCCCCGGGCGAGGGACGCGGGGCTCGCGGCGGGGCGACCCGGTGCCACAGCCCATCCCCAGCGCAAGAACCCCGAGCAGCCAGACTCGCCGCATCCGCCACCCCGCTTGTCGCATGCCAACACTACGGCTCTCGAGCGCCGTTTCTTCCCGAAGCGCGGTCGGGCGCGTCAGGCCGGTCGGGCAGGGCGGGCCAGCACGAGGACGTTGCCGTCCGGGTCGGCGAAATAGGCGGCCTCGTCCCCCCAGGGGCGCTCGGCGAGCGGGCTGAGCTCCTCGGCCCCCGCGGCTCGGACGCGAAGCAGGGCGGCCTCCATATCCTCCGCATAGAGGTAGATCTCCGTCGGGGCGAGCTCCCCCTCGGGGACGCGCGCCGGGAGCCGGCCCACGTTGCGGCCGAAGCCCTCCCGCTGGTAGAGGCCGAAGCGCATCCCGCCCGGAACCTCGAGCTCCACGTAGACGGGCGTGACGACGCTCTCCGCCCAGCCCAGGGCCGCGCGATAGAAGGCCCGCGCCCGCGCGAGGTCCGCGACGGCGAGGATGGTCAGGACGTGTCTCGGTCCCGGCGCCATGGCGCGTCAGCAGCCCTCGTAGCGGAAGGTCACCCGGTACGGCGCGCAGTCGCTCTTGCCGTCGAGGACCACGACCTCGAGCAGCGCCCGCGTGTCGTCCTTGTTCCCGCAGGTCGCCTTCACCTTGTATTCCACGTTGAGGTCCACGGGGCCGGCGGTGCCCGCGTTGTCGGCGCAGGTGGGCGACGCAGTGCAGACCTTTTCCCGCACGCAGAGGCGAAGCCTTCGTCCGGCGGGGACCTGGAGGCGCGCTTGCAGGAGCAGACACTGCGCTGTGAGCGGCAGACAGAAGTGCTGTTTCTCCTGCCCCACGGCCGCGAACCAGTCGGCGTCGCTCGCCGGGGAGGCGACCCCGGTGTAGACCGCCGACCAGCCGCCGCTCTCCTTCACCGCGCCGAGCTCCTTGGCCGTGGCGCAGGTCTGGTTCGGTTCGTAGGGGTCGACGCAGCTCACGACCCCCTTGTCCCCCGACGGCTTCCCGTCGCGCGCGCCGGCGTCGTCGAACGAGATGCGGCTGTCCGCGGTGGGGGCCGCATCCGGCACGCCGAGGTCCGTGTCGATGTACCCGTCGAACTCCGGCGGGGCGTCGTCGAAGCGACCGTCGGCGGGGCCCGGCCCCGCGGCGTCGGGGAGGGAGAAGCCGTCGGCGGAGGTGCGGCTGCTCCCGGACGCGCAGCCCGCCCCCGCCAGGGCAGCGAAGAGCGGCAGGAGGCACCACGCACGCGCGCGGCGCCAGGCTCGGTCCGGGGTCATGACCATCGGCTCTCCCTACCAGAACACGGGGTCGGCGAAGTTAGCAGCGGCAAGGGCTCGGCCTCCGACGGTGCGTCAGGGATTGATCCCTACCACGCAGAACGCGGGGACCACGTGGGCCGAGAAGCCGACCCGCTTCGGCAGGCCGGCGAACTGCGCCCGCGTGATGGCCGCCTCGCAGATCTGGAGCTCCTCGAGCTCCGGGGGGAGCCCGGCGTGCTCCACCACCCCCTGGCAGACTCGGCGGAGGCGGTTGAAGAAGGTCTTCGCGTCCTCGGACCGGCTGCTGTGGATGGCGTGCGCGGTCATGCTCACGCTCAGCAGCCCCGCCGCCTGCAGGAGGCCCGGCATCCGCGGGCCCACGGCCAGGTCGACCGGCTGGCACGCGGCCCGGGCGCGCAGGCAGAGGCGGTGCACCACGTCGCTGACCTCCTCGAGCACGCCGTCGAAGTAGAAGCGCTGGCCGAGGTTGTCGGGGGCCACGGCCACGATGCGGCCTCCGGTGCGGAGCACGCGTCGCGCCTCCTTGAGCACGGCCGGCACGTCGGGGTGCTGCTGTAGGTCCATGATGCTCAGGACCACGTCGCACATCCCGTCGGGAAGCGGCAGCTCCTCAGCCTTGCCGAGCCGCAGGCTCACCCGGCTCGCGAAGCTGGCCCCGACGAGCAGCTGCTGCGCCTGCGCCAGGCGCTCCGCGTCGCTCTCGACCCCCACGTAGGTCGCCGACGGGAGGTACGGCAAAAGGAGGTGTCCGGCCCGGGCGAGGCCGCAGTCCATCTCGACCAGGTGGCGCGTGTCCGACGGGACCGAGCGCACCAGGAGCTGCGTGAACCCCTCGTCCCACCACGTTTGCCCTGCGCTCGGTAGAGCGGCAGAGATCTCCTCGCTGAGCACCCTCATGCGCTGCTCCGGAAGACGGCCACGAAGGGCGAGGGTAGCACATTCCTCCGCCGCTCTGCGCCGGCGGATGCGCGGGGTGACGCCCCTCGCGTTCCGCGGTAGATTCGCCGCCGACCGGGGGGAAGGAACGACAGATGACCCAGCAAGAACCTGTCTGGCTCGCCACGCTCTCCGAGCTGGCCACCGAGTTCTGCGAGGCGGTGGCCGTGATCAAGGGCCCGCCCGACCTCAGGCCGTGGAACGCCGACCAGGTCCTGTGGGCCGGGCGCCAGGCTCCCGCCCCAGGCGACGAGCTCTACGGCTACTACCCGCTCGGGGACGGGCCGCAGGTGGCGATCCTCGGCGCCGCGAGCCGCTGGGTCTTCTCCCGGCTGGTGGAGGCCTTCGCCTCGCACCCGAGCTACGGCGGCGCGTACGGCGAGTCCTTCCTGCGGGACATGCTCGTCGGGCTCCTGCAGCTCTCGCTCCCCGACGCGGCGCTCTCGCCGCTGCCGAGTCCTTACTGGAAGCGCTACGTCGCCCCCGCCGTCGAGAAGCTGCGCGCCGGCTCTCCGCAGCGCTACGCCGAGGCGGTGACGATGGCGGTGAAGGCGCTCCCGGTCCCCCATCCGCGCACGGCGGTGGTGCTGCCGCTGGCCGGGGTCTACCTCCTCGGGCCGCGCGCCCTCGCCGGGGTGACGCTCCTGCCCGAGGCGGCGTGCAAGGCCGACCCCGACCTCGGGACCTGCGGCATGTTCCTGCACCGCCTGAAGGACCTTCAGGGGCGCGACGACGGTGCGCCGGTGACCTTCGCCAAGGTCTACGTCGCGGCCGAGCCGGGGCTGGCCGTGCTGCGCGCCGTGGAGCGCGTCGAGCAGCTCTGCCGCCTCCTGCGCCTCCTGCCGAACCCCGGGCTCGCCGATGGGCCGCTCACCGACCCGCCGCGCATCGACCTCGACGCCGCCGATTCGGCCGCCTTCTACATCGCCGAGACCTCGGTGGGCACGCACCCCATTCCGCTGCGCCGCAGCGGCAGTGAGCCGCAGGGCAAGCTCGGCCACTTTCGCGTCGAGCCCGCGCTCGACCAGCCGGCGTGGCGCAGGCTCGCCTCGCTCGTGGAGCTCGGCCCGCGCTCGGAGCTGGAGGGACGGCTGCTCTCGTCGCTGCGCTACCTCGGGGACGCGATGAGCGAGCCCAGCGCGGCCATGGCGGTGGGGCAGGCCTGCCTCGCCCTCGACGCGCTGCTCGGCGCTCCGGACGGCGCCGCGAGCGTGCTGCCCCCTTCGGAGCTGGCGGGGGCGCTGGCGGGCCGGACCCCCGAACGTCGACGCGCGCTGCGGGACCAGCACGCGCGCCTCGACAGCCTCGCTTCGCGCCTGCGACACAACCTGCATCAGGTGGTGCCGCCGCAGCCCCGCGCCGAGGCGATCTGGCTGGCCTTCGAGGTCCTCAAGGCCCTCGCCGAGCGTCCGGAGCTGACGAGCTACGCGGACCTCGTGGCGGCGGCCCACGCGAGCGGCGCGTGACCGACCGGAGGGCCCGGGTCGTCTGCTTCGGCGAGGCCCTGGTCGACCTGTTCCCCGCTTCGCTCGACGCGCGGGGCCGACCGCTCGCCGCGGTGGAGACCTTCCGGCGCTGCGTGGGTGGGGCTCCGGCGAACGTGGCCGTAGGGCTCGGGCGGCTCGGAGTTCGCGCGGCGTTGCTGAGCTACGTCGGGCGCGACGCCTTCGGCGATTTCCTCCGCGGGGCGCTCGAGACGGACGGCGTGGAGGTGCGGGGCGTGGAGTCTCTGCCGGCGCGCACCGGGATCACCTTCGTGAGCTGGGACGCCGCGGGAGAGCGCAGCTTCCTCTTCTATCGCCACGGTAGCGCCGACGCGCTCCTCGACGTCGGACTCGTCGAGCGCCACGCAGAGCTCGTCGCGGAGAGCGCGGTCGTGCAGCTCGGGACGAGCACCCTCGTGTGCGATCCCGCCGCCTCCGCGACCCGGCGTCTCCTCGAGCTGTGTCACGCGGCGCGGACCGCGATCGGCCTGGACCTGAACCTGCGGCTGCACCTCTGGCCGTCGCGCGACGCGGCGCTCGAGGCCGCGCGGTGGCTCGCCCGCCAGGCGACGGTGCTCAAGGCGGACGCCGGCGAGGCGTTCGAGCTCACCGGCGAGCGTGACCCCGAGCGTGCGGCGCAGGCGCTCCTCGCGCTCGGGCCACGCCTCGTGGCGGTGACCTGCGGCGACGCGGGAGCGGTCTGGGCCTCGCCCGCGGCGAGCGGTCGGGCCTTCGCAGCGCCGGTGGTCGTGAAGGACAGCACCGGCGCGGGGGACGGGTTCTGCGCCGGTCTGCTGGCCGCGCTCCTCGAGGGTGCTTCCGGCGCGGACCCGGCCGCGCTCTGCGACCAGGACGCGGCGTCCCTCGCGCGGGCGGTGCAGCGCGGCTGCTGGGCGGGGAGCCTCGTCTGTCGCGAGGTCGGCGCCGTGAGCTCCGCCCCGCGCCGCGAAGAGCTCGAGGAGCTCGGGCGGCTTGCAGCGTGCGGTCCGATCGCCTAGCTTCGTCCCTTCCTACGGGCGGAGGTGGTGGTTATGCAAGTCGGGGCCTTCTTTGATCTGGACCTCACGTTGCTCTCAGTGAACAGCGGCGCGCTCTGGTTCCGGCGCGAGCGACGCCTGGGCCGGCTCAGTCGCGCGCAGTACGCGCGGGCCGTGGTCTACCTGCTCCTCTACCGCGCGAACCTGCTGAACATGGACGAGGCGATGCGCGAGGCGCTGGCGACGATTCGCGGGCAGAGCGAGGAGACGCTGCGACGGCTGACCGAGCAGTGGTACGAGGAGGAGGTGGCCGCCCACTTCGCCCCGGGCGGCGTACGCGCCGTCGAGGCCCATCGGCGACACGGTCATCGGTTGGTCCTCCTGACCTCGGCCTCGTCGTACGAAGCGGAGCTGGCCGCGGAGCAGCTCGGCATGGACGGCTGGCTCTCCAGCACCTACGAGGTGCGCGACGGCTGCTTCACCGGCGAGCCGATGTTTCCCATCTGCTACGGCGAGGGCAAGGTCCGGCACGCCGAGCGCTACGCCGAGGAGCACGGCGTCGATCTCGCGCGAAGCTACTTCTACAGCGACAGCGCGAGCGACCTGCCGATGCTGCGGCGCGTGGGGGAGCCGCGCGTGGTGAACCCCGACGTGCGCCTCAAGTGGCACGCCCGGCGCAAAGGTTGGCCGATCCTCGACTGGTCGTGACGTACGTGTAATTCGCCCGACCTCGGAAGAGGCGGTCAGCCGCGGGGGGGATGATGTTTCTTTGTCGACGGTCCACGATCTCGGCGGTGGTTCTTCTCCTCCTGGCGGCCTGCAAGGGGGATGAGGAGGTGCTCCCTTCCGGGCCAGTGGCGCAGGTCAGAATCTCTCCCGACGCGCGGCTGCTCACGCGGTCCGGGGAGACGGCGCAGCTCAAGGCCCAGGCCTACGACGCCGCCGGCAAGGCCGTGAGCGCCTCCATCACCTGGCGCTCCACCCGCGGCGACGCGATCGCCGTGGACGCCACGGGCCTCATCACGGCCAAGGTCGAAAACGGCTCGGCCCAGATCATCGCCGAGGCCTCCGGGGTCTCCTCGCCGCCGCTGCTGGCCGTGGTGACCCAGCTCCCAGCAGGGGCTGTCCTGCTCCGGGACGATCAGATTGTGGGCGATCCGGTGGCGGTCGACCCGGCGGCCAGGCCGAGCATCGGCAACACCTATCGGGTGGTGCTCACGGGCGTGTCCGCTCCGGCGGCGGGCGCGCTGCTCGTCAACACCGAGTCCAAGCCCGTCGCCGGCCGGGTGGTGAGCACGAGCCCCGAGGGAGAGCGGACCACCGTCACGCTCCGGCTCGTGCCGATGCGCGAGCTCTTCCCGCGCCTGCGGCTCCAGGAGACGATCGCCCTCGCGGGGGCCGAGGTGGTGCCGAACCCCGCGCTCGCGGCGACCTACGAGACGCAGCGCACCGGTAACAAGCTCACCTTCACGCCCAAGGCGCCCGCGGCGAAGGCCAGTGCGGGCGACGGCGTGCGGCGCGCGTCCGCCAACGGGCAGTTTTCCCTGGGCCCCTTCACCTGCGAGACGGCGGTCACGGGTCTGAACCGCCTCCCTTTGCGGCTCAGCAGCCCGCCGGTCCTGAGCGTCACGCAAAACCTCGGGCTGGACCTGGTCTATACGCCCGAGCACGGGGTCGAACGCCTGGTGCTTCGCGGCGAGGTTGGCGCCGCCTACGATGGCAGCCTGACCGTCAGCGTCGCCTTCGAGGGGGCCATCTCGTGCGAGTTCGAAGTCCACGCGGTGCGCATCCCCATCGGAGGGCCGCTCTCGCTCTTCGTCGGGGGCCTGATTCCGCTGAAGCTCGGCTTCGAGGTCGGCGGTCGCTTGACGGTGGCCTCCGCCAGCGTCGGCCTGAAGGCCGACGCCAGCGCGACGGCCGAGCTGGGAGTCGCCTGTCCGAACGGGGCCGCCTGCCAGTTCGTTCGCTCGCTCACCGGCCACGCCGAGGCGAAGCCAGTCTTTCAGGCGCCGAGCTTCGGCGCCGACCTGCGCTTCGAGCCCAGCTTCTCCGTCTTCGGCAAGGCGGAGCTCGCCATCGGCAACCCCATCCTGAGGACCATTCGCTTCACGGCGGTCGAGGCCCAGATGGGCCCCAAGCTCGAGGGCAGCTTCGCGCCCTGGCGCAGTCAGATCGAGGCCACGGACTACCGGTCGGCCTACGCTCTGTCGTTCGAGTCCCGGGTGGGCGTCGGCTCGGACCTCGGCGGCGCGCTCGAGCTCCTCGGTCTCGAGCGTATCGACGCCGTGGAGCTCAAAGGCTCGGTACCGCTCGGCAGCTCGCCCGTCGGCACGGTCAGCGCGAGCACCTCCGGCTTCGAGGCGGGGGACCCGGTGGACTTCACGGTGCGGCTGGAGCCGTCGAAGGTCGATTTCCTGCCACTGCTCGGTCCGTACAACGTGCGCGAGGTCGTGCTCGTCCGCCGCGTGGCCGGTCTCGGGGCGCCTCGCGAGGTGGCCCGCGCGCGGGCCGCGTCCGGCCAAACCGAGTTCAGGCTCTCCTTCCGGGCCACGGACAGCGGCCGCGTGGAGGAGTTCTTCGCCTTCGTCGTGACCACGCTCCTGCCGCTCGATCTCTTCGGCCTGGAGCTTGGACAGGCCACGCCGCCCTCGCCGTACCGGGTCGACGTCCAGATGCCGTCGGAGATCCCGGCCACGACCTCCGCGCAGGTGGTTGTCACCGTCACCCGGCCGAACGGCCAGGGAGGCTTCGAGCCCGCGTCGGGCCTGCACGTCGAGCTCTCGGCCACCTGCGGGAGCGTGAGCCCGACGAGCGGCACCACCTCGGTGCAAGGCACCGTCACCGCAACGGTCACGGCCAACACCGGCTGCACCGAGGTCTCCTTGAGGGTCGTGCTCCGCGAGAGCCCCACCTCGTCGCCGGTGGCGGACCGGACGTTTTCGGCCACGGTACCGCCGCCACCCAAGAAGACCCCGCAGGAGCTCGTCGTCGGCAGCTACACGATCAAGGTGTTCTGCGGCGTCCAGTACGGCACCGGCACGGCCACCGCCACGGCCAGCGGGCAGGCGGTTTCCGTGACCTGGAACGTGACGCTGAGCTACCCGGGACGGGGGGGGGGAGGGGGGTGTGCCGACCTCTTCAACCAGAACAAGATGCCCACGTCGGGAAGCTTCTCCGGCATCCCGGTCTGGAACGCGGCGCGGGGCCGGGTCGAGATCGCGCTCTCCAGCTGGCAGGTGACGCCCTGTGGGTACAGCGGGCCGGCCCCCACGATGGCGGAGTGGTATTCGAATAGCCTCATCCTGCCGCTGTACGGCTCCTGCGTGTCGGGGGCCTTCTACGGGGTGCTCTTGTACGACGTGAGGAAGGTCGTGCCGTAGAGCTGGCCGAAGGCTCGCGCCGGCCGACACCGCACGGTCGCTCGCGACCACCAGCCAGCCGGTCGAGGCCCCTGCGATGTCCGAGTGCGCCGAACAGACTGATCGGTGCTCTAGCCGACGCTCTGACCCGGCTCCACCGCCAGGACCGCGCTCTCCGGCAGAATGTTCCCCTCGCGCAGCGCGGCCCTGAGCGCGGCCGGCGTTCCGGTGAGCATGGGGAAGGTGCCGTAGTGGTACGGCATCACGGCCTTGACCTTGAGGAGCTTGCAGGCCAGCGCCGCCCCCTTCGGGTCCATCGTGAAGTGATCCCCGATGGGCAGGATGGCCAGCTCCGGCCGCCAGAGCTCGGCGATGATCGCCATGTCGCCGAAGCAGCAGGTGTCCCCCGAGACGTAGATCCGGAGGTCGTTGGAGAGCCGGATCACGTACCCCGCGGGCTCCCCGAGCGGCACCATCGTGCCGTCGGCCTCGGTATAGGTGGAGGAGTGCTTCGCGTCGGTCATGCTCACGGCGATCTTGAGCTGCGCGAGCTCGACGGTGCCCCCCTTGTTCATCCCGACCAGCTTGCTCTCGGCCACGCCCTTGCGGGCCAGCCACGAGGTCAGGTCGTAGATGCCCACGATCGGCCCCTCGCAGCGCCCGTGCATGGAGAGCAGCTCCCCGACGTGATCGTTGTGGCCGTGCGTGACCAGCACTCCGTCGGGAACGAGGCCGTGGTAGGCGGCCGGGCACTTCGGGTTCGTGGCCAGCCAGGGGTCCACGAGCACCTTCTTCCCTTCGGGGGTGGTGACGAGGACCGTGGAATGTCCGAGCCAGGTGATCTTCGCGCCTCTCAGGTCCATGGCGTCCTCCTAGTTTTCGGGCCGGGCTTCTAGTGCGCTCGGCCGCCGCAGCCGCCGCAGGCGGGAACCTCGGCCGGGGGGATGTCCACCCGCAGGAGGCCGGAGAGCTTGCTCCCCTCCTCGGTGAAGACGATGGACTCCACGGCGAAGCGTTCGTTCTTCGCCCCCGAGGAGCGCCCGAGGTAGACCTCGAGGGCCGCCTGCAGTCCGGCGAGCTGCTTGCCGAGGAGAAAGCGGTCGAGCGGGCGGACGGCCGCCGCGTCGGGAAGGAGCTCCTCGAGCGAGCGGTCGAGCAGCTCTTCGACGCGCCTGCCGCGCAGGTGCTCGAGGAGCTGGGCGTTGCCCACCGGCGCGCCGCAGGTATCCTTCGCCAGGGAGAAGGCCGCGAGCCGTTCCTCGTCGTCGAGGCGCAGCTCGAGGTACTCTGAAACGTCCCCGCACGGCATGGCGGCAGCATACACGATCGCCCCACCCCGAACCACCCACCGAGGAGCGAGGAGATGCCCTACACGCCGATCGTCGCCACCCTGGGCTACGTGCTCAGCCCCGACGCGAGCCAGGTCCTGATGATCCACCGGAACGCCCGCTCCGACGACGCGCACTACGGCAAGTACAACGGCCTCGGCGGCAAGCTCCACCGGGACGAGGACGTGGTGGCCGGGATGCGGCGCGAGCTCGAGGAGGAGGCGGGGATCCGGGCCGAGGTCCTGCGCCTCGCCGGGACGGTCAACTGGCCCGGCTTCGGCCCCCGGGGCGAGGACTGGCTGGGCTTCATCTTCCGGGTGGAGCGCTTCGCCGGGACGGTGCGCGCCAGCAACCCGGAGGGCTCGCTGAGCTGGGTGCCGGTGGATCGGGTGCTCGAGCTCCCGCTCTGGGAGGGGGACCGCCACTTCGTCCCGCTGGTCTTCGCCGAGCCGCTCCGGCCCTTTCACGGGGTGATGCCCTATGCCGACGGGAAGCCGACCGGATGGTCGGTGAGCTTCCTCGACTGAAGGGGGGAGGACGCGAGAGGCCCTCGTGCGCTACCCTGGACCCGCTTTCCCTCGGAGACCCATGCACAACGAGCTCGAAGGACGTTTTCGCGAGGTGCTGCCGGCGGCAGACTTCTGTTCGCTGCGCTACCTGGAGCAGGACGACGAGGTGATCGGCGTGCGCCAGGGGGTCGTGCAGCCGGTGACCACCGGGCACGAGGCCGGCGCGATGATCACCGTGGTGCGCCGAGGAGGACTCGGCTACGCGGCCACGAGCGACCTCTCGACGAGTGGTCTGCGTCGCGCGGTGGAGCAGGCCGCGGACTGGGCCGACCGCACCGCTTCACGCGCCGTGACCGACTTCTCGCGCGTGCCGTACCCCGCCCCGCGCGGCAGCTACGCGAGCCCCGTCGAGCGCGCCTTCGCCGACGTGCCGCTGCGGGAGAAGCTCGACCTCCTGCGCGAGACCTGTGATGCGCTTCAGATCGACGAGCGCATCGTCGACTCCAGCGCCACTCTCTGGGTCACGACGGTGCGGTCGCTCTACCTGACCAGCCACGGCGGGCGGGTCGAGCAGCAGTACGCGTACCTCGCGCCGATGCTCCAGGCCGTGGCGAACCAGGGGACCGAGACGCAGAGCCGCACCCTCTTCGGGCGTGCCGCGTGCGAACAGGGCGGCTTCGAACTCCTCGGGCGGCTCGCGTTCGCGGAGTCGGCCACCGGCGTGGCGGAGGAGGCGATCGCGCTTCTCTCCGCGCCGAACTGCCCGACGGGAACCTTCGACCTCCTGCTCGCCCCCGACCAGATGATCCTCCAGATCCACGAATCCATCGGCCATCCGATCGAGCTCGACCGCATCCTGGGCGACGAGCGGAACTATGCCGGGACCAGCTTCGTGACCCTCGACATGTTCGGCAGCTACCAGTACGGCTCGCCGCTGCTCAACGTGACCTACGACCCCACGGTGTACGGGGAGCTTGCGAGCTTCGGCTTCGACGACGAGGGGACGGCGGCGGAGCGAGCGTTCGTGATCCAGGACGGCCTCCTGCTGCGTCCCCTCGGCGGGATCACCTCGCAGACGCGCGCGGGGCTCGCCGGGGTGGCGTGCACGCGCGCCGCGAGCTGGAACCGGCCCCCGGTGGATCGGATCGGCAACCTGAACCTGGAACCCGGGGACGCGACCTTCGGGAGCCTGCTCCAGCGCGTGGAGCGCGGGGTCTACATGTCCACCAACTGCTCCTGGTCCATCGACGACTCGCGTAACAAGTTCCAGTTCGGGTGCGAGCAGGGGCGCCTGATCGAGGACGGTAGGCTCACCCGAGTGGTCAAGAACCCGAACTACCGGGGCATCTCGGCCACCTTCTGGCGCAGCCTGGTCGGCGTGGGAGATCGCGAGACGGTGGAGACCCTCGGCTCTCCGTGGTGCGGCAAGGCGGAGCCGAACCAGGTCATCCGCGTGGGACATGCCTCGCCGGCCTGCCTCTTCACCGGCGTCGAGGTCTTCGGAGGAGCGGGCTAGCCATGCAGACCTACTTCTACGCCCTGGCCGAGGCGCTCGAGGGGATGCTGACCGGCGGCGAGGTCTTCACCGCCACCTTTCACGCCGAGACCTCGGACTTCGTGCGCTTCAACCGCGGCAAGGTGCGGCAGGCGGGACAGGTGGCGCAGGCCTTCCTCCGGGTGCAGCTCGTCGACGGGCGGCGCCAGGCGGTGGCCGAGCTCGGGCTGTCGGGGGACGCGGCGACCGACCGCGCGCGCCTCGGCCGGGAGCTCGCGCGGCTGCGGGGATACCTCCCCGAGCTGCCGGAGGACCCGCACCTGCTCTACGCCACCGAGGTGCGGAGCAGCGAACGGACGGTGGGCGGGGAGCTGCCGTCGCGCGAGGAGCTGCTCGGGGCGATGGCCATGGCGGCCGGGGAGCGCGACCTGGTGGGGATCTACGCGGCGGGGCCGATCTACGTCGGGTTCGCGAACAGCCTCGGGCAGCGCAACTGGCACGCCACCAGTAGCTTCAACCTGGACTGGAGCTTCTACCGGGACGGGGACAAGGCGGTGAAGTGCGGCTACGCCGGCTTCCATTTCGATCGGAGCGTTCTAGAACGAAAGGTCCATAATGCGGCGCGGGAGCTCGAGGCGCTCGGCCGGCCGGCGAAGACCATCCCTCCGGGGCAATACCGCGTCTACCTGGCCCCGGCGGCGCTCGCCGAGGTGCTGGCGCTGGTCGGCTGGGGCGGGTTCGGGCTGAAGGCCCATCGGACGAAGCAGACCCCGCTCCTGCAGCTCGTGGAGGGGGGCGCGACGCTGCACCGCGGGATCACGCTCTACGAGCACGCCGCGGCGGGGGTCGCCCCTTCGTTCGACGCCGCGGGTTACCTGAAACCCGACCGGTTGACCCTGATCGACGGAGGCACCTACCGCGAGTGCCTGGTCTCGGCCCGCTCGGCCAAGGAGTACGGCGTGCCTCCGACGGGCGCCTCGGGCGAGGAGTCCCCCGAGTCGCTCGAGCTCCTGCCGGGGACGGTGGGCCCGGACCAGGTGCTCTCGCGGCTCGAGCGCGGGGTGCTGGTCGGGAACCTCTGGTACCTGAACTTCTCCGACCGCATGCGTTGCCGCATCACGGGTATGACGCGCTTCGCGACCTTCTGGGTCGAGGGGGGCGAGATCGTCGCGCCGCTGAACGTGATGCGCTTCGACGAGACGATCTACCGCGCGCTCGGGACCCAGCTCCTCGGTCTGACGAGCCAGGCCGAGCTCCTGCTCGACGCGGACACCTATAGCCGACGCTCCACGCGCTCGGCGCGCGTGCCCGGGGCGCTGATCGACGACTTCACCTTCACGCTGTAGCGCGCTCTACTCCGCCCCGGGCGGCCCATCCACGCGCGCGGCGAAGAAGCGCTGGAGCGGCTCCGCCACGGCCTCGGGGCGGTCGAGGTGCACGTGATGGCTGCCGGGCACGCGGAGGAGCTCGAGGTGCCGCACCTGCTCCGCGCGGCGTCGAAAGACCGATTCGTCGAAGGGCCAGCCCTGTTCGGCCACGATGAGCAGCGTGGGGCAGGTGATCGCGCCGAGAAAGCAGAGCGCGTGGGCCTCGGTCATGCGCAGCGACGAGGTGATCCGCAGACGCGGATCGTGCCCCCAGACGATGCCGTCGGAGGTGACGCGGGTGGCTCGCTCCGCGAGCAGGCGCGCGCTCGGCTCGGTGAGGGTCGAATGCAGCGGGTGCTGCCGCGCGGTGATGGCGGCCTCGAGGCTCGGGTAGGGGCGCGGCGGCCGGTCGAGCCAGCGCCTGCGCTCCTCGAGAGAGCGTCGAAGCTGCACCGGGGCCTCCTCGGGTTCGGTGGTGAGCGGTCCGAGGCCCTCGACGAGGGCTAGGCGGCGCACGCGGTCGGGGAGGGCCCCGGCGAGCGTGCAGGCCACCGAGGCGCCCATCGAATGCCCGAGCAGGGAGAAGCGGGTCCAGCCGAGGGCGTCGGCGGCATCGGTCACGTCCGCGACCCAGTCCACGAGGTGGTACGCCCCTCCGGGTCCGCGATGATCCGACAGGCCGTGCCCCGGCAGGTCGAGGGCCACGAGGCGCACTCCGGGGAGGAGCGGCGCGAGGCGGGCGAAGCTGGCGGCGTTGTCCAGCCAGCCGTGGAGCGCGATCACGCGTTCGCCGTCGCTCGGACCCCACGCGAGTCCCGCGAGACGGAGTCCGGGGATCTGGAGCGTCAGCTCTTCGGGCGGGGCCGAAAGGTCGGTGGTCGTCATGTGAGCCTCGCTTCTAGCGCGCCACGAGCAGGTAGCGCGCCGCAAAGAGAGCCGCCATCACCCAGCAGAGCCCCGACACCTCGCGGGCGCGGCCGGCGAAGAGCTTGATCAGCGCGTAGCTGAGAAACCCGAAGGCCAGCCCCTCGGCGATGCTGAAGGCGAAGACGATCCCCGTGATGGTGAGGAAGGCGGGGATGACCTCCGTCAGGTCGTCCCATTCGAGGTGGCGCAGGTGCGAGAGCATCAGCGCCCCGACGAGGATCAGCACCGGGGCGGTCGCCGACTTGGGCACGGCGCGGAAGACCGGCGAGAAGAGGAGGGCCGCGAAGAAGAGGAACGCCACCGTGACCGCGGTCAGCCCCGTGCGTCCCCCGGCCGCGATACCGGCGGCGCTCTCGAGATACGAGGTGATGGTGCTCGTGCCGCAGAGCGCGCCGAGGATGGTGCCGATCGCGTCGGCGAGGAGCGCCTGCGAGAGCCGGGGGAGCTTCCCTTCCGCGTCGAGGAGCCGTCCCTGCCGCGAGACGCCGATGAGGGTTCCCACCGTGTCGAAGATGTCCACGAAGGTGAAGGCCAGGATCGCGTTCAGCAGCCCGAAACGGAAGGCGCCGGCGATGTCCAGCTTGAGGAAGGTGCCGCTGGGGGCGGGAAGGGCGACCCAGCTGGTCGGGAGCGTGGCCTGTCCGACGAGGATTGCCACTGCCGTGACGGCCAGCATGCCGAAGAGCACCGCCCCGCGCACCCCCCGAGCGAGGAGCACGGCGTTCACGAGCAGGCCGAGGAGCGTGAGCAGCGCGGGGGCGCTGTGCAGGTCGCCGAGCGTGACGAGCGTCGCCGGGTGGGCTCGCACGAGCGCGCCGTTCTCGAAGCCGATGAGCGAGATGAAGAGCCCGATCCCTCCCCCGATGGCCAGCTTCAGGGTGGCCGGAATAGCCCCGAAGAGGAGCTCGCGCCCCCGAAAGAGCGACAGGACGAGGAAGATGACGCCCGAGAGGAAGACCGCGCCCAGGGCCGTCTGCCAGGCGCGGTCGGGGCTGTGGCCGGCCTTGACCAGCATGGGCACGACCACGAGCGCGAAGAAGGCGTTGAGCCCCATCCCGGGGGCGAGCGCCACCGGCAGGCGGGCCCAGAGGCCCATGATGAGGGTGGCCGCACCGCTGGCCGCGCAGGTGGCGAAGAGGACCCCGTCGAAGGGCATCCCCGCCGCCGAGAGGATCTGCGGGTTGACGATCAAGATGTACGAGAGGGTCAGGAAGGTCGTCAGGCCGGCGGAGAGCTCGGTGCCCACCGTGCTGCCCGCCGCGCGGATGCCGAAGAGTCGTTCGAGCAAGCTGCACCCCGCAGGATGCGGGCGGGCATAGCACAGTCCCTCGGGGCGGCCAACCGGTCCGACGCAGCGTGTCCGACGCGGCGCGCTCCTACTGCCGGAAGCGGTAGACGCGCCCGTCGAAGGCGAGGAAGTAGAGCTCGCCGCGCTTGTCCTGGCCGAAGCTCGCGATCTGCAGCCGGGAGCTGAAGAGCAGGCGGCTCTGCGCCGGGAGCGTCCCGTCGTAGTCCAGGCGCCAGATCTGCCCGCCGACGAAATCTGCGTAGACGTAAGCGCCCACGAGGCTCGGCACGCTGGGCCCGCGATAGACGTAGCCCCCCGTGACCGACTGCGCGGCGGCCACGCGGTAGTCCACGAGCGGGGCGATGAGTCCCGTCTGATTGCAGCCCGCGGCGCCGTAGCACTGCGTGCCCTCCATGATGCGCCAACCGTAGTTGCCGCCCTTCGTGATGAGGTCAATCTCCTCGCGCTGGCCCTGGCCCACGTCCCCGGCGTAGAGCCGCCCCGTCGGCGGGTCGAAGGAGATGCGCCACGGATTGCGCAGGCCGTAGGCCCAGATCTCGCCCCGGGCTCCGGCTCGCCCGATGAACGGATTGTCGGCCGGGATGCCGTAGTTTCGTCCCCCGGAGGGCGCGTTCACGTCGATGCGCAGGATCTTGCCGAGGAGCGTGTCGAGTCGCTGCCCGTGGTTCTGCGGGTCGCCCCCCGAGCCGCCGTCCCCCACCGCGAGATACAGGTAGCCGTCGGGGCCGAAGGCCAGCGCCCCACCGTTGTGATTGCTGTACGGCTGCGGGAACTCCAGGATCGAGAGCGCGCTCGCGGGGTCCGCACGGTTCGGGTCGCCGCTCGATGCGGTGTAGCGCGCGATGACCGTGCGGCGGGCGCCGGTCCCGGCATCGTAGGCCGTGTAGTTGACGTAGAAGTGGCCGTTCGTGGCGTACTGCGGGTGGAACGCCAGCCCGAGGAGGCCTTCCTCGTTTCCGCCCTGGACGTCGTCGTAGGCGTTGACCTTGGCGCGGAGGTCCAGGAAGACCGACGAAGACGCCACCGCCGCCTGGTTCGCGAAGACGAGGATCCGGCCCTGCTGCTCGAGGACGAAGAGGCGATCCAGCCCGTCCGTGGGGGACTGGAGGTCCACGGGGCGCGTGAAGCTGAGCTGCGGAAAGGCCACCTCGTAGCGCAGCACGGGCGGGGCGGCGTCGCGCACCGACCGGTCGGCCGCCACACTGTCTCCGCGTCCGTCGGGGAGACGCGAACCGTCGCTCGCGGTCGCGGCGTCTGGCGATCCAGGCGGCGTCGCGTCGAGCCTCGCATCGTGCGTGGCCGGAGGGGGGCCGCCGTCCGCGACGCGCGGGTCAGCGGTGCAGCCGTGGCCCGCGAGCAGGAAGACCGTCGCGAGAACACCGAACGGGTTCGAAGTCGGAGTGAGACGCCGCATGCCGCGCTCCGCCCGCCGGTCCTCGGGGGCCTGGCTAACTACGGCGCAGGTGCTCGGGGCGTAACGGTGGGGGGGCGCCCCACCAGCTCAAGACGGGATGAAGCTGGTCTTGCCGTCGAGGCGGCGCAGGGTGGCGGCGAGGAGATTCACGGCCCCCTGGATGTCGTCGAGGTGACAGAGCTCCACGGGAGAATGCATGTAGCGGTTCGGGATGCCGATGAGGGCGGTGGCGACCCCCGCCCGGCTGATCTGCATCGCGTTCGCGTCCGTGCCGGTGCCTCCCGGGGCCGAGCGGTACTGCACGGGGAGGCGCTGCTTGATCGCCGTGCTCCGGAGCAGCTCGAAGAGCGGAGGGTTCACGTTCGGGCCGCGGGTGATCACGGGCCCGCCGCCGAGCTTCACCTCGCCGATCTCCTTGGCGTCCCCCCCCGGGTTGTCGGTGGCGAAGGTGACGTCCACCGCGATGCCGGCGTCCGGAGCGAGGCCGAAGGTGCTCGTCACGGCCCCGCGCAGCCCGATCTCCTCTTGCACGGTGCCGACCGCGGTGACCCTGGCCTTGAGCCCCTTTGTCCCCTTCAGCTCGCGCAGCGTCTGGGCCACCACGAACGCGCCGACGCGGTTGTCGAAGGCGCGGGCCAGCGCCACGCGGTCGCGGAGGATCGTGAAGCCCTCCACGTAGGTCACCGGGTCCCCGATCTGGACCGCCTTCAGCGCCGCCTTCTTGCCCGTGAAACCGGCGTCGATCCAGAAGTCGGAGATCTTCGGTGCGCTGTCGCCCTTGCGGTCCTTCAACAGGTGCACGGGGCGCTGGCCGATCACCCCGAGCATCGGTCCGTCGGCCGTGTGGATGTGCACGCGCCGCCCCGAGATGGTGCGCAGGTCGTGCCCGCCGATGGCGCGAAAGCGCATCAGCCCGTGCTCGTCCACGTGACAGATCTGGAAGCCGATCTCGTCCATGTGCCCGGCGAGCATCACGTGCGGCGAGCCCTCCGGGTTGATCGTCGCGATGGCGTTGCCGTGCACGTCCACGCGCACCTCGTCGGCGATCCCCTGGAGCGCGTCGCAGAAGATGCGGCGCACGGGCCCTTCGGAGCCCGAGGGACTCGGCGCGTTGAGCAGCGCTTCGAGCAGCGCGAGTGCGGTCTTGTTCATCGGCTTCTCCTCGTCGGCGGTCCGCGGAGCATAGAACGTCCACCCGCGGTAGCGCCAGCGCCACCCCCATGGGGTTGGGCCGAGGCGGGCGCGCGATGGAACGTCCGTGCCTCCGGTCCCGCGCGACTCCCGCGCGAGTGGCTTGCCCGTCGCGCGGAGCGCGTGTTACGTCACGGCGACGCCATGCGCCGGCTGCCCGTGATCCTGGCCGTGCTCCTCGGGGGGGCCACCCTCCTTCCGGTGTGGCTCTTGCCCCATTTTCCGGGGCAGGACACGCCGAACCACCTCTACGCGCTGCACGTCGCGTCGCGGGTGGACGCGGCCCCCTTCGTTTCGCACTTCCGACCGACCCTCTCGGGGACCAACGTGGCGTTTCTGGGCCTCGGTCGCCTCTTCGCGCCGCTCGTCGGCGTGGAGGCCGCCCACCGCCTCTTCCTCAGCCTCTACCTGCTCGCGTTTCTGCTCGGCGCGCTCTATCTCGCGGGGAGCCTGGACCGGCGCCGCTGGCCCCTCGGCCTGCTGGCCGTGCCCCTCGCGTTCAATTGGTACCTGGGAACCGGGCTCTACAACTTCGTCGCCACGATTCCGATCTACTGCTTCGCCGTGGGGCTCATGCTGCGACACCCGCACCTGCCGCTGCGGGCCCTCGCGGCTCTCGCCGGGCTGGGTTTTCTGGCCACCCTGGGGCATCCACTCGCGCTGCTCACGCTCGGCGCCTCGGCGCTTGCGGTCTTGCCGACCTTTCGGGCCTGGGTGCGCGCCGGAGTCGCGCTCGTTCCTCCTCTCGGCCTCGTGCTCCTCGGACTCGGTCGCGCCGCGGGGCCGAGCGGGTTCGAGTGGCCGCGCGGCTTCGCCGGACCGGTCTACAGCCTCGCCACCGGCTACTACCGCTCGCTCCTGCCGGTGAGCACCTCCGAGCTCCCCACGGCCATCGCCTTCTCCGTCCTGCTCCTCGGTGCGTGCGCGCTGGCCCTGCGTCCGAGCCGCCGCGCCGCGCTGCCGCGCCCCGCGTTCCGCCTCTCGCTGCTGCTCTTCGGGCTCCTTTTGCTCCTCCCCGAACGCAGCTTCGACTTCGATCACATCTCGACGCGCATGGCCGGCTTCCTCTGGCTCTCGCTCCTGCTCTGGGGCGACCTCGAGGGGTTGCTGGCCCGGCCGCGCCTCCTGGCCGGTGTGGCGCTCGTGCTCGGGGTCGGTTCGGTGGGCCTCTTCGCCCGCTCGGCGCGCGCGGTGGAGCGCGACCTCGCCGAGTACACGGCGGGCATCTCCCACGTCAGGCCGCGAGCCACGCTCCTGCCCATTACCTTCGACGGCCGCGGAGCGCCGGGACGCGTGACCTGGCCGCTCCTGCACGCGTGGGGCTACTACGGCCTCGCGCGCGACACCCTCTCGCCGTACGTCCTGTATGCGGCGGCGCACCGACCGGCCTCGCTCCTCGCGTACCGCGTGACGAGCCAGGTGCCCTTTCCGTTCGACGAGGAGTGGGCCGACCGGATCGCCTCGGGGCGCTTCTGCGGCGCGCGCGCGCGCAAGACCGAGGGCGCCTTCGACTGCCGGCCCGTCGAGAAGGAGGCCTGGCGTCAGTTCGTGGGCGCCGCCTGCCGCTACGACTACGTGCTCGCGTGGGCCGCTCCGGTGGAGCTCGCCGCGCAGCTCGACCGCTGCTTCGTTCCCACCTTCGCCGCGGGCCGGCTCGGGATCTATCGGCATCGGTGATCGCGCGCACGGCCCTTGCTGCGGCCCGCGGGGGCCTGTGCTTCAATGGAGGACATGCGCGTGCGTGGCTCGGTCTTCTTCGCCATCTGGCTCGCAGTCGGTCTCGCCGGCTGCTTCAAGGGGAGCGGCGTGTCGCTCGACGTGGGTGGACCTTCCGACCCCGACGGGGGTCCGGAGCGGGATGGCCCGCCCCCCGACGGCGTGGCCGCGCCGGGGATCAACGTGGGCGCCCCCTGCACCCCCAACGCGGCGGCCCGCGACTGCAAGAGCCAGTCACCGCTCTGCATCCGCAACCAGTGCACGGCCGAGTGCGTGCCGGACGATCCGATCACCCCGTCCGACGAGGACACCTGCCCCGAGGCGAAGAGCGGCAAGACGATCTGCGGGATGGTGCCGGGCTTTCCCGACCAGGCCTACTGCCTCGTGCGTTGCGTCCCCTCGGAGACCGCGAACCCCTGCCCGCAGGGCTCCGGCACCGCCTGCAACCCGAGCTCCACCGAGCAGACCGCGCGCCTCGACGTCGCGGCGTGCGTGCTGGCGGCCTGCCGGAGCGACAAGGATTGCCCGGTGGTCACCGAGCGGGCCTGCGACCCGAAGAGCGGGGACGCGGACTGCGAAGCGGTGGCGGGAGAGTTCTGCCTGACCGTGGGTGAGGGGTCGCACTGCGCGGTCCCCGGCCACTGCAACACCACGACCGGCCTCTGCGGGGCCAACTACGTGGGCACGCCGGGGGTGAAGGTCGGCGCTCCGTGCGCGAAGGATGCGGACTGCGACAAGGATCAGTTCTGCGAGCGCGAGTACGCCGACGCGGCGCGCGGGACGATGCTGCGGAACGGCTACTGCACCAAGCGAGGGTGCACCTTCGCGCAGCAGGCGCCGAGCTTCGCTTGCCCGGCCGGGTCGGTCTGCCTGCGCGGCATCCCCGGCGGGCATTGCCGCAAGGCCTGCAGCCTCGGCGACGCGGCGAGCTGTCGAGGGGTCGGGGCGGACAAGCTCGGGGACTACGAGTGCTACGCCTGGGACCGGGTCAAGCACGGGGGCCTGGCGCTCGCCGACGGCCCCGTGTGCGACTTCGCCGGGGAGATGGGCTGCGACCAGCTTCCGCTGCACGGGCTGAAGGAGTGCAAGGAGCTCGGCGACGCGACGAACAGCACCAAGATGAGCTGCCGGGACCCTGCCACGAACAAGGAGCTGGCGGACAAGCTGAGCAAGGCGGGGCGCTGCCTCGACGACACCGCGTCGGGACCTCCGTGACGCGAAGCCCGCGCCCGTCTCCCCAGCCTACTTCTTGAGGCGAGCCACGGCCGCGTGCAGAAGCTCCTGCGTCGGCCGCGAGAACCAGGTGTCGAGCCAGCGCTTGGCCTCCTGACGCTGCACGCGCGTGACCGTCTCCAGCACCGGGCGGCGCAGGGCGGCCTTCACCTGCGCGAACGCCGGGGAGGGAAGGGCGGCGAGCGCCTGCGCGCGCGCCATGGCCCGGTCGAGGAGCTCCGCCGAGGGGACCGCGGCGTGGACGAGCCCGAGTGCCAGCGCCTCCCGCGCCGAGAAGGTGCGTCCCTCGAGGGCCACCGGCCCGAGGCTCGACGGAGGGACCTGGGCGCGGAGGGTCTCAACCACCTCCGCGGGGAGGCCGAGCCCGAGCGGCACCTCGGTCAGGCCGATCTTCCCCACCTCCTCCGCCATGAGGCGCTCGTCCGCCTGCAGCGCGAGCACGCAGCCGCCGGCGATGGCGTGGCCGTTCACCGCGGCGATCACCGGGCGCGGGAGCGCGAAGACGCGCAGCATCGTCTCGGCGAAGAGGTCCATGAACTCCCCGAGGCTCGGGCGATCGAGCGGGAGGAGCGCGGGGAGGTCGAGTCCGGCGCAGAAGAACTTCTCGTACCCCACGAGGACGTAGGCCCGCGGGTCGCGCGGCTCCGCCTCGTCGAGCAGGCGCCCGACGCCGAGCAAGAAGTCGGGGCCCATGGCGTTGGCCTTGCCTGCCTCGAGGCGCAAGATGGCCACCTGATCTCGTTCGTCGACGCGCATCGCGCTCCCTCCGTCGGAAAGGCCCCGAGCATAGCGCCGCGCCACGGAGCGGGATAGGGGCACGGCTGGCTGTCTGCTACGATGCGGCCCCCCAAGGAGAGGCACATGGCCCAGAGCTTCGACTTCTACTACGACTTCGAGAGCCCCTTCGCCTACCTGGCCGCGACGCAGCTGCCGGCGCTCTGCGACCGGACGGGCGCGGTCTGCCGCTATAGGCCGATCTTCCTCGCCGGGCTGATGAAGGCCACGGGCAACCGCCCTCCCGGAGAGGTGCCGAACAAGGGGCGATACCTGATGCAGGAGCTGCAGCTCTGGCGGAAGGCCTTCGACGTGCCGCTGGAGTGGCCGGTGCACTTCCCCCTCGGGGAGCTGCGGCCTATCCGCGCGGCGGTCTACGCCTTCGGCGAGAGCGAACGCGCGGGGGTCGCCTTCACGCAGGCGCTGTATCGCGCGCACTGGGGGGAGCGGAAAGATGCCCGCAGCGATGCGGTGGTGCAGGCCGCGGCCGAGGCGGCCGGCCTCGACTTCGCGGCGCTGCAGGCCGCCGTCCAGGACCCCGCCCTCAAGGAACGCCTCAAGGCCGAGACCGAGGAGGCGGGGGGACGCGGGGCCTTCGGGGTCCCCACCTTCTTCGTGGGAGAGCAGATGCTCTGGGGGGTGGACAAGCTCCCCTGGCTCGAGGCGCTCCTCCTCGGCAAGCCCCTCACCTTGCCACGGTGCGGTTGACGCCGCGCCGGAGGGTGCTACATCTCGCTACCCATGACAGCACATCCGACCGATTTCCAAGGTTCCGTGGAAGAGGCCCTGCTCACCGCCATCGAGAACGCCCTCCCGGGGGCGCACGCGGAGGTTCGCGGCAGCGGCGGGCACTTCAGCCTGGTCGTCGTCTCGCCCGTCTTCGAGGGGAAGGCGATGCTCGACAGCCACCGGCTGGTCTACTCGGCGATCGCGCCGCTGATGTCGGGCGACCGGGCCCCCGTGCACGCCATCGACAGCCTGATCACGCGAGCCCGCTAGGGCCAGTCACCACCGGGGCCTGGCGCGGGCACCGGCGCAGACCGCGTCACAGCCGCTTGTGGGTCCCGTCGCAGTACGGAGCCTTGGCCGTGTGCTTGCACCGGCAGAGGGCCACCTTCCGCTTCGCGTCCAGCGTCAGCTCGAGCGGCTCGAACTCCGACCCCTTGTGGCTCCCGTCGCAGAAGGGCTGGCTGGCCGAGCGGCCGCATCGGCACCACCAGTAGGTGCCGGGCTCCAGCTCGAGAATCGCGGGGGACTTCTCGGCGATGGTCGGATCGGCCACGGGCGACTCCTTCTCTGAGGGGACCAGGCGCGCAAGAATAGCGCGGTCCGGGGCGCTGTCCACCGCTCGGCGCGGCGGCTCAAGGTTCCGCGAGCCCGGCCGATGAAGAAACAGAGGGGCGCGCCGGGCACCTACGGGAGAGGTGCGACGGCCGCCGGCGAGACCGCACGAGGGGGGGCTTGTGCCAACGCGAGAGCCACGGCCAGCAGGTGCCATGCGCGAGCTGATCCGGTTGAGGGCCGTCTGGGCCACGCTGATCGTGCTCGGGGTGCTGCTCACGGCCCGCTTCGTGACCCAGGCGCGGCTGGAGAGCGAGATCCTCGGGGCTCTCGGTGCGCGGCTCCACGCGGCGCACGCCGGCGACGTGCGCGCGCTTCGCCTGTGGGCCGATCAGCAGAAGGAGCTGGCCCGGCTCCAGGCCGCGGAGCCCGTGGCCCGGCGGGCCGTGCTGGAGCTCATCGCGCAGGGGCGGGCCGGAGCCAGCCCGGAGGCGCTTCGCCGCAGCGCCGCTCAGCTAGAGCTGCGGCGGACCCTCGGGGCCGTCGTCAGGGGGCTCGGGTATCTCGGGTTCGTGGTCAGCGACGCGAGCGGGCGCACGGTGGGGGCGCTCTTCGATTCGCCCCTCGGGCAGCGGAGCCTCGCGGGCTACCCGGAGCTCGTGCCGCGAGCGCTGCGCGATGGGGCCGCGATCACCCCCCCCGCGCTCTCCGAGATCCCGCTGCCGGAGCCGGGCACCCGCGACTGGACGCGCCGCACGCAGCTTCTCGTCGCCGCCCCGGTGCGCGACGAGAAAGGCCGCCCCGTGGCGGTGCTCGCGTTTCGCCTCTCCCCCGACCGCGCGCTCGGCAAGGTCTTCGAACCCGCCCGCTGGGGGGAATCCGGCGAGAGCTACGGCTTCGATCGCGCCGGCCGGATGCTTGGCCGCAGCCGCTTCGAGGAGACGCTGCGGAGTGCGGGTCTCCTCGGGCGCGAAGCCGGCGGGACCCGGACCAGTCAAGGTGTTGCGCTGCGGGACCCGGGCGGGGAGCTCGCGGCGGGGCACCGGCCCGCGGGATCGCCGTCGAGCTGGCCCCTGACCCGCGCCGTGGAGGCGGGTACCGCCGGCCGCGACGGACTGGACGTCAAGGGGTATCGCGACTACCGGGGCGCCACGGTGGTCGGGGCCTGGAGCTGGCTCCCCGAGCTCGGCTTCGGCGCCGTCACCGAGATGGACCTCGCGGAGGTGCGTCGCCCGCTCCGGCAGCTCTCGCAGACCTTCGTGGTGGTCATTCCCGTGCTGCTCCTCATGGCGCTCCTCGGCATGCGTCTCGAGCTCCGGGCGCGCCGGCGCGCTGCCGAGGTGCTGGACCTCTTCGACCACGCGGTCGTCGGCGCCCTGCAGATCCGGGAGGACGGCCGCGTCACGCGGCTGAACGCGATGGCCCGGCAAATCCTCGGTTGTCCCCCCGGGCCGCGGCGTCCGGACCCCTTCCCGACGTTTCTCGAGGAGCCGACGGGGTGGGCGGACGTGGTGGCGCGCGTGCGCGTCGGTGAACGCGTGAGCGATCTGCCGGTCGAGCTCCGGGGGCGGGATGGCCAGCAGCGGACCGTGCTGCTCGACGCGAGCGGCCGTTTCCACTTCGGGCGGCTCGCGGAGGTCCGCGTCTTCCTCCGGGACGTGACGGAGGCGCGCAAGGCGGAGCGCGAGCTCCAGCGACTTCACGGCGAGCTCCTCGACGCCTCGCGGCAGGCGGGAATGGCCGAGGTGGCCACGAGCGTCCTCCACAACGTGGGCAACGTCCTCAACAGCGCGAACGTCTCCGGACAGCTCCTGCACCGCGGCCTCAAGGAGCTGCGGCACGAAGGCGTGGGCAAGGCGGCGACGCTGCTCAGGACCCACGAGGAGAGGATCACCTCCGCGCTGCCCGAGCTACCCCAGCTCAGCTCCGTGCCCACCTATCTGGCGGCCCTGGGCGCACACCTCGCCGGCGAGCGAACCCGCCTGCTCGACGAAGCGCGGCGTCTGCTCGAGCACCTGGATCATCTGCGCCACGTGGTGAGCCTGCAGCAGAGCTACGCCAAGAACCTGGGGGTCAAGGAGTTCGTGGCGCTGAAGGACGTGGTCGAGGCGTCGGTGGAGCTCAACGTGGAGGCCTTCCAGCAGGCCTCGGTGACCGTCGAGCGCGCGTACGACGAGCTTCCCCCTCAGCTCCTCGACCGGCACCGCGTGATGCAGATCCTCGTGAACCTCCTCCGCAACGCCGGCCAGGCGATGGAGCAGTGTCCGGCCGAGGCGCGGGTGGTTCGGGTGCGCGTCGAGAAGAACGGCGAGCCCCAGGTGAAGGTGCACGTGATCGACCGCGGAATCGGGATGAGCGCCGAGGCGCTCGCGCGTGTCTTCGAGTTTGGCTTCACGACCAAGAAGACGGGCCACGGCTTCGGGCTGCACTCCTGCGCGAACCTCGCGCGGGAGATGGGGGGCCGGCTCTCCTGCCACAGCGAGGGCCAGGGCAAGGGCGCGACCTTCACGCTCGAGCTGCCGTTTCAGCAGAGCTGATCGGCGCGTTACGGCCGGCGCTCGTCCGGGACGAGGCGGACGCGAGCGGGGCAGACGGGAGCGGGCGGGCGAGGCATGGCGGACTCCGTTCTCGGACGGAGGAGTAGCAATCGCCGGGCCAGGCGGCGGCGCACGGCCTTTCGCGACCTTGCCTGAGGGGGTCCGCAGAAAATTGAGTCGCGCGCGCCACAGGCGCTGCCGCAGGGTCACGGCCAGCGGCTCGGGAATGCCAGCTTGTCCCGACGGGTTCATCCGTACACGAGGCAGCCGGGAGGTGACATGCCGCGACGATCGATCTTCGAAAGGCTGGCCGCGCGTCTTCGCCGCACGAGCTCCACGGAGCCGCGCCGCCCGACCGGCTGGAAGCACCAAGCCCGCTCCCTCGGGGGAGTCCTGCTGGTGTGCTTGCTCTTTCGCGCCTTCATCGCCGAGGCGCACGTCATCCCGAGCGGCAGCATGATCCCCACGCTCGAGGTGGGAGACCGGCTCTACGTGAACAAGCTGGTCTACGGCCTGAACGTGCCCTTCCTCGACTACAAGCTCGTGGACGGGCGCGCTCCGCGCCGCGGTGAGGTCATCACCTTCAGCCATCCGAGGGAACCGGGGAAGATCCTCATCAAGCGCGTGGTGGCGGTCTCCGGAGACACCGTGGAGCTTCGCGCGCAGGTGCTTGTAGTGAACGGCCGGTCCGTGCCCCGGCGCCGGCTCGCCGAGCCGTGCCCGCCCTCGGTCGACAGCGCTCGCGCCGGAACGTGCGCCGTCTACCTCGAGGAGCTCGGTCGGGAGCGCTATCGCGTGCTCGAGCAGGAGCCGGACAACCCGAACGCAGACCTGCCGCCGCGGCGCGTGCCAGAGGGGCACCTCTTCGTGCTCGGGGACAACCGGGACGACAGCGACGACAGCCGCTTCTGGGGGACCGTGCCGCAGGCCAACGTGAAAGGACGCGCCTTCGTGATCTTCTGGTCGAGCGGCGGCGGGCAGGGAGTGCGCTGGCGGCGCTTCTTCACCACGGTGCACTGACCGCCGGCGGCTCGTCGCCGCGCCGCGCCCATAGCTAGCAGCCCCTGCCTTGTTAAGCGGTGCGCGGTGGGCGATCCTTACGGCCCATGGCCGAGCCCGCTCGCACGCTGCTCCTCCACCTCGAACGCGTCCTGTTCGATCCGGACGCCAGCGACTCGCCGCGCGCGCGACCCGGGGCGCAGTCTCTCCTCGATCGACTAGCCAGCACGTCCGTCGTCCTGCTCTGCGACGGGGCGGAGAGCGAGGCACGCGAGCGCCTGGCGGCCGCCGGCTTGCGGCCTCCTCCGGGCTGCCTCGGCCCCCTCTCCCTCGCGGGGCTCGACCGGTCCGGCGTGGCCGACCAGCTCGCCCACTTCGGCGTCGCGCGCGAGGCCCAGGTGTTCGTGGCGAGCGGCTCGCCCGAGGGGCTCGCGCGGCTGTCGCCGGGGCCGGATTGCGAGGCCGCGAGCGAGACGCCGCCGGTCGTGGCCGTGGGGCTGCGGGATCGGGCCGAGGAGGCGCAGGCGCTCGAGGCCGCCGGCGCGTGGTTCGTGGCCAGCGACCTCCTCGAGCTCGGCGATCTGCTCCTCGCGCCCCGGCGCGCGACGAACCTCTCCTTCGTCCTGCTCGCCTACAACGAGGCCGCCTCGATCGCCGAGGCGATCCGCGACGTGCGCCGCTTTTGCGCCGTCTACGCGGGGCGCTACGAGCTCGTCGTCATCGACGACGGCAGCACGGACGACACGGGAGCCCGGGCGCTCGCCGAGGGGCGGGGAGACCTGCGCGTGATCCGGCACGACACCAACCAGGGAATGGGAGCGGGGTTGCGCGACGGCTTCCGCGCGGCCCGCGGCGACTACCTCGTGCCGCTTCCGGCGGACCGACAGGTGAGGCCTCAGTCGCTCGTGCGCTTCCTGCCGCACCTCGGGCCGAGCCGCGTGGTGGTGAGCCGCTACCTCGTGCCGCACTCGGGGCCCGACCGCGCTCTCATGACGGCGGTCTTTCGCCTCATCCGCCGCCACCTCGGTGGCCTGCGCGTGGACTTCGCCGGCGCCTACGTCTTTCACCGGAGGTGGGTGGAGGCGATCGACCTCGGGACGCTTCGCTCGGAGACCTTCGTCTTCAGCTTCGAGCTGCTCGAGCGACTGCGGCAGGCCGGCTGCGCCTTCCACGAGGTGCCGATCTACCCCTTCTTGCGCGAGCACGGGCAGAGCCGCGAGGCCGCGTTGCGCCGCATCCTGCGCGTGGCGGAAGAGGTGCTGCGCTACCGCTGGCGCACGATCGTGGAGTGACCTCCCCGACCTACGGCTTGCCGACGTACTGGAAGATCCCCGTATTCGCCGCAGCGAAGACCTCGGTGGCCGAGAGGCCCCACACCGCGTTGAAGTAGGTCGGCGTGCTGGGGGGCACCTTGCTCCAGCTCTTGCCGTCGCAGTGGAATACCGACTCGTCCCCCTTGAACATCGGGTGCCCGACCACGAAGAGGTCCGAGGCCGAGCTGCCCCACACGCCGTAGAAGTAGGAGGTGCTGCCGGTGTTCATGTCCGTCCAGCTCTTGCCGTCGTAGCGCGCCACGAGGCCGTCGAGCCCGGTCGCGTAGACCTCCGTCCCCGACAGCCCCCACACGGAGTGCAGGTCCGACTTCAGGGTGGTCTTCGCGGCGGTCCAGGTGGTCCCGCTCGGGCGGTTCAGGATCGTGGCGTCCGCTCCGACGACGAAGAGCTCGCTCGCGGAAGCGCCCCACACGGCGTGCAGATCCTTCGAGGTGCCGCTCGTCTGATAGCTCCAGTAGGTGCTGGTCCCGCTCCGCGCCCGGATCGTCCCGGCGCCTCCCACCGCGATGACCTCGTTGCCGAGGCCGAACACCGCGCGGAAGTCCGACGAGTAGGTGCTCTTGTAGTCCTCGGCCCACTGGGTGCCGTCGTACTTCAGGATGATGCCCTCTCCAACGGCGTAGGCCTCGGTCTTGCTCGAGGCCCAGACTCCCTTGAGGTGCGCCTGGATCCCGCTCGACTGCTCGGTCCAGTCCTTGCCGTCGTAGAAGAGGATCATGCCGTCCTTGCCCACGGCGAAGATCGTGTTCGCGTCCACGCCCCACAGGTCCAGAATGGTGCTGCTCGCCTTGGCCTTCATGTTCTTCCAGGCCGAGGCCGGGCCCCCCTGATCCGCGCGGCCGTCCCGCCTTCCCCCGTCGCGCGCGCGGCCGTCGTCGGCCCCAGTCTCCGAGCCCGAGCCGTCCCACACGCTCGCCTCGCTCACGCCCGCATCCGTCGCGGCGCTGTCCGCGTTGCCCTGGCTCTTGCTTCCGCAGGCCGCCACGAAAGGTACGACGAGCACAATCCACCGGCGCAGCATGGGACCACCCTCCTTTACGCGCGGAGATATAGTGCGTCGCGCCGGGCGGGTCAACGGCCGTTGCGACCCCCGGGGGTCTGCGCGTGTCGGCGGGGGCCGGCCGCGGACTACCGGGGCTGCCCGTGGCGGGCGAGCCAGGGGCGGTAGCTCTCGTACGAGTGGATGGCGAACCCGACGAAGCTCTTCGCGCCCCCGAGCTCGAGGAGTGTCTCGCGTCGCACGCGGGTCAGCTCGTCGGGGCGCTTGTGCTGGAAGGTGAGCTTGCTCGCGGGGACGAAGACCGTCTCGAGCTGGCCGAGCCGTCGCGCTCCGTCGGGCAAGGCCCCGGGGGTCGCGCCGGCGGGCCACCAGGTGAGCCGGGCCTTGCCGCCCGGCAGAGGCGCCACCACGAGCGCCGCTCCCCTTCCTTCGGGGCCGAGCTCCACGATCGTCTCGTCGGGGAGCTCCACCGTCTCGAGGCCGATGAAGACCTCCTTGCCAGCCCGGTCGGCGGCCGCGAGCTCGGTGCGGGCGTGGGCGATCGTCCCGTCTGCGCCGTAGCCCTGGGTGCGGTAGTCCATCAGTCCGAGGTCGTCCACCAAAGCGAGCACCCGTTCTAGAAATGGTTTTCCGTCGAGGAGGGCGCGCGGCTCGTCGTACTTGTCGTAGCCCTCGAGCCAGAAAGGGAGGTCCACGCCGAGGCGCAGCCCCGCCGGACGCGTCTTCGCTGCCACGCGCTCGAGCAGCGTCAGGTAGCCCCGCATCAGCGGCGTGCGCCGCGCGCTGGCGAACCCGGGGACGAGGTAGAGCTCGGCGTCCAGACGGAAGCCGTCGAAGCGCTCGGTGGGCCCGGCGGCGCGGTTGTGCGCGAGCACCGCCTCGAGCACAGCCAGCACGAGCCCGTGCTGCGCCGGGAGGGCGAAGGCCGGGTCCCCGTCGAGGGCGTAGACCCTGACCCCCGCCGCGTGGAGCGCCGCCAGGAGCGGACGCAGGAGCTCCGGCTGCCAGTCGATGCGCCACGCCGCGCCCGCGCGCAGCTTGCGATAGGGGAGCTGGAGGAAGAGCTCCGTCACCTTCTCGCGGCGACAGAAGGCGAGGAGCGTCTCCCGTTCGGCGGGGCTGCCGGCGATCCGCGCGGTCTCCCAGAGCCAGAGGGCGAGCCGCGTACGCGACGGGGTCTCGCGTCTGGGCGCGGCCGTCGGCAGGGTCACGTCGCTGCGCCGCGAGAAGGCGACGTCACGGACGAAGAGCCGGCCGGCGCCGGGGGCGACGACCTCGAGGACCAGGCTCGCGAGCTCCTCGCGCTTGAGGCGGGCCGGGAGCCGATCGAGCGGCACGAAGATCTCGCGCCAGCAGCTCCGGCCGCCGGCCTTGCGGGCGAAGCGGTCGAGCGTTCCGACGGGGAGCGCGTCCTCGCGGGCTTCGAAGGCGCGGTCGGCGACCTTGAGCAGCACCCTCTCGGCTGGGCCGCAGAGCCGGAAGGCCAGGTGCGAGAAGGGGCGGCTGTCGAGGTACACCCGCCGCGCGGCCCGCTCTTGCAGGTCGAAGAGGTGGATCCAGAGGCCGGCGAACCCGGTCGCGCGTCGGTCGTAGGAGAGGGTCAGCGCGCGCGTTCCGCCGGGCGCGGGACCGAGGCGTACCTCCGCGCGCGAGGGCTCGCGGGCGAAGCCATTGAAGTAGCCGCCGAGGCGGTTCTGGTTGCCCCGGTCGTAGTGCGAGAGCAGAAAGAGGTCCCCGTCGAAGGTCGGCACGCGCCCCGGCCGCGGCGTGACGCGGGGGAGGAGCGGCTGGCGGCGGCGCAGGTCGTAGACCTGCAAGCGCTCTCCCTTGCGGTCGCGCAGGAGTCCGACCTGCGCGAAGCCGACCTGCGCGGCGTCGGTGAGCCCGAAGTCCGCCAGGTTCACCTCCACGGAGAGGGGCGCCGCCATAGACGGGCTGCTCGCGAGGAGCGCGGCGAGCGGCGCCGAGAGACGGAGCGCGCGCGTCCATCGTGCGGGGCCTCGACGAAGGGCAGCCACGCACCGACGATAGCACGCGCCGGCTCAGGGCCTCTTCTGCGAGAGCACCACCACGAACTCGGCCGGACGCGGGTCGCACTGCCCCTCGGCGGGCGTGTAGAGGAAGCTGTAGAGCTCGAAGGGGCCGCGCCGCGCGAAGTGCTGCGCGAGGTTCGTGCGCAGGGCGAGCGCCACGGCCTGGCTCTCGACGGGGTGCTGCATCTGCGGGGCGTAGGTGCAGGCCTTCGGGTTGTCGCGCGTCGCGACGGGCGAGGCGGGCTTGGCCGAGGCCTTGCCGCAGGCGAGATCGCTCGCGGGTCGCCAGAGCGCGGGGAGCCAGTAGTCCCCTTCGCCCGCCCAGACGACAGCCCCGGTCATCACGAGCTGTCCGGAGAGGGCGCTCACGAGGGCCAGACCACCGATGTCTCCGGGGCTGAATCCAACGCGATAGATCCCGCTGCGAAGCGGGTCAATCATCCCTGGCCCGTAGTCGTCGGGCCCGGGTCCCACGCCGAGCTTGGCCCGCAGGTAGGCCTTGCCGATGGCCTCAGCCGTGGCCTGGTCGGTGGGGCGATGGGGCCCACCGAGGAGCGCATAGCCCTCGAGCCCGAGGGTCTGCAGGTTGAAGCGTAGCACCGCGTGGCAGACGGGCTCCTTGCAGCCGTCGTCGAGCGGCGCGACCGTCTCGCGCTCAGGGCAGGGGAGGGGCCCCGGGGCAGGCTGGGGCGCGTCCGCGCAGCCGAGGGTGGCGAGCTCCAGCTTGCCCTGGTCGTAGAGCACCGCCGCGCCGCCGCCGGAGCGGGCGCTCGCCGTCTGGAAGGTGCCGCGAAAGGCCTCGGGCAGAAGCTGCCCCGGCGGGCCGAGGCTCTTCAGGTCGTCGCTCACGGTCTGGGTCACGAGGTAGCTCTGTCCCCCCGTCGGGGCGAAGGTGCGCACGAGGACCGTGCGGGCGGGGAGCGCCACCGTGCGGAAGCTCCCGGCCTCGCCGAGCCGCTCGGGCCCGGCGAGCAGCCGGCCCGCGCTGTCCACCCAGGCGACGCGCTCCCCCCAGCGGAGGTGCAGCGCGCTGCCCGTCCACCAGAGCTCTCCGCCGAGCTGCGCGGGCGAGGGGAGGCGCGTGCTCTGCACCTTCCCCGCCTCGTCCACGCGACTGAGCATCGGCGCGTCGCCCTCGCCGGCGTGGCTCACCACGAGCTCGCGGCCCGTCCAGGCGACGCTCGTCGGCACCTGCAGGCCCTTGGCGTCGCTCGTGCGCACGATGAGGAGCCGAGCTCCGACGGGCGCGCCCTGCAGATCGAAGCGTTGCAGGTAGAGCGCGCGCTCCTTCTCCGTGTTCCACTGGGCCCAGACGGCAGCGAAGCCGTTGGCGAAGGCCGCCACCTCGCAGCTCAGCACCTCGGGGAACATCCCCCGCGTGCCCGAGGGATCGCTCACCCGCGCCGGGGTCTTGACCGAGCTCCCGTCCAGCGCGGCGAACCCCACCGTGCAGGACCTCCCGGGGCTGCGTGCGTCGGGCCAGCCCACGGCGAGCGCGACCGCCTTTCCGTTCACGGCGGCCCGGGACTCTCGCGTGAAGGCCGCCCCGGGCCAGGGCACGTTGGCTGTGCCGAGGAGCTCGCCCGAGAGACCGACGCGCGTCAGCGTCGGACCCTGCCCCGTCGCCGGGCCCACCACGAGATACCCGTCGTTGGCCCCGAGGAGCAGCCCGAACGACTCCCCCTGCGCACCCCGCGGCAAGGCGAGCGGCGTGCGCGACCGCACGGCGATCTGCACGCAGCGCGAGGGCGGACCGGCCTCTCCCGCGCGTGGCGCGTCCGCGAGGCGTCCCCCGTCCGTGAGGTGGCTCCCGTCGGCCGGCGCCTGGCCATCCCTCGACGGCGCTGCGTCTCGGCTCGCGCAGCCGGGCGCGCCGAGCAGCGCGCATAGGCCGAGAAGCGCGGCGCCTCGCGCCGACCGTGGATCGATCGTTTTCATCGGACCCCCCGTTAGCCCGATCTGCCTATTCCGCGCCGGGCCCTGAAGCTCCCTTCATTCTGAGTCGCCGACGTACGGGGGACAAGGGGTAGTTCTTCGCCGGGGGGTTTGCTAGGCTCCGCCGTCATCCACGACGAACCCATCACCACGGGAGGCGCCATGCCGAGCAAGAAATACCCGCGACCGCCGTCCATGACGATCGACGCGAAGAAGAAGTACACCGCCACCATCGAGACCAGCGCTGGGACCATGACCGCGGAGCTCTTCCCCGAAGACGCTCCGATGACGGTGAACAACTTCGTCTTCCTCGCCCGCGAAGGGTTCTACGAGGGCGCGATCTTCCACCGCGTGATCCCCGGCTTCATGATCCAGGGGGGCGATCCCACCGGAACCGGAACCGGCGGACCCGGCTACAAGTTCAAGGACGAGCCGGTCACCCGGCGGTACCTGCGCGGCACCCTGGCCATGGCCAACGCGGGGCCCGACACCAACGGCAGCCAGTTCTTCGTGATGCACCAGGACTATCGTCTGCCCCCGAATTACACGATTTTTGGCAAGCTCCTCGACGGAGAGCCCGTGGTGGACACGATCGCCACGGCCCCGAAAGGAGCCCAGGATCGCCCCACGAACCCGGTCCAGATCCGGCGCGTGACGGTGACCGAGGCCTGACCGGCGGGGGCCCCCCCTAGAGGGAAAGGGGGAGGGACTTCACGCGGACGCTTGACAGGCCCCCGACCTTGGACCACATTCGGGTCGGGTCATCGCGGCGGACCGGCAGTTCGGGACGTCGCGAGTGGAACGACGCGGTCGCTTTCTCGACCCCGGCCGCAGACAGAGAGCAGGTTCGCAGTGGAAAAGGGTACCGTGAAGTGGTTTAACGACTCCAAGGGGTTTGGCTTCATCACGCGGGAGAACGGACCCGACGTGTTCGTGCACCACTCGGCGATTCAGGCCGATGGGTTCCGCACGCTCGCCGAAGGCGAGCAGGTGGAGTTCGAGCTGGTGAAGGGCCCGAAGGGCTTCCAGGCCTCCAACGTGCGCCGGGTCTAAGCTCCCGGGGGAAAACTCAAGCGCAGTAGCGGAGGGCGGGTCCAGCTTGGGCCCGCCCTCTCCGTTTGTGGGGGCCGAGGGCACTTGAAGGCCCGGAGGACCCCTCGGGTGGCGCGCCCGGAAGGTGCTATCCTCCCGGCGGTCATGCGTCGCCCGAAGCCCAAGCGCGTCGCGCCCCCGTCCTGGCAGCGCCCGCTCTTCAAGATCCGCGTGATGGGCCAGCGTTTCGCCCCGCACGCCGACCTCTACTACTTTATCCTGACGCGCCCCTGGCCGGTCTTCATCCTGCTCGTGGCGCTCGGCTTCGTCGCCATGAACGCGCTCTTCGCGCTGGCCTACACCGCGCAGCCGGGCTCCATCGCCAACCTGAAGGAGAACTCCGTCGAGGAGGCCTTCTACTTCAGCGTGCAGACCATGGCCACCATCGGCTACGGCGGCATGCTCCCGGCCACCCGCTATGGCCACCTGCTCGTGACCGTCGAGGCGCTCTTCGGCGCTATCGGTTTCGCCGTCGTGACGGGGATGACCTTCGCCAAGTTCGCCCGCCCCTCGGCGCGGGTGCTCTTCTCGAGGTGCGCCGTGGTCGGCCTGCGCGACGGGGTGCCCCACCTCATGTTCCGCATGGCCAACTGGCGCCACAACCAGGTGGTGGAGGCGCAGCTCCGCGTGCTGGTGCTGGTCAGCGAGACCACCGCGGAAGGTGAGGCCATGCGCCGCCAGCTCGATCTGTCCCTGGTGAGGGATCGCACCCCGCTCTTCTCGCTCACCTGGACGGCGATGCACCGTATCGAGGAGGGTAGCCTCTTTCACGGCGAGCACGCCGTCGAGCGCCTGCGGGCCGCGCACGCCGAGGTGATCCTCTCGCTCACGGGTCTCGACGAGAGCATCGGGCAGACGATCCACGCCCGCCACCGCTACGACGTGGACGAGATCGTCTGGGGCGCGCGGTTTCGCGACGTACTGACGGTGCTTCCCGACGGCACCCGGGAGATCGACTGCCGCAACTTCCACGAGGTGCTGCCCCTCGAGCCGCCGCAGGGCTCCGCGCCGGAGACCTCGTAGCGCCGCCCTCGCCGAAGCGCCGCTTTGGTCGCGCAGCCTTGGTCGTTGCGGCGACGGAGAGCCGGGCCTACGATGCCGGGCGCAACCAACGACCGAACCAGGAAAGGGGGCCCCATGGGCACGACGGCGCGGCTCGACGACTGCCTCTCGACGCGTGACGGGCATCTGTACGTGGAGGAGTGCGACACCGTCGCCCTCGTGGAGCGTTTCGGCTCGCCCCTCTTCGTGATCTCCGAGGATCAGCTCCGGCGCAACGTGCGGCGCTTTCGCGACGCCTTTCAGCAGGGCTGGCCAGACGGGCCGGTGAAGGTCATGCCGGCCGCCAAGGCCAACTGGGTCACCGCGGCGCAGCGCGTGCTCGCCGACGAGGGGTGCGGCTGCGACGTCTACTCGCCGGGGGAGCTGTCGGTGGCGCTGGCCGCCGGCTTCGAACCGCGCTTCATCTCCGTGAACGGCGTGCCCAAGGAGCCGGCGCAGATCCGGCGCGCGGTTCAGCACGGCGCGCGGATCACCATCGACAGCGTCGAGGAGCTGGACCACATCGCGGCAGCGGCGTCGGAGCTCGGCACCGTGGCGCGCGTCCGCCTGCGCCTCAAGCCGGCGCTCTCCGGCTTCATCGAGCCGAGCCAGTTCGTGCCCGAGGGCCTCGTGCCGACGGACATCGTGGCCCTGGCCTACAAAGGAGGGCTCTCCTTCGACGAGGCGAAGGACCTGGGGCTCCGCATCCGCGCGCTCACGAACGTGGAGCTCGTGGGGTTTCATCAGCACCATGGCCGGCACGTGCGGGGCCTCGCCTATTGGGAGGAGCAGATGCGGGCCTACGCGCGGGAGCTCGGTCGCATCTGCCGGGCTCTCGGCGGCTACCAGCCCGAGGAGATCGACATCGGCGGTGGCTTCGCGATTCCGCGGGACCCGCACAACGCGGCCACGGACTACACCGCGCCGCTCCAGCTCGGGTTCATCCACCTGCTCTCGAAGGGGCTCTCCCTCCTCGGACCCGAGCGGCGCTACGGGGTCCTGGCCCGGATCATCGACACGCTCTCGGCCAAGCCCAACGCCGTCGCCGCGCCGAGCATCGAGGCCTACGCCGAGACCTGCACGCGCACGCTGCGCGAGGAGCTACCGAAGCACGGGATCCGCACCCAGGGCCTGATGCTGCAGCTCGAGCCCGGCCGCTCGATCCACGGGGACGCGGGCGTTCACCTGGCCACGGTGCGGGGGATCAAGCGCATGCGTTCGCCGATCCGCTGGAACCTCGTCGCCCTCGACACGACGGAGTTCTGGATGACGGGCGGGCGGTACGAGCACCACCTGCACGACTACCGCATCGCCAACAAGACCGACCTGGCCTACGTGGACCGCGTGGACGTGGTGGGTCGGAGCTGCTACGGCGACCGGCTGATGCCCACCATGGCCGTGCCGGGCCTGGAGGTGGGGGACCTCTTCGCGTTCCTCGACGCGGGGGCCTACCAGGAGGTCTCGGCGAGCAACTTCAACGCGCTGCCGCGGCCGGCGGCGGTGCTCGTGCGCGGCTCCGAGGCCTTCGTGGTCCGGACGCGCGAAACCGAGGCGGACGTGTTCCGGCGCGATCAGGTGCCGGACCACCTGCAGAGGCGTGACGCGCCGTCTTCGCGGCCGACCGGAGCCGACACCTCTCGGCGCTCCTCCGCCCGCAGCTGAGCGCGCGTTGCCGGGCTGAGCTCTCCCCGCGAGCCGGCGACTCCGGCAGCCGGCGGGCCGTGCGTTTTGGACGCCACCCGCTGCTCGCCGAAGTGCCCACTCCTTCCAGCACCCGATGGAAAGCCCGCGGAATTCGCCGCTCAGCCTCGGGCGCGGCGGTCTCCGACGCAGTGCGTTTCGATGGCACCTGGGTTGCACAGGGGCCGCGCAGGCTGTCTAGGAGACCCGACGATGTTCACCCGACGTGCTCTGCCCCTCGCCCTCGTCCTCTCTGCCGCGTTCGGCTGCGGAGGACCCGAGCTCGACGAAACCGCCGCCCCCGACGAGCGGGAGGCGGCGCGCGCTCGCCGTCAGCAGGGCGACTGCTCGGCCTGGGATCTCATCACCTCGTGGGATCAGTGCGTGGCCAACGTGGGGTCGGCCAAGGCCTCCGAGTGCTACCGTGGCGCGTGCGCCTCGGACGGCGTCGTCTCCATCGCGCCGCCGTCGGTGCGCTTCGCGAGCTGCTGCTCGCCGGCCATGCAGGCCTGCATCAATATCTTCGATCCGCAGGTGAGCCAGAAGTGCGAGGCCGAGATCAAGCGCGCCACCCAGCCCATCGTGGATGCCTTCAGGAAGGTAGAGCAGGCCCTCAAGAACGCCGAGGCGTCGATCAAGCGGGCCCTCGAGGACGCCGAGCGGTGCCTGCAGAGCCCGCTCGCCTGCGTGGGCGGGGGCCAGGCCCAGCCTCCCGCGACGGTGCCGGCGCAGAGCTGCTCGGCGAGCCAGGTGAACCAGGTGTGCGGCGCGCCGACCGATCTCGTCGCGACCGGCTGGACGGTCTGTGGCAGCACTTGCAGCTACCAGAAGCGGACCTACCCCATGTGCACCGCGAAGACCGCGTGGTGGTTTATGCCCACCACCTACGAGTGCGTCCCCGGCGGCCGCGCCGAGACGATGTACGACGTCTTCTCCGCCAAGAGCGAGGAACGTGCGTACGCCCCGGCCGGGCAGGCCCAGCAGGTCTCCGGCATCTCGGGTCACGATCCCTGCTATCCGTGCTATGCCGACTACCACAGCACCAACTGCTACATCGACAGCCGCGTGAAGACCGCCGAGGAGAAGCTCGTCCCCGCGCTCGAGCCGCCGCCGGCGAACATCGTGCTCTACACGGTGCTCCCCGGAGAGATCATGAAGGACGCGAGCGGTGCCTACCTGCAGTGCCGCGGCGAGGTGGGCCAGATCGCCGCGTGGCAGCCCATCGACCCGAGCCAGGTGGGCGCGTGCGCCCTGAAGTTCCGCACCATCCACGGCCAGCTCGAGACCTGTCAGGTCAAGCCGTAAGCGTTCGCTGAGGCCCTCGCTCCGTGGGGGTGCTCGCCCGTCGGTCCTCCGCCTCTGGGCCCGCCTCCCTTCCGATTGACCGGCCCTGGGTCCCGCCGGCATGATGCCGAGTCGGCCGGGAGGCCCGTCGAAGGAGGAGCACCATGAACACGCAGGAGCTGTCGTTCGAGGTCGCGGACGGCGTGGGGCGCTTGACGCTCAACCGACCGGAGGCGCGCAACGCGCTCACGCTCGAGGTTATCGACGGGCTGCGCCGCGCGGCGACCCAGGCGGCCGGTGACCCTGCTATCCGTGCGCTGCTGATCACCGGCACGGACCGCGCCTTCTGCGCCGGCGCCGACGTGAAGCGCATGATGACGCCCGAGGTGCTCGTGGGCCGGACTCCGCGGGAGGCGGCGCTCGACACGACCGACGTGCTTCACCGGATGGTCACCGCGCTCTATCGGCTCCCGAAGCCGGTCATCTGCGCGGTCAACGGGGCCGCCGCGGGAGCGGGACTGGCGCTCGCGATGATCGGGGACGTGGTGTGGGCCTCGGCCTCGGCCACCTTCCGCGCCGCGTACACGGCCATCGGCCTCTCCCCCGACGGAGGCAGTACATTCCTGCTCCCGCGGGTGGTGGGGCCGCGTCTCGCCGCGGAGCTCATGCTGACGAATCGCACGCTCACCGCCGAGGACGCGCACGGCATCGGCCTCGTCTCGCGGGTTCTGCCCGACGGCGAGCTCCTGCCGGCCGCGGAGGAGCTGGCGCGCCAGCTCGCGGGAGGCGCGACCCAGGCCTTCGCCGAGCTGAAGGCGCTCCTGCGCGCGACGCCGCGCAGCGACCTCGAGACTCAGCTCGAGGACGAGCGTCAGGCGGTGGCCCGGGCCGTGGGCACGGCGGACTTCGCCGAGGGGGTGATGGCCTTCATCCAGAAGAGGCCGCCGAACTTCTCCGGCAGGTGAGCGGGAGGGGTGTGCCAGAGCCGCCGCCACGCTCGGCGCATATGTGCCACGCGACTGTGCCACCTCTCGCCCCATCAGGACTAACAACCTGAAGCTAGAGCCTTCTGGGCCTGGAACGGGCCTTGCTCGTTCAGCCAGCCCAGGAGGTGATCATGCGCTACGGGTTGTCGAGCCTGCTCCTTCTGGCCGTCGCGTGCGGAACCCCGACCGGGGCTCCGGACGCCGGAGCCAGGGACGCCTACGTTTCGGACGCTCGCGCGACCGACGGCGGTCCTACGCCGCGCGGGGATGCGGATGCTTCCGGACGCGGCTCGCCGGATGCGTATCAGCCTCCGCCTCCGCTCCCGAGCCAGGCGCACCTTCGTGCGGTGTGGGGAAGCGGTCCGAGCGACGTCTTCGCCGTCGGGGACCACGGCACGGTCGCCCACTACGACGGGAAGCGCTGGACGGGGCTGACGGTGGGGAGCGAAGCGCTCCACGCGGTCTGGGGGACGGGACCGGGCAACGTATACGTCGGCGGCGAGGGGGGGAGGATCCTCCGCTACGACGGCAAGGCCTTCACCCAGGTTGCCGAGAGGTCGCGCGTGCCGCGGGTGCGGGGCCTTTGGGGCAGCTCGCCGACAAACGTCTACGCCGTGGGTGGGACCGGCGAGACGGGGAGCGGCGTGACCCGTGGGCTCATCGTGCGCTTCGACGGTGCACGTTGGAGCGAGGTGGCGATCGGGCCCGCTAGGGCGCCGGAGGTCGATGCGCCCTGGGGGGCAGAATGGACCGCGGTCTGGGGGAGCTCGGCCTCGGACGTGTTCGTCACGGGCTACCGCCAGCACGGGCCGCACGAGGTGGTGCCTGCGGGGAGCACGGTGATCGAGGCGGCGTACCTCGCGCACTACGACGGGAAGGCCTGGAGCGGCGGGATGGCCGAGGGAGCGACGTGGCAGCTCGGCGCGCTCACGGCCGTCTGGGGCTCCGGTCCGAGCGACGTCTACGCGGTGGGCGCCACGGCCGGAGGAAAGCCGACGGGCAGCGTCCTGCGCTTCGACGGCGCAAGCTGGACCCGACAGCCCGGCGCCCCGGCGGGCTCCTTCAGCGGCCTCTACGGCTTCGGAGGGGCGGAGCTCTTCGTCGTCGGAACGGTGGCCGATCCGGGCCCGCAGTTCGACTGGGCCGGCCTCTGGCGCCTCGAGAGCGGGAGCTGGTCCAGGCTCCCCGTGCCCGCCACCTCGACGCTTTCCGCGGTGTGGGGTTCGAGCCCGGTCGACCTGTTCGTCGTGGGCCCGACAGGACTCATCCTGCACTACGACGGCCGCGCGTGGTCGCGCATGACTCTCAGCCCATGAGGTCTACGGCGGCGTTCGCACTCAAAGCCGGGAGAGAAACGTCTTTCGCAGGCAGGTGAGCTCCTCCGGCTCGAGGAGTCCTTGTCGCTTCAGCGCATCCACCTGCGCGATGCGCTTCTCGGCGTCCTCGCTCGGTAGCCGGCCGCCCACGGCGATGCCGCACAGGCCCGTCTCCCGTCGGGGAGCGCGCGCCGGGCGTCGGGCCGCACGTCCCCGGGCATCGTCGGACGCTGACGCCTCCTCGGCGGCCGGCGGGGCGAGCTTCTCGCCCTTGAGCGCCTTCGCGGCCTTCTCCACGGCCAGTCCTGCTGCCTTCTGCAGCGCTCGCTCGCAGATCATGGCGCAGGACTCGGCGCTCGCACCGACGGTGGTCAGCTCGAAGTGCACGACCTTCTTCGTGGCGTCGCGCACGCGCAGGGCCACGCGGTATTCGCAGTAAGCCGTGGGTGGTACGCACGCCGCGTTGTCGCGGTCGAGCCCCATCAGGATCTCGCCGTCTCCGCCTTCTTTGACGAAGCGGAGCCGAGGGTTCGTCTGGCGAACCGAGTCGAACATGCCTCGGCCGTCCTCGGCCTGGGCCCCGAACACGTCCACGCGCAGCGCGAGCCCGGCAGGCGGCAGCGCGGCGATCTTGGGCGCGGGTTCGAGGAGACACCCGCACAGGACCGTCGTCGCCACGCACGCGACGCGGAAGACAAGAGGGGTCCGACGGGAGGATTCGCCTCGCTGGGGCATCGGTTCGGGGCTCTTCCTCATCGGCCGCGCCGCATGATCTCGGTTCGCTTCTCGCGGCACTCGGCGGGAGAGACCGCTCCCTGGTCACAGAGTCGCTGCAGGCTTCGCAGCGCGGCGACCTGCTCGTCGGACAGGGCCGTGCGCGCGGCGGGGCTGGAGGCCCCCGGCCGGCGTCGCGGGGCCTTGGCGCCGGGACGCTCCGCTGCTTCGGCCACGCCGGCGCGAGGTGCGGCGCGGCGGGTGGGCGGTGCGGCGACCTTCTCGCTTCGATCAGTCGCTGCGGCAGGCTTCGGCGGCGTCGCAGGCCTCGCAGCAGCGGCGGGCACGTTGCTCTCCGTCGGTCGCGGCGTCGCGGGCACGGCGAGGCCTACCGGGCGAGCGCGCGCCGCCGAACCGGCCGGCTGCGTGGGGGACGGCGGAGGAGCTTGCGTTCGTCCCAGCCACAGAGCGGTCGCGGTGAGCCCGAGCGTGGCGAGTCCAAGGCCGGCCCCGACGAGCAGCCAGCCTCCGCGCGTGAGCTGGGCGCGCTCCTTGCCGCGGGGCGGCGGCACGACCGTGCTGGCCGACGCCTCGACGGGATGGGGCCTCGGCGCGGCGGCCTGGCCTCCGAGAGCGAGCGCGACCTCGGCCGCGTCCCGGAAGCGGTCCTCCGGGGCCTTCGCCAGGCAGGTCATGACGATGCGTTCGTACTCCTCCGATACGGAGGGCACCCGCAGCCGCAAGGGGGGCGGCTGCCGATGCACCTGCCCCTCGAGGATCTCGGCGACGGTGGTGCCGACGATGGGCGGTACGCCCGCCACCATCTCGTAGAGCATGCAGCCGAGCGCGTAGAGGTCGCACGCCGGTCCAGGGACCCGGCCGAAGAGGAGCTCCGGGGCCATGTACTCGGGCGTGCCGACGATGCCGTGCTGCGCGGTGAGGCGGGGTTGCGCCGGGTCGCCCTCGCTCGCGGCGGCCACCAGCTTTGCGATGCCGAAGTCGAGCAGCTTCACGTAGTGGGCTTCGTGATCGCGGGCGACGAGGAAGACGTTGTCCGGCTTGAGATCCCGGTGCACGACCTGGATGCCGTGCACGGCGCTCAGGGTATCGGCCACCTGGCGGCCCAGGTGGCGGGCCGCGGCCTCGTCGAGAGGGCCTTGGCCCAGCCTCTCTCCGAGGGATTCGCCCTCCAGGAACTCCATCACCAGATACGAGCCCGCCTGCTCGTGTTCGCCGAAGTCGAGGACATCCACGATGTGCTCGTTGCGGATCTCGTTGACGAGCTTCGCCTCCTGGAAGAAACGCTGCACCATCGCCGGGTCCCGGGCGTACTCCGGATGCAGGACCTTGACGGCCACGCGCTTGCCGATCCGCGGCTGAACGGCCAGGTAGACGGTACCCATGCCACCCGCCCCGATGGCGCGCACTACCTCGTAGTGGCCGAAGGTGCGTCCGACGTTGGGGTCCTCAACGGCCGAGGCGTCGGGCGAGGAGGCGTGCCGGGGTACGGAATGCTGGCCCGCCTCGCTCGTCATGCGCCGAGACTAGCGAGCGGCCGTTCCGCCTGTCAATCGACGCGCGCTGCGCCCCGGGCGACGTGGATGGGAAGGCCGTCCCCGCCGCGAGGGGGCGACGGGGTCCGTCAGGGTGGACCACGGAGGAGCGTCTTGCGGTACGATGCGCCGGCGATCGCGCGAGCTCACCTGTCGGCAGGCGACCCATGCACGTACCCGATGACATCTCGCAGTGCATCGGACGCACCCCGCTCGTGCCGCTCGTGCACGTGGCGCGCGGCTGCCCGGTGCCCGTGCTGGCCAAGTGCGAGCACCTTAACCCCGGCGGCTCGGTGAAGGACCGCATCGCGAAGGCCATCGTCGAAGACGCCGAGGCTCGGGGGCTGCTGCGGCCGGGGACGACGCTCGTCGAGGCCACGGCGGGTAACACCGGACTCGGGCTCGCCCTCGTGGCGGCGGCCCGCGGCTACTCCCTCGTCTGCGTGATGCCGGAGAAGATGTCGGCAGACAAGCGCGCGGCGCTGACGGCCCTCGGTGCGCGCGTGGTGGTGACGCCCAACGCGCCCCTCTCGAGCCCCGAGAACTTCCGGAACGTGGCCGTGCGACTGGCCGCCGAGGAGGGCTGGTTCCTCACCGACCAGTTCAATAACCCCGCCAACGTGCGGGTGCACGAGGAGACCACGGCCGTCGAGATCCTCGCCCAGGCCGTCGGCCCGCTAGGGGCCTTCGTGGCGGGCGCCGGCACCGGCGGAACGATCAGCGGCGTGGGACGGCGTCTCAAGGCGTCCTGGCCGGGCGTGCGGGTGATCCTCGCCGACCCCGAGGGATCGGCGCTCGCGGATTGGGTCGAGACGGGGGTCCCCGGCTTCGACGGGGCCTTCGCCGTGGAGGGGATCGGGGGCAGCACGCCTCCGACGAACCTCCACCGCGAGGTGCTGGACGGCGCCGAGCGCGTCAGCGACGCCGACAGCTTCGCCATGGTGAAGCGGCTCCTCCGCGAGGAGGGGCTCTTCGTGGGCGGCTCGGCGGGGACGAACGTGGTGGCGGCCCTGCGCGTGGCGGCGCGTGGGGGGCTGGAAGGGCCTGTGGTGACCGTCCTGCCCGATTCCTGGGATCGCTACCGGAGCAAGCCCTGGATGCGCGAGCTCGGGGAGTGAGCCGCGGGCCGGCGCTCTCTGCGGCAGCGTACGCCTCGTGGCGTCGCTCCGCGCTCGGGGAGGTGACCGAGCGGTTGGAGATGCGCCTCGTCGCCTCGCTGGCCGCGCCGGTCGAGGGACGTCGCGTGCTGGACGCCGGCACCGGCGACGGGGCCTACGCTTTCGCGTTCGCCGCCGATGGGGCGCGCGTGACAGCGGTGGATCGCGAGGTCGGGATGCTCGCTGCCGCCCGCGCGCGGTCGCCCGAGCTCGGCCGAGGCGTCGCGTGGTGCCAGGCCTCGCTCGAGAAGCTCCCCTTCGACGACGGCGCCTTCGACCTCGTGAGCGCCGTGACGGTGTTCTGCTTCGTTCACGACCCGGACCGAGCCGTCCGCGAGCTGGCGCGGGTGTTGGTCCCCGGCGGCCGCCTCGTCCTCGGCGAGCTCGGCCCACACAGTGCCTGGGCCGCGTGGCGGCGCGCGCGCGGTTGGCTCGGATCTGCGATCTGGCGACACGCGCGCTTCTGGTCCCGCGCCGAGCTCGTGCGTCTCCTCGAGAGCGCGGGCCTGCGTCCGTCCGTGGTTCGCGGTGCCGTGTACTATCCGCCGCTCGGCCTGGCGGCGCGGGCCTTCGAGGTGGCCGACCCTCTGCTTGGCAGGCTCTGCGCGCCCGGCGCGGCTTTCCTGGCCGCCCTGGGACACAAGCCGTGATCCCCCATCACTTCGACATCACAAAAGCGGAGCGGGAAACGGGACTCGAACCCGCGACCCTCAGCTTGGGAAGCTGATGCTCTACCAACTGAGCTATTCCCGCGCGCCAAACGACAGCGGGCCGTAAAGTACTCCACTATCGGCGGCTGTCAAGGGGCCCCGCGGCCTGCGGCGGGGCGGACCGCGCGCAGCGCCTTGAGCTTCCCCTTCAGGTCCTTGTCGCGGGGGGCGAGCTGGGCGGCCGTCTCGGCGGCTTTCAGCGCCAGGGGGTGGTTGCCCATGGCGAGGTGGACCTCCGAGAAGAGCGCGTAGATCTCGGCGCTACGGGGTCGCGCGCGGGAGGCCCGTTCCAAGCGGTCGAGGGCGTGCGGGAATTCGCCCGCGCGAATCGCATGGATGGCGGCTTTTAGGAGGTAGTCGCAGTTTTGCGGGCAGAGGCTCGCCGCCTCGGAAAAACTGCGTCCGGCCTTCTCCTCCTCGCCTGCGGTTTCGAAGGCCAGACCCTGGAGCCAGGCCCGTCGCGCCCGGTGCTGGTTGACCGGCTCCACGATGGCCGCCGACAGGGTCGCGATCTCCGCGTCCTCGGGAGCGAACTCGGCAGCCACGGTGAGGTCCGCCGCCGCGCGGAGGTATAGCCCCTTCGCGATGGCCTGTTTCGCCGAGGCGACGAGGTCGCGCGCGACCGAGGTCCGGCGCGACCCGGCCGAAGCCAGGCGCTCGAGGTGCAGCATGGCGAACGCGGGCGAGCGGTGAGCGCGTGGCGGCTCCGTGGGGGGGGGAGCCGGCGGCTTTCGGTCCGGCCGCTCGGTCTGTGACGGTGCGCTGGCAGGGGCGAGCGCGGCAGCCAGCAGCCGCTCCTGGTCGGCGTTCAGGTCCACGAAACGAACGCCAACACCGACGATGGTGCGGCCGGCGTCGGCGGAAGGCTCCACCTGCCGATGGACCACGGAGGCCCTCGCCTGGAACATCTGCTCGGCCGGCATGGCGATCACCAGCTCGATGGACGCGCCCAGCTCCGGCGGGTCAGCGCACTCGAGGAAGGCGCCGCCCCGGCTCAGGTCGCTTACCACCAGCCGTCCGTCCTGAAGCCGGCCGGCAGACCAGATCATGGCCTCGAAGGCGCGGCCGTACGTTCGATAGTCGATCCGCTTCGTTGCATCGCCCGTCGTCCCCATGCCCCCGTGCCTCCGCCGACCGTACATCCCTTCACATCGACCGATCGCGCCGCGATTCAACCCACCCCGACGAATCCTGCCCCATGCGACCGCGCCGGACAAGGGCGAGCTGCCGCTGGCGAGAGGGCGTTGGGGTCGCGGGGATCGTAGCGGCGAGGCCCGCGCAGAAGAGCGACATCGCAGCCCCGTCCGCGGCATGAGTGGCCGCGCGAAAGGTGCTTTGCGAAGGTGAGGGAATGGCGCCGGACCGCAGTGCATCTGCGGCCCGGCATCGTCGCGGCTCTCTCTAGCGCTTGGCGCTCGCTCTTTCGAGCCCGGTGCGCAGCTCATCCGCGTTCATCACGGGGATGAGGCTCACCGAGGCGTTCAGCTCGAGAAAGAACCGCTCCACCGTCACGGGGATCTGCGAGGTCTCCTTGAGGTCGATAAAGAGGAGCATCGTCCGCTTGCCGTCCTCGGCCAGGAAGTACGACGCCTCGGGGCGCAGCTCCTCGAGCGCTGCCTGGATGACCTTGGGCAGGCTGCCGTCCTTGATCGCGCGATTTCCGGCTTCCACCGGCACTTGAACCTTCAGCATCGTTCGCATCCCAACCCTCCTCCTGTTTGTTCGGGCGTCTGTCGCCCGCACCCGTCACGCGGTGGAAAGATGCGCCCATCTCGAGGCGCCGACAACGGCGGGCCGGTCGATGACCTCGGGGGGAGTGCCTCGCCCCGACGACCCACGATTCTTGCCCCGCGCGGTGCGGTCGCCGATCATGAGGCGCCCATGCCAGAAGTGCATCACGTTTACCTGATCCCCGGCTTCTTCGGCTTCGCGAACCTCGGTGAGCTGGTCTACTTCGCCCACGTGAGGGAGTTCCTCGCGAAGCTCTGGGGCGAACGCGGCGTCGAGGCGCGGGTCTGGGTGGTGAAGACACACCCTACCGCCTCGATCCGCCGCCGCGCGGAGCGCCTGCTCGAGGCGATGGCGGAGACCGCCGGCCAGGACGACAGCCCGATCCATCTCGTGGGTCATTCGAGCGGCGGCCTGGATGCGCGCCTCTTCGCCACCCCGGACGTGTCGCTGCATTCGGAGCTCCGCGCCGAGGACTACGCCCGGCGGCTGCGCTCCGTGGTCACGCTCTGCTCGCCGCACCACGGCACCCCCGTGGCGAACTTCTTCACCAGCGTGCTCGGACAACACCTCCTGCGGCTTCTCTCGCTGAGTACGATCTACGCGCTGCGTTTCGGGACGCTTCCCATGTCGGCGGTGAGCAAGCTGGTGGGCATCTTCGCGCGCCTCGACGATCAGGTCGGGCTCTCGGCCACGCCGGCAGACCAGCTCTACGACCAGCTCCTCGGCGACTTCAACACCGATCGACGCGAGGCGCTCGCGCACCTCTTCGACGAGGTGAGCTGGGATCGCGCGCTGATCCCGCAGCTCACCGTCGAGGGGGTGGACCTCTTCAACGCCGGAACGCGCGACCGTCCCGGTGTGCGCTACGGCTCTGTCGTCACCTGGGCGCCGAGCCCGGGGGTAGGGACGGCCTTCAAGGCCGGTTTCGACCCCTACGCGCAGGCGACCCACGCGCTCTACGTCGCCCTCTGGCAGCTCGCGTCGCGCATGCCCGTCGAGCACACGCCGACGCTGAGCGGGGCCCAGGTGGAGGCGCTCTGGCGTGCCTTCGGCGAGATCCCGGGGGCGAAGGCCAACGATGGGGTGGTGCCCACGCTCTCGCAGGTCTGGGGCGACGTGATCGTGGGGGCCCGCGCCGACCACCTGGACGTGGTGGGGCACTTCTCGGACCGCAAGCACGCGCCCCCGCACATCGACTGGCTCTCCACGGGGGCGGGCTTTTCGCGCACCGACTTCGAGTCGCTGTGGACCGCCGTCGCGAGCTACTTGCTCGCGGACTGAGCGTCGCACCTCGGCCGAGCGGGCGCCTTGCGACGGTCGGCCTCGCCGTGATACGTACGAGCCCTACCGATTATCGAGGAGGGGTGTTCATGCGAGGGTGCCTCAAGCTCGTCGTTCTCTGGGCCGTGACCGCGCTCGTCCCGGTGCCGGCCCAGGCCAGCCACTATCCGCTCGCCAACGTCCTGCCCGCCGACGCCGCGGAGAAGCTCGCCAAGGCGGGGCTGCGCACGACGTCGGACCTCCTCGACCAGGGGGCGAACCCCGCCGATCGCGCGCGTCTGGCCAAGCTCACGGGGCTCGCCGAGAAGCAGCTCAAGGAATGGGTTCAGATGTGCGACCTCGTCCGGATCCAGGGGGTGGGCCCCGTGATGGTGCGCCTCCTCGCGACGGTAAAGATCACCTCGGTGGCGCTCCTCGCCAAGCAGAAGGCCGCCGCGCTCTACCCGCGCGTCATGCAGGCCAACGACAAGGCGAAGGTGACGCAGAATCCGCCCAGCGAGAAGCATCTGGAGCACTGGATCGAGCAGGCGAAGAAGCTGAAGGTCGTCGTCCGATAGAGAGCTCGTCGTCGCTGCGCCGCGGTCGCGCGGATCAACCTTCCTCGCCCTCGAGAACGCCCTCATGACCACCAAGACCGAACGTTTCCGGCTGACCTTCCTCGGCGCGGCGCAAACCGTGACCGGCTCGATGCACCTGCTCGAGGTGGGCGAGGGGAGCCTGCTCGTGGACTGCGGCCTCTTCCAGGGGGCGCGCCACGAGTCGGAGCAGAAGAACCGCAATCCCCCGCGCAAGGCGCCGCAGGCCGACGCGCTCGTCCTGACCCACGCGCACATCGACCACTGCGGCAACCTGCCGACGCTCGTGCGACGCGGCTTCTCGGGGCCCATCCATTGCACGTCGGCCACCGCCGAGGTCTGCGAGGCGATGCTCCGCGATTCGGCGCGCATCCAGGTGTCGGACGCTGCGTGGCTCAACCGCAAGCACGAGGACGACCCCGACTGGGTCGAGATCCTGCCGCTCTACACCGAAGAGGACGTGGACGCGACGGTGCCGCTCCTCACGGCGCATGAATACGGGGACCGCTTCGGCGTCATCCCGGGAGTGACGGCCCACTTCGTCGACGCGGGGCACATCCTCGGCTCGGCCTCGGCCATTCTGGACGTGAAGGTGAACGCGCACAGCCGCCGCATCGTCTTCTCCGGCGACATCGGCCGGCGTCACCTGCCGATCCTCCGGGACCCCGTGATCCCCGAGCACGCCGACTACGTCGTCATGGAGAGCACCTACGGCGACCGCCTGCACGCCCCGGCCGAGGACATGCAGACCCAGCTTCTCGAGGCGATCGAGACCACGCGGAAGCGGGGCGGCAAGGTGATCATCCCCACCTTCGCCCTCGAGCGGGCCCAGGAGATCGTCTACGCGCTGAACCAGCTCCTCAAGGGGGGCCGCCTTCAGCCGATCCCGGTCTATCTCGATTCGCCGCTCGCCGTGAACCTCGTGGAGGTCTTCCGCCGCCACGACGAGTGCTTCGATCCCGAGACCACCGACTTCCTCGAGAACCACGGAGACCCGTTCGGGTTCCATCTCCTGACGCTGGTCGAGTCGACCGACGATAGCCGCAAGCTCAACGACCTGCACCACCCGGCGGTCATCCTCTCCGCCTCGGGGATGTGCGAGTCGGGGCGCATCCTGCACCACCTGCGCAACAACATCGAAGACCCCAAGAACACGATCCTCATCGTGGGGTTCCAGGCGCAGCACACCCTCGGCCGCCGGCTCGTCGAGCGTCGCCCCGAGGTGCGCATCTTCGGCGTCATGCGCGAGCTGAAGGCCGAGGTGCGCGTGCTGAACGCCTTCTCGGCCCACGCCGACAAGCACGAGCTTCTCTGGTGGGCGGAGGGGTGTGGTCGGCAGGTGCGCGAGTTCTTCCTGGTGCACGGGGAGCCGGTGCAGAGCGAGGCCTTCGCCGAGGTGCTGCGCGAGCGGGGCAGGAAGGTGCGCGTGCCGGGGCCGGGCGAGACAGCCGACCTCGACCGCTAGAACGCCGCGCCGGTCGGCACTCCGGGGCGAGCTAGGTCAGGATCGCGAGCAGCTCCCGCAGAGTCGCGAGTCGCAGGTATCCGTCGATGCCGAGTCCCGCCATGGTCACGTTCGCGGCGCGTGCCGCCGCGAGGTCGGTCGGGGAGTCCCCCACGTAGAGCGCCTGGTGCGGCTCGAGGTGGAGCCGCTTCAGCGCGAGGAGCAGCAGGTCGGGTTCCGGCTTCTCGCGCGCCTCCCCCGCGGCGGCGACGGCGTCGAGATGCGGCTCGAGCCGTTTGGCCTCGAGGATGCGGAGCGCGAGCGCGCGCGGCGTGTTGGTAACCACGGCCTGGCGCAGCCCCCGGGCCCCCAAGGCGTCGAGCACCTCGAGAGCCCCTTCGTTCAGCGCCACGGCGTCGAGCTCCTCGGGGAAGGTGCTCTCGTAGAAGGCCCACACCTCGGGGACGCTCTGCCCGGGAAAGAACTGGGTCTGGTCGGCGTCCACTCCCTGCCCGAAGGTGGCCCTGAACTCGGCGAGCGCGATCGCCGGGTAGCCGTAGCGGGCGCGGCCGCGGTTCACGACGCGGAACCATGCCTCTCCCGAGTCGATGAGCACCCCATCGAGATCGTAGAGCACCCCCTCCACCGCCCGGACATCCAGTACGTGTCTGTGCATGGCGCAACTCTACCCTCGCGGTCGGGCAGAGTCGATCCCGCCGCGCGCAGACGTGGGCCTCGGGCGCGACGCGGCTCGGCCCGGGCGCTTGCGTTTTTCGGGCGTACCGCGCATACGATCCGCGCATGATCCCCCATCAGATGAAGGCCATTTCCGTCGAGAACGACGCCGACCGCAGCCTGCGCTGGCGGGAGCACCCGACGCCTCGGCCCGGGGCGGGCGAGGTGCTCCTGCGCGTGCAGGCCACCGCCGTCAACCGCGCCGACCTCGTGCAGCGGGCGGGTGCCTATCCTCCCCCGGCCGGGGCGAGCGAGATCCTCGGGCTCGAGGCGGCCGGGGTCGTCGCCGCGGTGGGCGAGGGGGTGGACGGCTGGTCCGTCGGGGACGAGGCCTGCTGCCTCCTCGCCGGTGGGGGCTACGCCGAATACGTCGCCTGCCACCATCGCGTGCTGCTCCCGGTTCCCCGCGGGCTCTCCGTGCGCGAGGCGGCGGCGCTGCCCGAGGTCTTCTTCACCGCATACCTGAACCTCTTCATGGAGGGGGGGCTTGCGCCCGGCGAGCGCGCGCTGGTCCACGCCGGCGCTTCGGGGGTGGGGACCGCCGCGGTCCAGCTCTGCCGCCTCTTCGACCGGCGCATCTACGTGACGGCCAGCGCGGGAAAGCTCGCGGCGCTGCGCGAACTCGGCGCCGACGCGGCGATCGATCGAGAGGCCGAGGACTTCGTTTCCCGGGTTCACGAGCTGACGGCTAGCCAGGGCGTGGACGTGATCCTCGATCCCGTGGGTGGGGCGTACCTCTCGCGAAACCTGACCGCGCTCAGCCTCGGGGGACGGCTGGTGGTGATCGGCCTGCTCGGCGGGGCGCGGGGGGAGCTCCCCATGGGGATGCTGCTCATGCGGCGCCTGAGGATCATCGGCTCGGTGCTGCGGAGCCGCTCCGTCGAGGAGAAGGCCGCCATCCGCGACGAGCTGCTCGCACGGGTCTGGCCGCACTTCGCCGCCGGAGCGCTGCGACCGATCGTGGACCGCACGTTGCCCATCGACCGCGCGGACGAGGCACACGCCCTGCTGAAGAGCAACGCGACCTTCGGCAAGGTCGTGCTGACGATCCCGAGCTGACCCCCCGCGGCGGAACGCGCTGGCTGCGCCGCCTATTCCTTGGTCGTCGGACGGACGGGGAGGCGGGGGGGGCCCGCGGCGGACCAGCGATACCCGACGCGGAAGGAGTACTCGTCGCAGTTGTGACGCGCGTAAAAGTCGAGCACGTCGTACCAGCGCGCCTCCTGCGACGTGAGCGCGCTGCGGATCGGGCGCCAGGGGACCGCGCGGCAACCGCCGAGGGGGCCCTGCCGGTGGCCCTCGGCGGTGCGCTCGTCGTAGCTCAGGGCCGAGGGGTCGAGGCGCGTCACGTAGTGGTAGCCGAGGGGCGTCAGCTCGAGCACCTCGACCTTGTGCACCGAGAGCTTGGTCGAGCGGCGCAGCAGGCACTCGGTCCGCTCCATTCGCTCGCCCGCCTGCAGAGCGATCGCGTTCTGGGCCACCATCCCCTTGGCGCCGCACTTCTCGGGGACCCGCGTGACCACGCGGTAGGCGATCGGACGGCCCAGCTTGTTCGTGAGCGCGAGGACCAGGTGTTCGGCGCGGTAGCCCTGCCCCTCGTCGCCGACCCAGAGCTTCTTCGACACGAGCTGTAGCTTGAGGCTCCCCGTTTCGAACGCGTTCCCTACGGACAGCTTGCGCTCCTCCGAAAGCTCGATGCGGTAGGGGAGTCCCCCGCGCATCAGCCCGAGCGAGGGCTTCGCGAGCTTGAGCTTGCGCGCGTCGTCCTCGATCGCGCCGCGGTAGAAGGCCTCGGTGTAGCGGTCCGAGGAGGTGGCGCTCTCCTCGGGCGGAGGCGGCAGGGCGCGCGGCGGCGGAAGGCGGTCGCTGGTCTGGTAGGCGGCGAACGTCCCGCCGACGATCACGAGCACGCTCGCGCCGGCGAGGATGAGCGCCAGCGGGAGCTTACGGGCACCGGGAGAATCGTCGCCGACCATGAGTCCCATCACGATATCCGGCGGAGCCTTGCCACGCAACCGCCTCCTCGGGCTATCATGACCGGCCTGAATGCTGCGCTGCTTGGCGATGAGCCTCCTGCTGCTGAGCTGGGGGCCTAAGGCCGCCTCCGCCCCGACGCCCCCGAGCACCCTTCGGCTGCAGCGGCTGATTGCGGCCCTCTCGGCGTCGTCGCCGAAGGTGCGGCTGCAGGCGGCGGTCGTGCTCGGCCGTCTCGGGGACGCCCGCGCCTTGCCGGCGCTCTCTCGCGCCCTGGGGGACACCGATCCGCTCGTCAGGGGGCTGGCAGCGCAGGCTCTCGGACGGCTCGGAGATCCCCGGGCCGTGCCGGTGCTCCGGTCGCAGCGCGGCGATGCGGACGTGCGCGTTCGCGGGTTCGTGGAGCACGCGCTCCTCGCGCTCCGCCAACCCGAGCGCGGGCGGGGCGGCCGACCGGAGGGCGCTCCGCGAAAAGGCGGCGTACTCGTACGGCTCGGCGAGATGGGAGCGCGCCCGGCCCGCGAGAAGTCCCTGATCGGGCCTCTGCGCACCCTCTGGACGGAGAGGCTGCGCCGGGAGGGCCAGCTGGCCCTCCCGGGGGACGCGGGGCCGCATGCGTCGGCTGTCAGGATCTTCGAGCTCTCCTCGGCCATCCTGAGCCTCGAGCGTCGCCGCGTGGGCCGCTCCGTCGAGGCCACCTGCTTCGTCAGCCTGATCGTCGGGGACCACCGCGGCAGCATCCTCATGATGTCGAGCGGCGGGGCGACGGTCAGCGAGCCCTACCGTCCGGGAGGCGAGAAGGGGGTGGCCTCCAGCGCCCTCGCGGCGGCGGTCGAGACGGCGCATCGAAACCTGAAGGAGTTTCTAAGGCGGCGCTGACGCAACATCGCGGAGGGGAGAAGCGCGCCCCCGTCCACCGTATGACGTCATCGTGGCTCTCCGCGCCTGGGCGATCTGCCGTCGTTGCCTCGTTCCGCACGAGGCGGACGCGGCCTGTCCCATCTGTGGGAGGCGGGCGGCCGCCGGGCCCGCGGTTCGTGGCGTGCCTCCTTCCCCGTGCGCGCGGCCCGTCGAGGAGCCCCTCTCGCGGACCGAGCTACGCCCCTGGAGCGCTGCGGTACCCTTCCTGGGCCTATGTCTGGCGGCGCTCGGGTGGGTCCCCGTGGCCGGCCTCGCCCTCGCCTGCGCGGGCGGCGCGGTGGCGGGGCTCTACCTGCGACGTGGCCGAGGAGCTCGGCCGCGAAAGCGCGTGGCCTACGTGACGCTCGCGGTCAGCGTGGCGATGGTGGCCTTCACCTTCATCTGATCGCTCCCAGTTCCTCCCCGGGCAGGACGCGCAGGCGGGCCGAGGTGAGCAGCCTCGGCCGGGAACCACCGAGGGTGGTCTGCCCGATCTCGGTGAAGTCAGCGTTCAGCAGCAGCGCCGTCAGCTCCTCGGCCGCCACGGCCGTGCCCGAACGCCCTCCGAGCCGCCGCCAGAGGTGCGCCAAGCCCCCGTCGGCCAGGCGCTCGACGACGAAGAGCTGTCCCCCGTCACGGAGCGCCCGTCGGAGCTCGCCGAGCGCAGCGCGGGGGTCGTCCGCGCGGCCGAGGGTGCAGATGGCCACGACCGCGCCGAGCGCACGGTCGGCAAAGGGGAGGCGCGTGGCGTCGCCGCGAAGCGTGCGTCCGATGCGGCCGCGGCGTGCCGTGCGCCGCGTCGAGCTCCCGTGGCTGACGAGGCACGCTTCCTCGAACGCCGCAGCGACGGCGCGCAGGTCGGCTGCGGTCGCGAGCACGGCGAGAGGGCGGGCCGTCGGCGGCACGTGCCGGGCGAGCTGCTCGGCGAGGAGAGCGCGTGGCATGCGCGGCATTATGCGTAGGGCCCTGCCAGGCGACAAGAGCGTCGCCTACCTCGGGTGCGAGTCGAGCGGACACGTCAGGCCGCCAGCGCCGGCGTAGCCGCGGACTGAGCCAGGGCCAGCAGCCGCTTCCGGATCTTGTTCTTCTTCGAGTAGACGGTCTTGATCGAGATGTTCATCGCGCGCGCCACCTCGAGCGGGCCGAGCCCCGAGGCGAAGTAGAGCTCGACGAAGCGCTGGTCTCGCGCCGAGAAGTCCGCTGCCAGGCCGGCCAGCCGCCGCCAGCGCTCCCGGTCGAGCAGCTCGTCGAGAGGGGACGGGGAGCCGCTCGGTCCCTCGGGACAGCCGTCGATGCGGTCGAGAATGGGCTCGCGCGCGATCGACCGCAGGTGGTCGTAGGTCGTGTTGATGGAGATGAGCCCCAGCCAGCTGCTCAGCTTGGTGCCACGCGCCGGGTCGTAGACCCGCAGCTTCTTCATGTCGTCGCGCACGAGGTTGAGGCAGACCTCGGCGAAGATCTCGTCGATGTCCTCGCTCCCCAGGACCGAGTCGAACCTGCCGGCGGTCTTCATGATGCAGCGAAAGATGAGCGGACGAAATCGCCGCATCAGCTCGCGCCAGGCGAGCGCGTCGTGCCCGAGGACCGCGTCTCGAAGCGCGAGATCGGAGAGGTCGCGGTACGAGGCGGCGGAGGTCGAGGGCTCTGGCTTCTGGTTCATCGCGTCACCTCGAGGCTATGACCAGCGCTCGCGGGCTCGGTTCCCTCGCGCGCGACTGGCGGTGCTGATTTCTACAAACGCAACTCCGGTGCCACGGATCTATCTGCGTGCGCGAGAGATCAACGAGCCGCTTCCCTACGGGTTACAGTGAAATGGCGTCGGGCGTGCGCCGGGCGGCGAGAGGTGTGGGCGGGGGGACCCGGGGTGGTGGCAAAGCAGACACAGCGGCGGAGGTCGCGCTCGGGCGGTCGGGCCCGAGGGGACGACGGGCTCGGGTCCGACGGCGAGGGGTCAGGCGTGCTCGACCGCCCGGGCCCATCGCTGCCGCAGGGCGGCCCGGTCCGTCGCCGAGAGGTTGGGACGGAAGGTGGCCTCGGGCTGCCAGGCCTTCGCGATGGCTGAGGCGTCGCTCCACACTCCCGTGGCGAGGCCGGCCAGAAAGGCCGCGCCGAGCGCTGTGGTCTCGATCACCTGCGGGCGCACGATGGGCAGCCCGAGGAGGTCGGCCTGGAGCTGCATGAGCAGGTTGTTCGCGGCCGCGCCCCCGTCCACGCGGAACGAGCCGACGGCTTGCCCCGCGCCTTCGCTCATGGCCTGCACCAGGTCGCAGATCTGGAGCGCGATCCCCTCGAGGGTGGCGCGCGCCAGGTGCGCCCGCGTGGTGCCGCGCGTCAGTCCGACGATGATCCCGCGAGCCTCGGGCCGCCAGTGCGGGGCGCCGAGACCGACGAGGGCCGGCACGAAGGTCACGCCGCCGCTGTCTGGGACCTGGCGCGCGAGTTCCTCGATCTCGCTCGCGCTGGCGATGATCCCGAGCCCGTCGCGCAGCCACTGCACAGCGGCGCCGGCGATGAACGCGCTTCCTTCGAGGGCGTAGGTGGTCTTGCCGCCGAGCTGCCAGGCCACCGTGGCGAGCACCCCGCTCTTCGGCGCCACGGGCCGCGAGCCCGTGTTCAGCAGCAAGAATGCGCCGGTGCCGTAGGTGCACTTCGCGTCGCCCGGCGCGTAGCAGGCCTGCCCGAAGAGCGCCGCCTGCTGGTCCCCGGCCAGTCCCGCCACCGGGATGCCGTCGGGGAGTCCGGGGACGCCTCGCGTCGCGCCGTAGCGCTCCGAGGAGGAGCGCACCTCGGGCAGCACCTGTCGCGGCACGCGCAGGGGCGCGAGCAGCTCTTCGGACCAGGCCAGGCGGTGGATGTCGTACAGCAGCGTACGCGACGCGTTGCTCGGATCGGTGACGTGAGCCGCGCCCCCCGTGAGGCGCCAGACGAGGTAGCTGTCCACGGTGCCGAAACAGAGCGCCCCCGCCTCGGCGCGCGCGCGAAGGCCGGGCACCTCGTCGAGCAGCCAGCGCACCTTGGTCCCCGAGAAGTACGGGTCGAGGACGAGCCCCGTCCGGTCGCGATAGAGCTCCTCGAGCCCGGCGCGCTTCAGCTCCGCGCACAGGTCGGCCGTCCGTCGGTCCTGCCAGACGATGGCCGGATGGGCGGCCTTCCCCGTCGCGCGGTCCCAGAGGATGCTCGTCTCGCGCTGGTTGGTGATGCCGATCCCGGCGATGCGGTGCGGGTCGAGCTGCGCGGCCGCGAGCGCCGCCTGTGTGGCCTCGAGCACCGACCCCCAGATCGCCTCGGGGTCGTGCTCCACCCAGCCGGGGCGAGGATAGCTCTGGGGGAACTCGCGGTTGGCCTTGGCCACCACGCGGATCGCGTCGTCGAGCACCATCACCGTGGTGCCCGTCGTGCCCTGGTCGATGGACAGGACGTAGCTAGCCATGGGTCTTCTCCTGGGTGGCGGCGGGCGCCTGCGCGGCGAGGAAGTGTCCGACCTCGGCCGCCACGAGGTCCTTCTCGACGTCGATGGTGACCAGATGAAACGAGCGCGCCAGGCTGAGGCGCCGCGCCGAAGGGAGGCGCGAGACGAGCTCCGTCGAGCAGGCGAAGGGGACGGTGTGGTCCCTCCGGCCGTGCACGACGAGCGCGGGGCAGCGCACTTCTTCGAGACGCGGGCGCACCTCGCCGATGAGGGCCTCGAGGCTGCGCAGCGCGGGGATCGGGAAGGCCGGCGTTCGCGGGTAGCGCCGCCGCATGCCGCGGTCTCGCACGTCGGCGCCGAGGCGCGGGGGGACGGGGACCGTGCGGGTGTCGAGCCCGAGCTGGCGCAGCAGCACCAGGCTCCAGCGGGCGAGCGCCGGGAGCCAGAGCGGGGTGGCCAGGAGCGCGAGGCCCCGGATCTCGTCCGGCCGGCGCAGCGCGAGGGCCAGGGCCAGCACGCCGCCCATGGAGAGCCCCGCGACCTGGATCATCGGGGGCGTCGGGGCGGAGCTCGCCTGCGCGCACGCGGCGGTGAGCGTGCGGAGCCCCTCGTCGCACGAGGCGAGCCAGTCCGGAAAACGCGATGAGGCCAGGTCCTCGGCGCGGCCGCTGTGACCCGCCAGGCGGATGCCGTGCACGGTCATCCCTCGACGGTGGAGGGCTTCTCCCAGGTAGCGCATGGCGAAGGGGCTGCCGCCAAAGCCATGGACGAGCAGCACGCCGCGCGCGTCGCCCGAGAGCAGGAAGGGGCTGGTGTCGATCTCCACGCCCCGGGTGGTACCACGAGGCGTCGCGCTCCCTCAAGGCGCGGCCGCTCTAGGGACACCGCCTAGGGTTGGCGGCCGAGCCGTTCTCGACGGCGGCGTTCGATCGCGGCCGCCGGCTTCGTGTTGAGGACGTGCCGCGCCTCGAGCCAGCCGCGTCGTGCGGTGAGCACCCCGTAGCCCCAGCGGCCGAGGTGCGTCGGGGCGTGCGCGTCGGTGTTCACGACTACCGGGACGCCGAGCTCGCGTGCTTGACGGCAGTGCGCGGCGTCGAGGTCGAGCCGCGTCGGGTGCGCGTTGAGCTCGAGCGCTACGTGTGTCCGTTTGGCCGCCCGGAGCAGGGCGTCCAGGTCCACCGGGTAGGCGTCGCGCTGGCCGAGCAGACGGCCCGAAGGGTGCCCCACACAGTCCACGAGCCCGGTCTCCATCGCGCGCACGATCCGAGCGGTCATGTCCTGGGCGGTCATCTGGAAGTGCGAGTGGACCGAGGCCACGACCCACTCTAACCCGCGCAGCGCCTTGGCCTCGAGGTCGAGGGTTCCGTCGGCCAGGATGTCGACCTCGATCCCCGCGAGCAGGCGAACCGTGCCGAGCTGCTCCTCGACGCGGCGGAGCTCGCGCACCTGCTCCTCGAGCCGCGCCTCGTCGAGGCCGCGCGCGATGGTGAGCGACTTCGAGTGGTCGGTGATGGCGAGGTACCTCAGGCCCGCCGCGTGCGCCGCTCGCGCCATCTCCTCGATCGACCCCGAGCCGTCGCTGTAGCTGGTGTGGGCGTGCAGATCGCCGAGCAGGTCCCGCTCCTCGAGCAGCGCCGGGAGCCGACCCTGCTCCGCGGCCTCGAGCTCCCCCCGATCCTCGCGCAGCTCCGGCGGGATGAAGGGCAGGCCCACCGCCGCGAAGACCTCCTCCTCCGTTACGCCGCAGAGTCGCGCTTCCCCCGCCTCTTTGAAGACCCCGTACTCGCTCACGCGTAGGCCGCGCCGCTTGCCGCGATCGCGCACGGCGATGTTGTGCTGCTGCGACCCGGTGAAGTAGTGCAGGCCCGCGCCGTAGCTCTCGGGGGGGAGCACGCGCAGGTCCACCTGCAGACCGGCTCCGAGGCGGACGCTGCACTTCGTCTCACCGCGTGCCAGCACCTCCGCCACCTCGGGGAGCGAGGCGAAGCGCGCCATCACCGCCTCGGGGCGCTGCGAGGCGGCGAGCAGGTCCAGGTCCCCGACCGTCTCGCGCCCGCGCCGGAGGCTCCCCGCCAGGTCCGCGCGCTCCACCTCGGGGAAGGCCCGCAGCGCCTCGAGGAGCGCGCGGCCGAGGGGCATGGCCTCGCCGATCGGCGTGCGTCCGCGGTGGCGGCGCCAGGCCTCGATCCCCTTCAGGATGCGCTCTTGGGACTTCTGGCCCAGGCGTGGCAGGGCCGCGAGCTGTCCCGCGCGCGCCGCGGCCTCGAGCGCGTCCACGCTCGTCACCCCGAGGGTGTCGTAGAGCAGCCGCACGGTCTTCGGCCCGAGCCCTTCGACCTGCAGAAGGTCCAGGAGCCCGGCCGGGACCTCGGCGCGTAACGCCTCGTGGTCGGCGCAGCGCCCCGTCTCGAGGAGCTCCGTGACGCGGTGGAGCGCCCCCTCGCCGATGCCGGGCAGCCGCTCGAGGGCCCCGGAGGCGAGGAGCGCCGACAGGGGCTCCGCCAGCTCGCCGAAGGCCTGCGCCATGCGGCGGAAGGCGCGCACCTTGAACGGATTGTCCCCCTTCAGCTCGGAGAGATCGGCCATCTCGGCGAAGACCGCCGCGACCTGACGGTTGTCCATCTCGCTTGCCCCCAAGGCGATGCGTGCCGCGAACCGGTTGCGCTAGCCGACCACGCGATTCCGTCCCGCGCGCTTGGCACGGTAGAGGTTCTCGTCGGCCATCTTGATGAAGGGGCTGACCTCCATCGGTTCCCCCTCCAGCGTGGCGACCCCCACGCTCACGGTGAGCGGAATGACCTCCCCCTCGAACTCGAAGGGCTGCGAGCCGACGAGCTCCCGGAGCTGTTCGGCGAAGCGCATCGCGCCGGCGTGCCCCGCCTCGGGGAGCACCACCACGAACTCCTCACCCCCGTAGCGGGCGAGGAGCTCTTCCCGCCGGATGCGGGAGCGCAGTCTCCGCGCCAGCTCGCGCAGCACCGCATCGCCGGTGAGATGCCCGTGCGTGTCGTTCACCTGCTTGAAGTGATCCAGGTCGAAGATGACCACCGAGAGAGGCCGTCCGTAGCGCTGACACCGGGCCAGCTCCCGCTCGAGGTAGTCGAAGAGGTAGCGCTTGTTGTGCGCCTCGGTGAGGCCGTCGATGATCGTCATCCGGTAGATGGCCTCGTGGTAGCTCGACTCCACGTTGCCGCCCGAGAGGAACTTGAAGATCGCGTTACCCACCTGCACGAGGTCCCCGTCGGCCAGCGCCCGCGCCTGCGTCACGGGGTGCTCGTTCACGTAGGTGCCGTTCGTGCTCTCCATGTCCGTGATCAGCGTGGCCGCCCCCTTCTGCTCGATCCGGGCGTGCCGGCGCGAGACCGAGTCCATGTCCACCATGATCTCGCAGTCGTTACCGCGGCCGATGTACTGCTCGCTGGCCTCGAGCGGGAAGCGCTTTCCCATCTGCGCTCCCGGCGGATAGATGAGCACCAGGCAGGCCGCCTGGGACCCCACCTGTGGAGGCCGCACGCTGGTGATGCGGGTCTTCCACTCGTCGGCCATGCTGGAGGGAATCGCCTTCGCTTTGGAGAGCTAATTCTTACGCGGCGGGGTGGGGTGGGTCAAGTTGGGGCGGCCGCGGTCAGGTCCGGCCGCCGCGTCAGGCGCTTTTGCGCTACAGGCACTGCGGCATGTCGGCGAGCTCCTTCGAGAGCCACTTGTTCTCCGAGGTCAGGCAGCGGGCCACGGCCACGGTGCCCTTGACCGGCTCCCCCTTGCGCATGATCTGCAGGCCGTAGGGCGAGCCGTCCTCCGCCGCGCTGCAGCCGTCCGTGCCGGGGCGTGGCACGACCCGCCAGCAGGGGCAGTTCGCGCCGCAGTCGGCCTTGTTCGGGTCGTCGAAGAACTCCTTCGGACACTTGTTCACCTGCGTGGACTTCTCGGTCGGCGTCCCCTGCCCGATGACCTCTTCCACCGCGCACTCCACCTTGTCCAGGCAGCTCTTGGCGCAGGTCACGTCCTTGCCCGCGCTGTTCTTGCCGACCGCGCTCCCCGCGGAGCAGGCCAGCCCACCGCCGGGGGTCAAGAGCGGCGAGGAGATGCACTGCCCGCCGAGCTTGCCCACGATCTTCTTGCCCAGCGCCAGCATGGCCGGCCCGAAATCCTGCTCGCAGATGGAGTAGAACAGGCTGTCTGCCTTGAGCCCCGCATCTTTCTCCAGCACCGCCTTCAGCCGGATCGCGGGGGACGCGATGGCGGTCTTCGAGACCTGGCAACTCGGGCGGAGCGAGGGCTCGGTGCCGTCCCGGCCCACCTCCACGCGGTCCGTGGGGCCGGCGATGGCCGTCATGATCAGGCGGCCTGCGGGCTTCAGCGTCTTGAAGAAGGAGACGTAGTCCTCCACCTTGTAGAGGTAGTCCTTGGCCGGCACGCAGTTCTGGCGGGGCCCGACCTTCATGCGGTCGTTGATGTCGCACTGGATGCCGAACTCGAAGCAGCGGAACGAGTTGAGCGGTCCCAGCGGATCGGTGAGCCCCTGCTGGGACGGGTCAAAGAGCTGCGGGTTCTTGGCCGAGCAGTCGTCCTCGTCGGTCACGAACACCACGGCGAGCAGCGCGTCCTTGCGCACGAAGCCCGGGTTCAGGTTCAGTTTCGGATCCAGCGCGCGGCGCACCGCTTCGAGCTGGTGCTCGAAGCCGCAGCCTCCGGTACCGAACGAGGCGACACACGCGAAGGCGTCCTTCACGGCCTGAACCGCGTCGCCCGTCGCGCCCGGAATGTTGGTGGTTCCCTCGATGGACTCGATGTAGGGATCCTTCGGAGGCGTGCAGCCGGCGAGACGTGCCTTGTTCTGCAGCTTGCCCTTGTCGCCTCCCGGCACCTCACAGGTCGGCAGGCCGTAGTTCCCCGCCCCGAGGTCCGACGTGATGACGCCGATGTGCACGTTCGGCAGCTTGTTGCCCAGCTTGGCGCTCCGCAGCGCGTCGATGAGGCGCGGGAAATTGGCCTTCAACGCCTCTTGCTCGTCCCCCATGGAGTCCGAGTTGTCGATCAGGAACAGGATGTCTACGTCCTTCTCGATCGTCTGAGGGTAGACGCCCGGCGTCTGCTTGGAGCCACGGGCGAGCGGCGTTTCCACGGGCCGAGTCGGGCAGGCCAGAATCACGGGCAGGACGATTGCGATGGGCCCGAGGACTCGAAGCCAGCGCCAAAGTTCACTCGAAAACATTCCACCCTCCTGGACATTTGGGGTCGAGAGCGGCCGCATTATAGGGACCGCCCCCGGCCGGGGCAACGATCGATCGAAGGTACAACGCAATTCCGGGGCCATCCGTGGAGCTGCCCAACCTCGGGAAAGGCCTGGGCCGCCGGCCGCGGAGTGCCAACCGATGCGTCGGCAGCGACAACAAAGTTGACATGTGGCACCCTCCCGGCCTGCCGCGGATCCCCTCCGGCGGCCTGGATCCCCGCGAAACCCGCCCTAGACCCCCTCCGGGCCGTTTCCTTGCTGGGGCTCCGGGAGCGGATTAGGATCAGCGGCATCGGCACATGACCACTGCTCCCCTGCGACGCGTCCTCGTCGTCGACGACGAGGAGAATATCCGGCACATGCTGGCGCTCGCCCTGCGTCCGGAGGGGTTCGAGGTCACCGCGGCCGCCTCGGGGCCCGAGGCCCTCGCCGCGCTCGCCACGGCCCCGTTCGACGTGGTGCTCTCCGACGTCCGCATGCCCGGGATGGGGGGCCTCGAGCTTCTGGCGGAGATCCAGGCCCGGCATCCGGGCACGGTGGTGATCATCATGAGCGCCTACGGCACGGTGGACACGGCCATCGAAGCCATGAAGCGCGGCGCCTACGACTACATCTCGAAGCCCTTCAAGCCCGTGGAGGTGGTGCTGCTGCTCCGCAAGGCCGAGGAGCGCGAGCGCCTGAAGCGCGAGAACCTGGCGCTCAAGCAGGACCTCGAGCGCATGCGCGGCGGCGCGAGCGCCGGCTTCGGCGGGATGGTGGCTCGCAGCGCCGTGATGCAGGAGCTCTTCCGCACGGTGCGCAAGATCGCCGAGTACAAGACCACGGTGCTGGTCCTCGGCGAGTCGGGGACGGGCAAGGAGCTCGTGGCGCAGGCCATCCACGCGCAGAGCCCGCGGGCGTCCGGCCCCTTCGTGCCCCTGAACTGCGGGGCCATCCCCGAGGCGCTCCTCGAGTCCGAGCTCTTCGGGCACGTGCGCGGCGCCTTCACCGACGCCACGCGCGACAAGAAGGGGCTCTTCGCCGAGGCTGACGGAGGGACGATCTTCCTCGACGAGATCGGGGAGCTCCCCTTGAACCTGCAGGTGAAGCTTCTGCGGGTGCTGCAGGAGGAGGAGTTCCGTCGGCTGGGCGAGACCCGCGGGACGCGCGTGGACGTCCGCGTCGTGGCCGCGACGGTGAAGGACCTGCAGACCGAGGCCCGGACCGGCCGCTTTCGCGAGGACCTCTTCTATCGCCTGAACGTGCTCCCCGTGACGCTCCCGCCTCTCCGCGAGCGGCTCGAGGATGTGCCGCTGCTCGTCGAGCACTTCATCCGACGCACGAACGCGCGGCTCGGCACGCGCATCGAAGGAATTGCCCCCGAGGCGATGAAGGTGCTGCTCGGCTATTCCTGGCCCGGGAACGTGCGCGAGCTCGAGAACACGATCGAGCACGCGGTGGTCCTGGCCGAGCACGCGGTCCTCGGTCCGGAGACGCTGCCGCCCAAGATCCGCGAGAGCGGGGACCAGGTGAAGGCCTCTCTCCTCTCGGGGACCCTGAGCATCAAGAAGACCGTGCGCCTCATCGAGGAGGAGCTCATCCGTCGGGCGCTGAAGCAGACGGGGGGAAACCGGACGACGGCTTCGAAGGTGCTGGAGATCAGCCACCGGGCGTTGCTCTACAAGATTAAGGCCTATGGAATCACAGATTAATATCGGGTCCAGCCGCCAGCCAGGGTTCGCTTCGGCCGCGGCGCAGGTCCGGTGGACCGGCAGGGTGCCTTTTTTGACAGGGCCTGGCGCGTCCCGTATCATGTGCTCACAAGTCGTACAAGGTAGGATAGAGGCATGGAAGATGCGGCGCGGGGCCTCCAGGTGGTGGTAGCAGATTTCTGGCTCTCATCGCCTGTAATGGTCCATAGTCAGCCTGGACGGCCGAAATCCAGGATCGATGCGTGAGATCTCCAAGCCCCCGATGGGCGATACGTTACGAGTTTCTGGGAGCCTCCCCCTGAGATGTCGGAGGAGGATTCGTGCGATTTGGTGTCTGCTGCAGTGCGTTAGGAGTTAGCGCTAGTTAATACCTAAATTAAATATAATTAAGTCTCATTTATAGGGTCCCGGGCTTGACACCCGGGGAGAAGGAGTTTCATAATTGTCTCGTTCTGTTAGCCCAATCCTTCGGCCTTCATGCTTCAGAACGGGACAGCGATGGAAACGCAACGGTCCGAGCAAGCGCAGCGCGCAAGCGAGAACGAGCGAGGAAATGAGCCGAAGCGCGCTGGCGATCGTGCGGCGAACGAATCGGGCACTGCGAGCTCCGTAAAGGAGAACACCGCGGCGCCCGAGAACGACGCGCAAACGAAGAAGAGCTCGACCAAGAAGAAGCCCCGGCGGAAGAACAATGTGCGCAAGCTCAGAACCGAACGCATGATGAGCAAAGCTGAGCTAGCCAGGCGAGCAGGCCTTTCCACTCTCACCGTCGATCGGGTCGAGAAGGGGATGGAGTGCCGCATGGACACGAAGCGCAAGATTCTGGAAGCGCTGGGACTGACTCCATCGGACCGGGTGGCGGTGTTTGGTGAGGAGGAGTAGCGAGGAGGGCCGGAGGATGAAGGGTGAATGGGCAAAAACTGCATCGGCCTGGACATCGGCAGCAGTGCGATAAAGATCGTCCAGCTCCGCCAGAGCAAGCGCGGACATCAGCTCGTTAACTTCGGGATCCAGCCGGTCCCGCCACAGAGCATCGTGGACGGCTCGGTGATGAATACCGGGGCCATCGCGGAGGCCATCTCCGCGCTGACGAGCCAGCTCAAGGTCCGGCAGAAGGAAGTGGCCGTGGCGGTCGCCGGCCATTCCGTGATCATCAAGAAGATCAGCGTCCCGATCATGACCCGGCAGGAGCTGGAGGAGCAGATCCACTGGGAGGCCGAGCACCACATCCCCTTCGCCAAGGACGACGTCGAGATCGACCATCAGGTGCTGCAGCGCCACCAGGCCCAGAACCAGATGGAGGTGCTCCTGGTCGCGGCGAAGAAGGAGGTCGTCTCGGACTACGCCGCGGCGGTGCGCGAGGCGGGGCTGAATCCCGTGGTGATGGACGTGGCGGCCTTCACGCTCCAGAACTGCTACGAGCTGAACTTCGGCCAGACGCAGGAGACGGTGGCGCTGCTCAACATCGGGGCGTCCATCTCCACGCTCAACATCCTCGCCGGGGGACAGAGCGCCTTCACGCGGGACGTGACCATCGGGGGCCACGCCTTCACCGAGGAGATCCAGAAGCAGCTCAACGTCAGCTACGACGAGGCCGAGGCCTACAAGTGCGGGGGCTCCGGCGGGGATGAGGTGGTGCCGCAGGAGGTGGAGGAGATCCTCGGCCACCAGGCGGAGGTGATGGCCGGCGAGTTCCAGCGCTCCTTCGACTTCTATCTCGCGACCACGGCCGACGGCCGCGTCGACCGGGTGTACCTGAGCGGCGGGACCGCCAGGGTACCGGCCCTGAAGCGCGCCATCGAGGGACGCGCGCGCGTTCCCGTGGAGGTGCTCGACCCGTTCCACGGGGTCCAGGTGGACGAGGGGGCCTTCGACATGGGGTATGTGCGGGCGAACGCGCCCATGGCGGCCGTCGCGGTAGGGCTCGCCATGCGGAGCGAGGGGGACAACCTGTGAGGGGGGCGATGTCTCCCCGGCGCGTGAGGTGGTCATGATCCGCATCAACCTCTTACCGGTTCGCCACATCCGCAAGGTCCACGCGGGCCAGCGTCAGCTCCTGCTCTTCATCGTGCTGGTCGTGGTGGAGTTCGGCGCCATGGCCGGCGTGTACCTGCTCAAGGACTGGGAGGTGGAGAGCAACAAGAAGCAGGTGGCTACGCTGCAGCAGGAGATCGAGGCCCTGAAGCGGGAGGTGGGCGACTACGACCGGCTGCGGCAGCAGCGGGACCGGCTCATCTCGCAGCGCAACGTGATCAACACGCTGCAGAAGGCGCGCTCGGGGCCGGTGTGGATGCTCAAGGAGCTCTCCGACATCCTGAGCGTGGGCAAGGGGCCGACGGTCGACCAGACGCGCTACGAGACGGTGCTCCGCAAGGACCCCACGATGGGGTTCAACCCGCGCTGGAACGCGCGCCGGCTCTGGTTCGAGAAGTTCGAGGACCGCAGCGGGACGATCGCGCTCGAAGGCAAGGCGAAGGACTACGACGACGTGGCCGAGCTGATGAAGCGGCTGGGCGTCTCCGAGTACTTCGCCGACGTGCAGCTCATTCGCAACGACCAGGTCATGGATCCGGGGCTCGGGATCAAGGTGGTGAAGTTTTCCATGACCTGCAAGTTCAAGAACTAGGGTCGACAGGAGCTGGGCATGGGCATCTCGGACCTCGTCGAAAAATACGCGCAGTCTCCGACGAAGAACAAGGTCGCGATCATCGCGCTCGTGACCGTGTTTTTTGGCGCCATCTTCTATTTCGTGTTGTACTCGGACCTGGCCGATCAGGCGGACCGAACGGCACGAGAGATCAAGGATCTCACGGCACAGAAGGCCGACTACGAGGACAAGAAACAGAAGTACATGGCCTTCCGCGCCGAGGTGAACAAGCTGCTCGAGGAACAGAAGGAGCTGCTCAAGGTCTTGCCGACGGACGCGAAGATCTCGACCTTCTTGCAGTCGATCCACGCGCAGGCGGAGCTCGCGGGGCTGAACATCCTGAGCTACGAGCAGCACACCGAGGTGCGCAAGGAGTTCTACGCCGAGATCCCGGTGACGCTCGCGGTGAGCGGGCAGTACCACAAGGTCACCAAGTTCTTCCACGCGATGGAGAAGGACCTGAAGCGCATCGTCAACATCCAGGACCTGAAGCTCGGGGAGGGGGCGCCCACGGAGCAGGGGGTGGTGTTGAAGGCCAACTTCAAGGCGTTCACCTATCGCTTCCTGGGCGAGGAGGCGCCGCCCCCCGCTCCGCCGGGAGCCGTGCCGCCGCCCCCGGGACAGAACAACCTGCAGAAGATCATTCCGCCGGCACCGCCGCCCGCCGGTAGCGCGGGTTAGAGGAGACGGAGCCCATGAGACGCGTGGCCATCCTCTTCTGCGGTGTGTGGGCGTGCCTAGCGCTCGCAGCGTGCGGCGACGATGCGAAGCCTCCCGAGGCCGCACCCTCCCCGGCGCCACCCCCGGCGGGAGCGCCTCCGGGCGGAGCGCCTCCGGGTGCGCCGCCGGCTGCGGCGGCGGGCGAGGTGAAGAAGCCGGGGCGCCCCGAGCTCACCGACGAGGACTTTGTCGAGAGTCCGGCCAACCGCGACCCGTTCCACTCGTACCTCGGGGAGTTCGCGGCGCCGGTGCGACGGGTGGCGAAGATCCAGCGCAAGATCATCCTGCAGCGCTACGCGCTCGACGAGCTGAAGCTCATCGCCGTGGTGACGGGCAAGACGCGGCCGGTGGCCATGTTTCGGGACCCGACGGGGCTCGGAGTGCCGGTCAAGCGCGGGGACTACATCAGCAAGAACGCGGGGCGCGTGAAGGAGATTTATAGCGACCGCGTGGTGATCGAGATCCAGGAGCAGTCGGAAGATCGGCAGACGATGGCGGACCGGGTCATCGAGCTGCACTCCAAGGAGGAGCGAGAAGCCTCGGGCGACGAGAGCTCCGCGACCCAGTAGAGGAGGCGGTCTTCGGGGGTCGGCGCAAGGCCAGACCCCTCCCAGACGACGGGAGCGGTCGTCTGCGGAAGCGGTGAGCGCTCCAGGGGTGGTTCCTCGGGCGGGACGGCCGAGGGACCTGGCACGAAGCGTTAGGTCGGGGGAGCCCCCGTGGGCTCCCTGAAGCGGTGGTCTGCCACTGCACGGGTGAGGTTTGCCTCGCGCGTGCCGAGCGGTGGAGCCTCTGCGCCCTCTGGAGGAGGGTTCTCGTGCGACGAGAAGGAGAGCGGTGATGAGCCCATTGGTGCTGGCAAGACGACTCACCCTTGTACTGCTCGGGGTGGCTCCGGCGGTGGCGAACGCCGGGCCCCTGAACCAGGTCTCCAAGGTGGTGGTCAGCGAGCGCGGAGACAACACCGTGGTGGAGCTGCGCGGGACCACGCGCGCGCTCTTCTCGGTCTTCAAGCTCGAGAGGCCGCCGCGGTTGACGGTGGACCTCGCCAACAGCGCGCTGGTCGGCGTCTCCAACCTCGTGGACGTGGACACCTGGGCGGTGAGCCAGATCGCCACCACCCAGTTCCGGAGCGACGCGAGCACCATCGCCCGGGTCATGATCAACTTCCGGCGGGCGTGCCACTACACGGTGCGGACCGACGGCGAGCGGGTGGTCGTGACGGTGGTGCCGCACAAGGGGCGGCCGCCGTCGGCGATGGGGGCGAGCCAGGCGGACCTGAACCAGGCCAGACAGGCGGCGGCGCAAGCGGGGCAGCAGGCGGCCCAGGCGCAAGCGAGCGCGGCGCAGGCGCAAGCGAACGCGGCGCAGGCGCAAGCGAACGCGGCGCAGGCCCAGGCGAAGGCGCTTCAGGCGCGCGGCGAGGCGGAGCGCGCACGCAAGGACGCGGAGCGGGAGCGCACGGCGCGCGGACAGAAGGAGCTGGCGCTCGAGCAGGCGCGCAAGGAGATCACGGAGCAGGCCCGAGCGGCGCTGGCGGCGCAGGCCGCGGTGGAGCGCGAGAAGCAGAGCCTCGAGCGGGCGCGGCGGGAGGCCGAGGCGCGTCAGGCCGAGGCGCGGCGCCTGCGCGGCGAGCTGGCGGAGGCGCGGGGACGCGCGGAGCAGGCCCCGGCGGCGATCGCGGCGGCGAAGCGGCTCATCGCGGAGAAGGCGGCGGCCGTGGCTCAGGCCGAGGCGCGGGCCCAGCAGGCTCTGGCGGCGCGTCGGGCGGTAGAGCGCGTGGTGGACCGCGCGGAGAAGAAGCTCAAGGACGCCGAGGCTGCGCGGCTCAAGGCCGAGGGGGCCCGGGCGGAGGCCGACCTGGCCCGGCAGAAGGCGGAGAGCGACCGGGCACGGGCGCAGCAGGCCCGGCTGAAAGCGGAGACCGAGCGGGAGAAGGCGCGGGCCGAGGCGGAGACGCTGCGGCGGCAGGCCGAGGTGGCGCGGGCCGAGGTGCAGTCGGCGCGGGCCGAAGGGGCCGTGGAGCGAGCGCGCGCGGCCAAGCTGCGCAAGGAAGTGGAGTCGGCCCGGAAGGCGGCCGAGCTGGCGCGCAAGGCGGCGGACCGGACGCGTGCGGAGGCGGAAGCTACGCAGGCCAAGGCCGAGCAGCGCGCGACGGAGCTCGCCGCGGAAGCCGCGAAGGAGAGGCGGCGGGCCGAGGCGGCGCGGGCTCAGGCGGAAGAACGGGCCGGCGCGCTCGAGCGCAGCGAAGCCGAGGTGAAGGCGCGCAAGGCCAAGGTGGCCGAGGCGCTGGCGACGGCGAAGCGGCTGAAGGCGGCGCTCGCGGCCGCGCTCGAGCGGGAGGACGCGCAGGCGAAGGCCGTGGCCAAGGCGCGCGCGGAGGCGGAGGCGGCGCGGGTGGCCTCGCGTGGGGCCGATGCGGCGCGCAAGGAGCTCGACGAGGGGCTCGCGGCGGCCAAGGCCCGCCAGGTGCGGCTGAACGCGCAGATCGCGGGTCTGACGCGGGAGCTTGGCGAGCAGCGGCAGCGCGCGACTCTCGCCACGAGCCGGCTCGGGGAGCTGCGTCGGGTCGCTGAGGCGGCGCGGGCCAAGGTGGCGGCCGAGCGCGAGCAGGCGCAGAAGGCGCGGGCCGTGGCGGAGCTGAAGGAGGCCGAGGGGCGGCTCCGGTCGGCCGAGGCAGCGCAGAAGAAGGCCGACCTGGCGCAGGCCCGGCTGGCCGCTGAGGCTCGCCGCGCGGACGCGAAGCGGGCCGAGGTGGCGCAGGCCGTGGCGCAGGGGGCGAACCGGCTGGCTCTGGCGGAGCGGCAGGCTGCGCAGAGCGTGGAGCGCGCACGGACCGCCGAGTCGCAGCTCAGAAAGAGCCAGACTCTCCTCGCGGAGGTGAAGGCGCTGCGGGCCCAGGAAGAGGAGAAGCGGCAGGGGGTCGAGCAGGCCCGCCGCGGAGAGCTCGAGCGGCTCGGGCGCGCGGAGATCGAGCGGCGCAAGGCCGAGCGGGCCCGAGGCGAGGCCGAGACGGCGCTCCGGCGGACGCAGGCCGAGCTGGCCCGGATGAAGAGCGCGCGCGTGGCCGAGGAAAGGCAGCTCGAGCGGCTCGAACGCGCCAAGCAGGCAGCGGCGAAGCAGCTCGCCGAGGTGGAGCTCAAGAAGGCGCGGCGCGTGGCAGCGCTGGCGGCGCGACTCGGGCCGGCGAAGGGCCGGGCGGCGGTGGCCTTCGCGGCGGCCGGGTCGGCCGAGGCGGGGGCGGCGGCAGCGGCGCGCACTCCCGAGAGTCGCATCCGGGACATCCGGTTCGTGGACCGGCCGAACGGGGCGCGGGTGGTGATCGAGCTGGACGGGGAGGCGCAGCACCAGATCCAGCGCGGCGACGGGGACCTGGTCCTCTACCTGCGCGGGGCGAAGCTCCCGCGGCTCTTGCAGCGCACGCTCGACGCGAGCGAGTTCAAGGGGCCCGTCCGGAGCGTGAGCTCCTACGTGGACCCGAGCGCCTCGGGGACCGTGCAGATCAAGGTGGCCGTGGCGGGCGCGCCGAGGCAGCGGCTCGAGCGCAAGGGGCGGCTCCTCGTCTGGGATTTCGACGCGGGGGTTCCGGCGCCCCGCCCCGAGGGGCAGGCGAGCGCGGCCGCGGCGACGGTGCAGCCGCTCGAGCTGGAGAGCGAGAAGGTGGCCGGTGTGCGGGCCCGGGGCCCGGCGGGAGGCGGGCGGCGCAGCTACAGCGGCCGCCGCATCGACCTCGACTTCAAGGACGCCGACATCCACAACATCCTGCGGCTTCTGTCTGACGTCGGGAACGTGAACATCATCACGAGCGACGCGGTGCGGGGGTCGGTCACGATCCGGATGAAGAACGTGCCGTGGGATCAGGCTCTCGACGTGATCCTGCGGGCCAAGGGCCTCGGGCAGGTGCGCGAGGGCAATCTGCTTCGGGTGGCGCCGATCCAGGACCTCGAGAAGGAGCGGGAGTCCGAGATCGCGCGGCAGAAGCAGGTCCTCTTGCTCCAGCCGCTCGAGACGCGGCTTCTGCCCCTGAGCTACGCCCAGGCCTCGGCGGTGCTGCCGCAGCTCCAGTACACCATGAGCCCGCGGGGGAGGCTGACCTTCGACGAGCGCACGAACACGATCATCGCGCGGGACATCGCGAGCAACCTGAACCTTGTCGAGCGGATGATCCGCAACCTGGATACGCAGACGCCGCAGGTGATGATCGAGGCGCGAATCGTCGAGGCGCGCACGAACTTCACCCGCGCCTTCGGCATCCAGTGGGGCGGCGCCTTCACGGCGAGCAACGCCACGGGTAACTCGACCGGCCTCGCCTTCCCGAATCAGATCGGAGTGGGCGGCGGGACCGACGATCCGAACGCGCCGACGCGGGGCATCCTGCTCGGCCAGGCGGCTAATCCGAACTTCCTCGTGAACATGCCTGCCGCGACCGGCGTGGGTTCCGGCGCCGCGGTGGGTCTCACGCTCGGCTCGATCAACGGGGCGTTCAACCTGAACCTGCGCCTCTCGGCGGCCGAGAACTCCGGCGACATCCGCATCATCAGCGCGCCGCGGATCACGACCCTCGACAACGTGGAGGCGCACATCGAGCAGGGCGTGACGATCCCCTTCTCGCAGATCACCGCGGTGGGCGTGCAGACCACCTTCCGCGACGCCAAGTTGAACCTGACGGTCAAGCCGCACGTCACGGCGGACGGCAGCATCATCATGAGCGTCAACGTCACGCGGAACGAGCCGGACTTCGTCAACACGGGACCCCGCGGCGACCCGACGATCTTGAAGAAGGAAGCCAAGACCGAGATGCTGGTCAAGGACGGCGATACAGCGGTGATCGGCGGCATCTACACCACTCGAGACGGCCGAAGCTGGGCCAAGGTGCCCTGGTTCGCGGAGATCCCGATTCTGGGCTGGCTCTTCAAGACGCGGCGGGAGTCGAGCGACCGCGAGGAAGTGCTGGTGTTCATCACCCCGCGCATCATCAACCGCGCGCAGAGCATCGGTGGTCGCTAATGGGAGATGACGCCGTGCTACGATCGGGTCAACGCAGGGAGTGCTGCGCTGGCGGCAAGGGAGCCAAGACCATGAGTCAGTCTAGGGTGCCTTCGTGGCCGCGAAAGGCGGCCCGTCACCTCGGAGCGGGGGTGGTGCTCGGTGGGGCGCTGCTGCTCGCTGCCGGAGGATGCGTCGACGAGACCTCATTTCTCATCACGCAGAACCAGGTTCCGCAGGCGGGGTGCAAGGTGGACACGAACGAGTCCGTCTACCGCGCGATCGGGACGCTGGACGTGTCCGCCGGCAAGGGGTACGTGCTCTTTCCCCTGATTCGCAACGATCTGCAGGCGTCCAAGGGCGTCGACAACCAGCCCGAGCGGAACGCCCTGCACCTCCGGGAGTTCCAGGTGGAGCTGGACCTCGGAGAGATCCCCGCGAACTTCCCGGCCGAGCTGCTGAGCTTCACCAAGCCGACCTCGGGGGTGATGCAGCCCGGGGAGCGCCGGGCCTCGAGCGTCGAGGCCATTCCGGAGAAGCTCGTCAAGCTCCTCAGCATCCCGCCGAACGTGAAGCCGATCGTCACGGCCAAGGTCCGAGTCGTCGCGGATCACGGCGTGACCAAGATGAAGAGCGCCGCGTTCTTCTATCCGATTCAGCTCTGCAACGGCTGCCTGGTGGTGAAGGCCGAGAACTGCCCGACGGGGGAGGCGCTCCAGTCGGCGCCGAGCAACACCTGCGGGCTGCCGCAGGACGAATCTACCACCTGCTGCAACGCCCCTGGCCGCGGGCTCGTCTGTCTGTCCGACGCGGCGAAGAGCGGCGGCTAGGTCGCTCGTTAGTTCCCCACGCGTTCGAAGGAGCGGTGCTGATAGGCCGGGATCCGGAGTGGGATCCGCGGCAGCCGCTCCCCCCGCCCGTAGAGCACCGTGTAGGCGAAGAAGCTGGCCAGCACGCGCTTGGTGTAGCGGCGCGTCTGGTCGAACGGAATGCGCTCCACGAGCTCGTCGAGGGCCCCGGAGCCGAAGCGCTTCAGCCAGCGAAAGACGGCCCCCTGGCCCGCGTTGTAGCCGGCGATGGCGAGGGGGGGGCAGCCCGAGAAGGTCTGCATCAGCCACGACAGAAAGGTGCTGCCGAGCTTGATGTTCACCGCCGGGTCCTGCAGCGCGGTGCGGTCCACCGCCAGCTTGTGCCGCGAGCCGGCGGCCTTCGCCGTGGGGAGGATGAGCTGCATCAGCCCGATGGCGTTCGCGTAGGACTCGAGGACGTTCACGAAGCCGCTCTCCTCGCGCATCACGGCCAGGATCAGGCCCGGGGGGAGGCGGGTCGTGCGCGCGGCCTGCTCGACGAGCGCGGGGAAGGCGCGCGGGTAGGCGATGGTCCAGCGGCGGTAGTTCTCGTCGAGCGGGGGGGTGCGCTTGTAGGAGGCGTCGCGGCTGCGTGGTACCTGGTGCGAGAGGTGCCAGAGCCCCGCGCGGTCGAGGAGCGCGGCGGCGACCCAGGCCTCGGGCAGGGGGCCGTTGCCGCGCATGGCCAGCCCCGCCTTGGCGAACTCGCGCCCCGCCTCGTCGGAGAGGCCAAGGCGCGCGAGCTCCACGCCGCGGGCGAAGGCGGGGGTGCGGGTGAAGGCCCCGGTAGGCAGAGCCCAGCTACCGGTGCGGCGGCCCACGGGGGCGAGAAGCTCCTTCTGGAGCTTCTTGAAGAGGGCCGGATGCCCCTCGCGTAGTCGGTTGAAGGAGAGCAGGGCGTAGTAGGTGAGCGGGTACTCGCGCAGGCAGCGCTCGTAGGTTGGCGCGGCCTCCTTCGGCCGTCGGAGGCGCTCCAGGATGCGGGCCTTCCAGTAGAGGGCCTGACCCTCCGCGTAGTAGACGCCGGCGCGCCCGAGCTTGTCGATGGTGTGGTCGAGGTGCCTGAGCGCGGCCTGGTAGTCCTGCTTCAGGTAGGCCTGCCGGGCGACGCGCCAGAGGGCCTCGCGGACCATGTCCCCCTGGGGATAGTCCCTGGGGAGGGCCTCGAGGAGCTCGGTGACCTTCGTCTCTTGCCCTAGCTCGTCGTAGGCCTCGGCGGCGAGCATCCGCGCGTCGTCGGCGTAGCTGTGTTTCGGGAACTCCTTTTCGATGGCCGCGAACTGGTCGGCGGCCGCCTGGTAGGCCTTCTTGCGCATCAGCCCTCGGGCCCGCTTGTAGAGGGCCTTCACCACCAGGTCCAGGTCGCCCGCAGCGCGGCAGCTCTGGGCGGTGGCGAGAAAGAGCGGCTCGGCGCGGTCGGGCTGGCGCTGCTTGAAGACGCTGTCGGCCTGGTAGTAGGCCGCGCGGCAGCGGACCTCCGGGCGCAGGGCGGCGCCTTCCTTCAGCACGGCGGCGAAGCCGGCCTCGGCGGCCTGGTTCCGCATGGCCTGGTAATAGAGGAGGGATTGCTCGTAGCGCTGCTCGGGTGTGAGCTGTACGGTGCGCGCCCCCTGGCCCACGAGCAGGGCCAGGGCCTGCGCCTGCTTCTCGGCCTCCTGCGCCACGCTCGAGAGGGGAGACCTGACGAGGATCTGCACGTAGTGGCCGAGCGCCTCGGCCAAGCGCGCGCGCGCCTCGGGGCCGGCTGCCGCCGCGCCCTTCTGCAGCGCCTCGGCCACGCGGAAGTGAGCTTCTCCTACGCGTTTGCCCTTCGGGTGTCGCGCGAGGTAGTCGCGCCAGATGGCGGCGCTCTCGTCGATGCGCCCGAGCGCGCGAAGGGCGTCGGCGCGGACGAGCTGCGCGTCGGTGGAAAGGGGGCTCTCGCGGCTCACCCCTGCCGCGACCTCGGCCGCGCGGTCGAAGCGCCGGGTGCGGTAGAGCGCGATGGCGCCGAAGTAGCGGTGGTAGTCGCGGAGCAGGGGGTAGCTGCCGTCGAGCGCGGCGAAGAGCTCGGCCGCACGGACGAAGTCACCGCCCCGCTGGAGGGCCACGGCGAGGAGGAAGCGCGCCTGCTCCCGCTCGCGCGGCGGGACGCGCCTCTGAGCTCGGTCTAGGAGCGCGGCAGCCTCCTTCGCACGGCCCGCTTCGAGCAGGGTCCGCCCGCGACCGGCGAGCCCTCGACCGAAGTACGGCGCGAGCTGCTCGTCGCGAAGGGGTGCGGCGGCGTCGGCACCCGGGGGCACGAGCAGCAACAGCGTCCCCAGCGCGCGGGCAGTGGCCTGGGCGACCCGACGGCGTATCACGGACGACGCGGGGTCGGCGGCGTGCCGGTCCCTCCCGGGGCGCCTCTCGACGTCCGCCGGGTGATGACGCAGTTCCGCCCCTGCGCCTTGGCCTGGCGCAGGGCCTGATCCGCCGCCGCGAGGAGCTCCTCGGCGGTGTGCGCCCCGATCTCGGGCATGGCCACGGCGCCCACGCTCACGGTGAGCTGTTCCGTGGTCGCGTCGAGGAGGAAGTAGTGCTGCGCCACGTGGTGGCGGATGCGCTCGGCGAGGATCGGGGCGCGCGACACGTCGGTGTTACGGCCGAGCACCGCGAACTCCCCCCCCTGCATGCGCGCCAGCACATCTTCCGTGCGGATGACCTGGGCGAGCAGCGCTCCGAGCTGGCCGAGGAGGCGATCGGTCGCGGTCGTACCGAGGCGCTCGTTGAGCTCGCTCAGGTGATCCACGTCAGCCACGAGCAACGCGAGCGGGGCCTTGTGCCGGGTCGAGAAGGCCAGCTCGGCCCGCAGTCGCTCGTCGAGATAGCGGCGGTTGAAGGCGCCCGTGAGCGGGTCGCGCAGGGCGGCGTCGTAGAGCTGACGCGCGTAGCGGCTCTCGAGCTCGTCGGCGTAGCTGAACTTCAGCACGCTCGTGGAGCCCACCTGCACGCGATCGCCGTCGGCGAGGGGCTGGGCCGCCTCCACGCGTCGGCCGGAGAGGAAGGTGCCGTTGCGGCTCCCCGCGTCGCGCAGCTCGTAGCTTCCGTCTGGCCGCCGCAGGATGAGCGCGTGCTTGCGAGAGATCCCCGCCTCCATGAGCTGGATCTGCGCCTCGGCGTCGCGGCCGATGAGCGTGGCTTCCTGGCTGAGCGGATAGACCTTCCCGACGTGCGTGCCGCTGAGGACGAGGAGCTGGGCGTGCCGCGGTGCCGACCCGTCGGCCGGCGCAGGAGCTCCGCCCGGCGGGATCGCGGTGATCTCCTCGCTGTCGGGGAGCTTGGCCATTCGCTCATCCTATGCGGCGGCGCACAGCCTTGCAACGGGGTGCGGCGTGCATGGGGTGCGGCGTACGAGCTGGCGCCTAGCGCGATAGCGGCAGGAGCAGACACGACGGGGAGCCCGATCGCGCCTCGGTCCAGGCCGAAACCGCCAGGGTTGCTCCCGAGGGGGAAAACGCCAGGCCCGTGACGATCTGGCTGAAGGCGTCGAGGCGGTGCCAGCCGCCGCCGCGAAAGAGGGCCACCGCGAAGTCCCAGCCGCCCGAGGCGAGCGCGGAGCCGTCCCGGCTCGCGGCCAGCTCCGTGACGTAGAACCGGTGGGGGGTGGCCACGGAGACGCGGCGGAGCCGACCGAGGTCCCACACCTCGACGGCATCGCCGGGGGCGGGGCCTGCCCGATGTCCTCCACGCCGCTCGAGCGCCACGAGCGCGGGGGTGCGGCGGGCGGGGGCGTGGCTGGTGGCGACGAGGAGCTGCTCGGCCCTCGCGTCTCCGCGCTGCGCCGGTCGGACGGCCAGCGCGTTCACGGCGCCGCCGGCCCGTACGAGAGCCCGCGGGACGAGCTCGCGACTCCAGAACCGGATCGTGCCGTCGGCCGAGCCCGAGGCGAAGCCCGACGGCACGAGCGCGAGAGCGGTCACATCGTCGGCGTGGGCCGGTCGGCAGGTTGGGGCCCCTCCCTCGAGCGCTGCCGCGCAGACGCGACCGCCCGCCGGCGCGTCCGGTCGGCTCCGCGTGCGCGAGGCCTCCGTGGCGAAGAGCAGGTGGTCACGGTCCACGAAGGTGACGGCCCGGACGGGGGTCGCGACGGAGAAGGTGCGCTCGATGCGACCCGCCTTCAGATCGAGGACCCTAACGAGGCCGGACGCGACCAGCGCCTCGCCCCGCGCCCGCACCCTGCGGAGCGCCACGGCGGCGCGCTGGCCGTCGGGGCTCAGCGCCACAGCGTGCACCCAGTCGCTCTCGGCGGCGACCGAGAATTCTTGGAGCCGCGCCCCCGACTCGACGGAGAAGACCACCAGGCGATGCGCTCCGCCTTCGAGGAGCGCGCAGGCCACGCGCCGCGCGTCGAGGAAGGCCACGTCGAAGGCGAAGCTCCGCGCGTCCAGCACTCGCGGTGGTCCGAAGGGAGAGGCCATACGGCAGCCCAGCGTCGGGGCCAGCCCGGAGACGAGCAGGAGGAGAGGGAGGAGGTGGCGAAGGGGGGCTGCCCGGTTCACCGCGAAGAGAGCTACGCGGACAGCCGTTGTTTTGCGGTGGGCTTTGGGCGCCGGGCGGCCGCTGCGCCCATGTCTAGTTGGTCGCGTCCGCGAGGGCGACGACCCGCTTGCCGGCGGTGAGGCGCCGATAGGCCTGAAGGACGCCGTCCACGCTCAGGCCGCAGCTCGCGAGCAGCCGCTCCGGCTTGCCGTGCTCGACCCAGCGGTCGGGGATGCCGAGACGCTGGAGCGCGGGCCTCAGACCGTGGTCGGCGCAGAGTTCGAGCACCGCCGAGCCGAAGCCGCCGGCGAGCGCGTTCTCCTCGATGGTGATGACCGCCTTGGCGCGGCCGATGCGCTTCACGAGCAGCTCCTCGTCGAGCGGCTTGAGGAAGCGCGCGTTGATTACCGTGCAGCCGACCTGCTCCTTCGCGAGCTCTGCAGCTGCCTCGAGGGCCACGTGGGTCATCGTCCCTGCCGCGATGATCAGAAGGTCGGTGCCGCGGTCGAGCAGCACCTCTCCCTTGCCCCACGGGAGGAGCTTCGGGGGCCCTTCGAGCGGCACGCCGACGCCGTTCCCGCGCGGGTAGCGCATCGCCACCGGGCCGTGCGCCTGGGTCGCGGTGAAGAGCATGTGCCGGAGCTCGTCCTCGTCCTTCGGCGCCATGAGGGACATCTCCGGGATCATGCGCAGGTAGGAGATGTCGAAGACCCCGTGGTGGGTCGGACCGTCGGCGCCGACGATCCCCGCGCGGTCCATGCAGAAGGTCACCGGCAGGTGCTGCAGGCAGACGTCATGCACCGTTTGGTCGAAGGCGCGCTGCAGGAAGGACGAGTAGATCGCGCAGACGGGGCGGAAGCCCTCGACGGCGAGGCCCGCCGCGAAGGTCACGGCGTGCTGCTCGGCGATTCCCACGTCGTAGAAGCGCCCCGGGTACTTCTCCGCGAACTCCACGAGACCCGTCCCCTGCGGCATGGCGGCGGTGATGGCCACCACCCGGGGGTCGGTCTCGGCGAGCTGGCAGAGCGTCTCACCGAAGACGGCCGTGTAGCTCGGCCCCGACGGAGCTGCGGGGGCCTTGGGCTTGCCCGAGGTAGACGCCTCGCGCGGGCCGACGGCGTGCATGCGCTCCACGTCGCTGTCCACGTCGGGACAGCCCTTCCCCTTGCTCGTGCAGGCGTGGACCACGACCGGCTTGCCGAGCTCCCGCGCGTTCCGGAAGGTCTCGACCAGCGCGCGCGTGTCGTGCCCGTCGATCGGCCCGATGTACTCGAAGCCCATCCCCTCGAAGAGTACGCCGGGCGTGAGGAGCACGTGCTTGCTCGCGTCCATCAGGTGCTCGAGCACGTGGATCGCGTCATCGCCCACGCGGTCGAAGGCCTCCAGGAAGGAGCGCACCCGCCGACGCCAGCGCGTCATCGGCCCGCCGTAGAGCTTGCGGCTGAACCACTCGGAGAGCGCGCCCACGTTCGGGCTGATGGACATGCCGTTGTCGTTGACCACCACGATCAGATCGCGTTTCAGCGCGCCGGCGTTGTTCAGCGCCTCGAAGGCCATGCCCCCGGTCAGCGCCCCGTCGCCGATGATCGCCACGACCTTCCCGTCGTTGTCCTTCAGCCGCAGGCCCTCGCGAATGCCGAGGGCCGCCGAGATCGAGGTCGAGGCGTGCCCGGCGCCGAAGATGTCGTGCGGGCTCTCGGAGCGCTTGAGAAAGCCCGAGAGGCCCCCCTCCTGCTTCATGGTGTGGAAGCGGTCGCGCCGTCCCGTCAGGATCTTGTGGGCGTGCGCCTGGTGGCCCACGTCCCAGATCACGCGGTCCTTCGGTGACTCGAAGGCGTAGTGCACGGCTACGGCCAGCTCCACCACGCCCATAGCGGCGCCGAGGTGTCCGCCGATCTTCGAGATCTCCTCCAGAATGAACTCCCGGAGCTCCGTGGCGACCGCCGGGAGCTGTTCCACCGAGAGACGCTGAAGGTCCTCCGGTCCGTTAATTCTGTGCAGGTAGTTCATGGGTCATCGACTCTCTTGCACGTTGATGGACGAGCTCCGCCAGGGCGGCCAGCGGCGCTCCTCCGTTTCCGAACTGCCCGGCCGTCCGGGCCGCCCGGTGGGCCAGCTCGAGGGCGCGCGCGTGGGCTTGCTCCCGATGGTGGGTGAATTCCGCATCGCGCAGGTCATCCGCGTGCTGGAAGGCCATCCCCAGGTCGAAGCCGTAGCCGCGCAGCGCCTCCACGTGCTGGTCCGATCCACCCCCCGCCAATCCTCCTACGACCGCAGCCGCCGAAAAGAGGGCGGCCGTCTTTCCCGCGTGGCAGAGCTCGAGCAACTTGAAGCTCGGCTCGGTTCCTTTCAGCGTCATGTCCATGGCCTGCCCGCCGACCATCCCGCGGGCTCCGGCGGCGCGCGCCAGCTCGTGGGCCGCGCGCAAGAGCGCCGAACCTCGCGCGGGCCGCTTGATCCCCTCGGCGGCCAGCACCTCGAAGGCCAGGGTGAGCAGCGCGTCGCCGACCAGGATCGCTGCCGTCTCGCCGAACTCCTTGTGGCAGGTCGGCTGCCCTCGGCGCATGTCGTCGTCGTCCATGGCCGGCAGATCGTCGTGGACGAGGGAGTAGCAGTGCACGAGCTCCACCGCGCAGCCCGCGCCGTAAGCCTCCTCGGCGCTCCCTCCCACGGCCTCGCAGGCAGCCACGGTCAGGCACGGCCGGAGACGCTTGCCCCCCGCGAGTACCGCCTTGCCCATCGCGCGGCGCAGGCTGAGAGGGTCGGCCGTCTCCACCTCGGGCAGGTGCGAGCGCATGGCCTGATCCAGGGCGTGTCGCACCTGCGTCAGATACTGATCGAGGTCGAACTTCATCGGGTTTCTCCCATGCCGGGCTCGCGCCTCGCCGGTTCGAGGGCTTCGGTGCGGCCGTCCTTGAGCAGGGTCTCCACGCGCCGTTCGGCCGCGTCCAGAATGGCTTGGCCTCGTCGAGAGAGCTCTACACCCTTTTCGAAGGCGAGCAAGGCGTCCTCCAGCGGAAGGTCCGCGCGCTCCAGCTTCTCCACGATGGTCTTGAGGTCGGCGAGGAGCTGGTCGAACCGCTCCGGCCCCGCCTGCCCACCCCCCTCCGCGCCTCCGGTTCGCGTCGTCGGCTCCATGCGGTCGGCAGGCTAGCCCAGCCGCGACTTGAGGTCAATCAACTTTGTATGGTTATTGTATGGGGTTGTATCGTGGTTGTATGAACGCGGCAACCGTTGAAATCTAGGGATGTTTGCGGCGCCAGAGCGGTTCGCGGCGGGCGGCGCGAAGGCCCCGCCACAAAGAGGAGCCGATCTCCTGCATTGTATACAATGATGCCCGATGGCGAAGAGCGTGGGCCTGAGAGCGCAGCTCCTGGGAGGGCTGGCCGTGATTCTGCTCGTCGCCACGCTGTCGGTGGGGGCCATCACGGGGTGGGCCACCCGGCAGCAGGCCCTCGCGGCGCGCCTCGAGCAGGCGCGCGTCCTCGGGCGGGGGTTAGGGGCTGCGGCCGCTCCTCTGCTTGATGCGGGCCCGTCCGGTGCGGCGGCGCTTCGGCGGTGGGCCACGGCGCTCGCCCCGACGCCCGCCATCCGCTCCGTGCTGGTCCTCGATCGGGGGCGGCGCGTCCGGGCGGTGGTCGGCGAGCGGCTCGGTGCCGCGGGGAGCGACGCCCTCGTGCGACGCGCGCTGCTCACCGAGCAGGAGCAGGTGCAGGAGCTCGAAGGAGCGGAGCCGGTCGTCGAGGTCGTGACGCCGCTGCTCGGGGCGCGCGGCGCGATCGGGGTGCTGCGGCTGGTGGTCCCGCTCGGCGCCGAGGGTCCGAGCTGGCCCACGCTCTTCTGGATTCTCATGGCCGTGGACAGCGCCGTGCTGATGCTCTTCGTGGGGCTGGTCCTGAGCCGGTACGTGGCGCGACCCGTGGAGCGCTTGCAGCGGGCCGCGGAGCGGGTGGCGCGAGGCGACCTGGAGGTGCGTCTCGAGGAGAAGGGCGCGTACGAGCTGACGTCCCTCGCGGCGTCCTTCAACAGCATGACGGGGGCGCTGCGGGGGCAGCTCGCGCGGCTCGAGGAGCAACGGCAGCACCTCATCCGGTCGGAGAAGCTCGCCTCGATCGGGCGCCTGGCGGCCGGGGTGGCGCACGAGGTGGGAAACCCGCTCCAATCGATCGTGGGATTCACCGAGCTTTTGCTCGCGCGCCGCGAGCTTCCCGAGGAGCAGCGGGACGCGCTCGGTCGCATCCAGGCCGAGGCGCAGCGCATCCACGAGATCGTGCGCGAGCTGCTCGACTACTCGCGGCCGGTAGAGGAGGCCGTCGAACGGACCAGCCTCGGGGCGGTGGTGGAGCAGGCCCTCGCGCTCGTCGGGCCGCAGCAGCGCTTCAGGCAGGTGACCGTCGAGCGCGTGGGTCTCGAGAACCTGCCCTTCGCGGCGGCGAGCGCGTCACGGCTGGTGCAGGTGCTCGTGAACCTGCTGCTGAACGCGGCGGACGCCCTGGATGGGCGCGGGCGCGTGCGCCTCGAGGCGCGCCTCGTAGGGGGAGGGTCCATCGAGCTGCGCGTGAGCAACGACGGCCCGCCGATCCCGCCTGCGGATCGCGGCCGCATCTTCGACCCGTTCTTCACCACCAAGTCCCCCGGCCAGGGCACCGGCCTCGGGCTCGCCGTCTCGCAATCGATCGTCGAGTCCTTCGGCGGTCGGCTCGTGCTGGCCGACGAGCCCGACGGAGAGACGACCTTCGTGATGTCGTTGCTGGTGTGGGTCGAGGAGCGGTAGCGCGGCGGCAGGCGACTGCTACTTCTTCTCCGCCGCCGCGTTCGCACACTGCAGGATCAGCGTGGTGATGTTGTCGGTGCCGCCGGCCCGGTTCGCCTGGTCCACGAGCTCCGCCACCGCGCGCTCCATGTCCGGGTTCGCCGTCACCACCTGCAGCAGCACCTCGTCGGGGACCATGCCGGACAGTCCGTCCGAGCAGAGGAGGAAGAGGTCCCCGTCCGCTACCTCCTCGGTGCGAATGTCCACCTGGACGGTGTCGCGCATGCCGAGGGCCCGCGTGATGACGTTCTTGTGGGGGAAGTTGCGCTCTTCCTCCTCGGTCATGTCGGGCTTGGCGTCCTTGTAGTCCTCGAGGAGCGAGTGGTCGCGCGTGACCTGCTGGATCGCTCCGCCGCGAATGCGGTAGCAGCGGCTGTCTCCCACGTGCGCGACGTAGATCTTGTCCCCGCCGAGGAGCGCCGTGACGATGGTCGTCCCCATCCCTTTGAAGCGGATGTCCTTGGAGGCGGCCTCGTAGATCTTGTAGTTGGCGAGCTTGATGCCGCAGACGAGCCGGTTCTCGATGTAGCTCAGGTTGCGGTCCATCTTGTACGGCCAGGTCGCGTCTTCGTCCTTGGTCCGTTGATAGAACTCGCTGACCGTTTCGGCGGCCAAGCGGCTCGCGACCTCGCCCGAGCTATGACCCCCCATGCCGTCGGCGACGATGAAGAGCTGCTCGTCCTCCATTAGGCTGAAGTAGTCCTCGTTGTGAGTCCGCTTCATCCCAACGTCGGTCTTGGCAGCGTATCGAATCCGCATGGGCCTAACGGGCGTAACTCATGATGGTTTTCAGAAAAATATGTCAGGTGGCGGGAAGTGTCAACCAACCTTGCGTCTACATTCCGTGGAAAAGGGGCCCTGCCTTGACACCTCTTCTGGCGGATCCCTAAGATGCGCGCACTTTAAGAGCGGGGCCCCCATCGTGCAGCCGACAGCGGAGATCCTCACCATCGGCGACGAGTTGCTGCGGGGGGACCTCGTCGATACCAATTCGGGCTGGCTCGCTACGCGCCTCGGGCAGCTCGGGCTACCGGTAACCCGCATTACCTCGGTGGGGGACGACCTTCCGGCGCTGGTGGCGGCGCTCGAGGAGGCGGCAGGTCGGGCACGGGTGCTGCTCGTGAGCGGTGGCCTCGGGCCGACGGATGACGACCGCACCTCGGCGGCGGTGGCGCAGGCGGCCGGCGTGCCTCTCGAGCTGGATGCCGCGGCCCTCGAGACGATTCGGGCGCGCTTCGCCGCCGTGAACCTGGCCTTCACCCCGAACAACGAGAAGCAGGCCTACATCCCGCGCGGCGCCCGGCTGCTCCCGAACGCGCGGGGCACCGCTCCGGGCTTCTCCGTGCGTGTCGGCGCGTGCGACGTCTGCTGCGTGCCGGGAGTGCCCTCGGAGATGCGGGGCATGTTCGACGCGGAGATCGCCCCCGCGCTCGAGCGTGAGCTCGGCCTCGCCCCGGTGCGCGTGCGGACCCTGCGTACCTTCGGCCTCTCCGAGTCGAAGGTGGACCACGAGCTGCGTGACCTGCTCTCGGGCGCGGCCGCGCCGGGTGTTCAGGCCTCGGTGCACTACCGGGCGCAGTTCCCCGAGACCCACGTGATCCTGGTGGTCCGGTCCGACGCGGGGAGCTCGGCGGGAGCCGCCGACGCGGCGCTCGGGGCGCTCGAGGCGGAGGTGCGGCGCCGGCTGGGGGCGAACGTCTATGGAGCCGACCGCGAGACCTTCAGCGAGGCCGTCGTGGCGGCGCTGAAGGGGGCGGGGGCGCGCGTGGCGCTCGCGGAATCCTGCACGGGCGGGCTCGCAGCCGACCTGCTCACGCGGGCCTCGGGGGCGAGCGAGGTCTTCGAGCTCGGCCTCGTGACGTATGCGAACGCCTTCAAGACGTCGCTGCTCGGGGTCCCCGAGGCGGTGCTCGCCACGCACGGCGCGGTGAGCCAGCCCTGCGTAGAGGCCATGGCGGCGGGCGTGCGCGAGCGAGCAGGGGCGACCCTCGGTCTCGCCATCTCGGGGATCGCCGGTCCGACGGGGGGCACCCCCGACAAGCCGGTAGGCACGGTGCACTTCGCGCTGGCCAGCGCCGCCGGCGTGCGGCACCTCGAACGGCAGTTTCGCTACGGGGAACGGGATCGCATCAAGCTCCTCGCGGCGTACGTGGGGCTCTGGCTGGTCTATCGGGCCGCGCGTGGGGAGCTCACCGAGCCGGGCGACCTGCTCCAGGGGCGCTGGACCAAGGAGACGTCGCGATGAAGCCTCTCGAGCGGGTGCGTGCCTTCGTGGCGGTGAACCTTCCCGCGGAAGCGGTGACCCGAGTGGCGGAGCTGCAGAGGCAGCTCAAGCCCAAGGCGGCGGGGCTCGGCCTGCGCCTCGGCTGGATCTCTCCGGCCAACCTGCACGTGACGCTCAAGTTCCTGGGGGAGATCCCTCGCGAGGTCGTCCCCGCCATCTCCGCCGCGCTCGAGCGGTGCGTGGCCGGGATCGAACCCCTCCCGGTGACGGTGCAGGGGGTCGGTGCCTTTCCGAGCCCCGCGCGGCCGCGCGTGATCTGGGTCGGGGTGCAGAGCCCCGGAGGCGCGCTCGAGAAGCTGGCCGCCCGCGTCGAGCATGCGCTGGGGGAGCTGGGTTTCTCTCCGGAGGCCCGTCCCTTCCACGCCCACCTGACGATCGGGCGCGTGCGGGAAGGGGGGGGGGATCTCACCGCTGGTGCGCCGGAGGCGCCGGTTGACCAGTGCGCTCTCAGCGAGCTGGTGTTATATCAGAGCGTTCTTTCGAGCCGCGACGCCGAGTACACGCCCCTCTTTCGACTCCCGCTTCCGCAGCCGCCGCGCGCCGCGCGCGAGCGAGCGGAGCGTCGAGCCGAGGAGTCCTCGCGCGACGGCGAGGAAGGCTCCGAGGACGCCCGGGACGACGACACGTAACCGACGCTGGACGACGAGATAGGAGACGCACATGGCCATGGAGACCGTGACCCGAGACAAGACCATCGAGCTCACCCTCGCCTCGATCGAGAAGCAGTTCGGCAAGGGCGCGATCATGCGGCTCGGGGACGCCGACCGCCTGGTGAAGGAGCTGGAGGTGATTTCGACGGGCTCCCTGGCCCTGGACATCGCGCTCGGCACCGGCGGACTGGCGCGGGGCCGGATCATCGAGGTCTTCGGGCCGGAGTCGTCGGGGAAGACGACCCTTGCGCTGCAGGTCATCGGACAGGCGCAGCAGCTCGGCGGAGTTTGCGCCTTCATCGACGCCGAGCACGCGCTCGATGTGGGCTACGCGAAGAAGCTCGGCGTGAAGATCGAGGACCTGCTGGTCTCGCAGCCGGATTGCGGTGAGCAGGCGCTCGAGATCGCCGAGATGCTGGTGCGCTCGGGGGCGGTGAGCGTGATCGTGGTGGACTCGGTCGCGGCGCTCACGCCGAAGGCCGAGCTCGAGGGGGAGATGGGCGACTCGCACATGGGGCTGCAGGCGCGGCTCATGAGCCAGGCGCTCCGCAAGCTCACGGCGACGATCTCGAAGAGCGAGACGCTGGTCATCTTCATCAACCAGATCCGCATGAAGATCGGCGTGATGTTCGGTAGCCCCGAGACCACTACCGGCGGGAACGCGCTCAAGTTCTACTCCACGGTGCGCATCGACATCCGGCGCGTGGGGGCGATCAAGCAGGGCGAGGAGGTCGTGGGCAGCCGCACGCGCGTCAAGATCGTGAAGAACAAGCTGGCCGCGCCCTTCAAGCAGGTCGAGTTCGACATCATGTACGGCGAGGGGATCAGCTACGAAGGGGACCTCGTGGATCTCGGAACGCAGCACGAGGTGGTGGACAAGAGCGGCGCCTGGTTCGCGTTCAAGGGCGAGCGTATCGGTCAGGGACGCGAGAACGCGAAGCAGTTCCTGAAGGACCATCCGGAGACGGCCGAGGCGATCCGCAAGGAGGTGCTGAAGAAGGTCGGCCTGATCAAGGAGGCCGACGCGGCGCCGGCGGCGAGCGCGGCGGTCGAGGCCGCGCCGGGCAACGGAGACAAGGCCAAGGCCAAGGAGGCCAGGGCGGCGACGCCGATCAGCGCTGCTCCGACGGCGGCGAAGGCCAAGGCCTAGCTGCCGGCGTAGCTGCCGGCCCGAGGCGTGTTGGACCCCAGCCGGATGGGAGGGATCCCGCGACCGAGCTGACCCGTCGTCAGGCCGCGTCGGCGTACCAGACCAGGCCCATTCCCACCCCCTTGTCGGGGTGCTCGCCCGCCCAGACGACCTCGGCGCCGATCGAGACGAGCTCTCCGCTCGAGGGGAGCTGGATCGTCAACTCGACCGCCGTGCCCGGGTCGAGCAGCCGCGGGGTGTGCACGAACGCGCCGCGGAAGCTGAGCTCCACGACGCGCCCGATGGTGTCCGACGGCTGGTCGTCCGCGAGGTGCCCGTCGGGCAGGCGCAGGAGCAGCTCCATCTCGGCGTTCAGGCGCTGCGCGTGGCGTCGCTCGGGTCCGCTGCTGGGGTACATCGTCGTCACGGCGTTTCTCCCGGTGAGGGTGACATCCACGTTCAGCGTGCCACGGCCTTCGCGTAGAGCGAAATTTCCGGTCCGGAGCGGACGGTAAAGGAGCCGCCGGGTAGCGCGCGCAGACCGCCGCGTACTCCGACCTCGAGAGGAAGCCGTCGATCACCGCGGCCCGGGTCGCCACCTGGCCGAGCCAAGACAGCCAGCCGGCATGTCCGGCGGCGTTGGGGGGACGCTGGAGCAGTCCGAAGTAGAGGTCGGTGACCAGGTCGGAGTTCGTTCGCGCACGACGCACGCACTCGGCCGAGGTGGCGAACGCGCGTCCGAGGCTGATGCAGGTTGCGGTACCCGCGTTCCCTGCGGCGAGCCAGCCCGCGTAGCCCGGCGCATCGGCCGCGCGGTCGAGTAGCCCGGTAGAGGTGGGTCACGCAGTGGCCTCGCGAGAGGCTGGCTTTGGTCGCGAGGTGTGGCGAGGACGTGGTTTCGCGTCGGTCGCACGCATTCAGTAGCCCCGACCGGCGGATGGAAGGACATTGACCTGACGCATCACGGAGCTCCCGTTGGCCTCGACGGGCACGCAGGCGCGCGGCTGGCCGCAGCTCGGGACCCCCTCGGTCACGACGAACGCGATCTGGTTCGGGATGCCCAGTAGCCCCTGCCGCTCGAGCTCGGCGAGCACGTTGTGCTCCGTGTTCTGCGTGTGGCAGCCCTCGCCGGAGCCCCAGCAGGTGCCCGGATCGCGGTGATCGCGATACCCGTTCGAGAGAGAGCGCGACGCCGTAGAGCCGAACCTCGTCGATCACCCCCTGGTAGGCGTTCCACGAGGGGTGGTTGCCGATCGTGAGCGGACGTGTGGAGACCTGCGGCGCCGGATCGACTGCTGCGCGCGCCGCTCGGCGACTCGTCTCGGACGACGGTTCCGGTGGGGGTCTCGTCGAGGCCCCCCGCACAGGCTGCCAGAGGGAACAGGACGGCGAGCGCGAGAGCGTGCCGGCACGGTCGCGTGAAGGGGGGGCTCGATCGAAGGAACGGGCTTCGCATAGGCGCCTCCTTGCGCACTGTCGAGCGCTGCGCGAGGGTCTACGGAGTCGCCCCCTGCGTGTCGCGTCGCCGTCCGGTGCTGCAAGAAGGCTGAAGCACCGCACGTGCCAATCTCCTCTGGGCGGGATTCACTTGGCACTTCGAGGCGGTGGCCTGTCGTTGGAGGCGCCGCGACCTTTCCGCTCCGCGTTGCCCCGGCGACACGGGTGGCACAGCGCGTATCCCGACGGGAACGACGCCACCTGCGGCGCCGCCGTGTGGTATCCTCGCCGCTCACTTCAAGGAGGACGACGATGAAGAACTGGATCGGATGTCTGGCGGCGTTCGCGTTGACGCTGGGCGTAGGGCTGGGGCTGAGCGGGACGGCGGCGGCGGACGGCTGCTACATCTGCACCTCGGGGAGCTCCTGCGGGCAGTACTGCCGCCACTCGGGTCCCGACACGCAGAAGGCGCGTGAGGCCTGCAAGGCGCGCGGGTGCAAGATCGGCGGCACCGCGTCCTGTCCCACCGCGGCAAACGTCAAGATCTGCCGCGCGCCGGTGCGCTCGGACCTGATCCCGGTCGCCTGGCTGCACCCGTCCGTTCGCTAGCCCCCCTCGCCGGGCGCGCGAGACGCCCCCGTTACTTACCGCCACACGCGCGACCCACCGCCTTCGTCGAGGCCACCTCGGCCACCGTCTGATCCTTGTCGGTCTTGGCCGTCGGGTCCGCACCCTTCTGACGCAGGAGACGGCAGAGCGACACGTCGCCGGAGGCCGCGGCGAAGTGGAGCGCGGTCCAGCCGGGGTAGTACTGCCCGGCGGTGCGCGTGGTGACCTTCGCCCCCCTGGCGATGAGCTGTCGTGCGACTGTCGCGAGGCCCTTGTGGAGCGCCAGTTCGAGCGGGGTGAAGCCCTTGTAGTCGGGCTCGCCGCCGAGAACCCCGTCGACGCGGGCTCCGCGCCGGAGCAGTTCCTCGGCCAGCGCGGGCAGCTTGCGCAGGATCGCGAAGGCGAGCGGCGTCCAGTGGCCACCTGCGTCGGCGTGCACGTTCGCACCCTTTCTCAGCAAGTGCAGCGCTGCGGGGCCGTGCGCGCGGTCGAGCGCGTTCACGAGCGGGGTGTAGCCCTGGGCGTTGCGCGCCTCGAGGGCGGCGCCCCTAGCGAGCAGGAACTCCACCGTCGCGACGTGGCCCCCGAGGACCGCGTGGTGCAGCGGCGTGTGTCCCGAGCGGTCCGTGCTCTCCAGGCCGAGGCCCGCCGCCAGAGCGCGTTCGGTCAGCCAGACCAGGCCCCCGTGTGCCGCGGCGTGGGCCAGGTTCAGGCGGTGGTGCGTCAGTGCCTTCACGCTCGCGCCCTTCCCCAGCAGGTAGCGGGCAACCGGGGCGTGTCCTCTGGTCGCCGAGACGAGGAGCGCCGTGATCGCGTCGTCGCCGGGGGCGTCCACCTTCGTGCCGCTGTCGACCAGGGCGCGCACCTTGGTCAGGTCTCCGGCCGCCGCCGCTTCGTGGAGCGGAAAGGCGCCGGGGAGGGGCTTGGCTCCCTCCGCGGGCGTCGCCCAGGCGAGGCCCACCGCCCAGCCGAGACAGGCCACGGGTACTGCGCGTCTCATGCGTCTCCTGTCGTGAAGGGGTCCTGCTCGTTGATACGGCCGGACCGGTGCGCTACTCCCTGAGCACCGCCTCGATGTCTCGGGCTACCTCCTCGCCGAGGGGGCGGCTGAGCTTCACCACGGTGCGCGAGAACTCGGTGAGCGCGTAGTAGTCGCCCACGGCGTCCTCGGAGCCGGGGACGACCTTGGAGGGGGGCGCGATGCGCTTGAAGAGCTGCAGCGTGCCGAGCTTGCGGGAGCCGAGAGCCCACTCGACGGTCATTACGTCGGCCAGCCCGTCGGGCTTCTCTCCGGGAGGGAGGAATTCGAGGCTGCGGAGGCGCGAGAGCCGGTTGACCCAGTTGCGGAAGAGTTCCTTCTTCTTGTCGGGCATCCCCTCGGGGAACCAGGTCGAGCTCGACTGATCGCGGCGTCCCTGCTGTTCGAGCGTGCGCTTCTTGCCCCCCGCCGACAGCGTGACGCGGTCCACGTCCTGTAGCCCGAAGCTGTGCAGGGCGCGCTCCTGCATGCGGAACTCCGCGTACTGGAGATCCTGCAGCTGACGGGGGCGAATCACGTAGACCCTGCCGTCGCGCAGGTCCTGCACGTAGAAGTCCATGTTGCCGTAGGTCTTGCCGCCGACCTTGAACTCGCGTCGCTCCCCGCCGGAGACGAAGACGAGGCGCGACTTGCTCTCCTTGAGCTCGAAGGTCTTGAGGCGCTCCTCGCTCACCACGCCGAGGGAGCGCAGCGCGGTCAGGCGCGCCAGGTCGTTCATCAGCATCTCGGCGTTGCCGTCGCCCTTGAACTCGCGCAGCTTGCGGACCTTGGGCGCGGCCTTGACCACCGGAGGCGGGACCGCTCCACCGGGGGCGCCGGGCCCGCCCGGAGCGCCAGGTGCTCCGGGTGCTCCGGGTGCCGCCTGCGCCACGCGCATGCCGGGAGCGGGGGCTTTCTCGGGACCGGCCTTGGGGTCCTGCTTCAGCCGTGCACCCTCCTTCGACGGCGCCTTGGACGGCGCCTTGGCGGGAGCGAGCACCTTCGCCGGTGGTGCCTTCGTCGGCGGTAGCGCCTTCGCGGGCGGCGCGGCCTTCGGGCCGTGACCGTGCGCGTCCCCGGGCCCGTGCTCGTGCGCGTGCGGGTCGTTCGGGTTCACGGTCCCCGGGCCGGGTCTCGGCGCGCTTCGCACCCCCGGCGGAGCGAGCGCGGCGGGCGGCGGCGGCACCTCCCAGGTCTCCATCTTGATCCAGTAGTAGACGCCCGTGGAGTCCTTCTTCCGCGAGATCTCCACCTTGCGCTCCGGCTCCTCGAAGAGGAGCTGGTCCAGGTGCCGTACGTTGACGAGCGGGATCTCCTCTTCCAGACCCTCGCGCACCGGGTCGCGCGTGTAGACGACGTAGGCCGCGGAGAGCCCCGCTGCGAGAACCACACCGTGAGCGAATGCGGGGTGCTTCATCACTGCTTCCTCCGGCGGCGGGTGTAGTAGATGCCGCACCCCAGGACGAGCGCCGGCATGCCGAAGATCGTGAGGTAGAACCAGGCCTGGTCTTCCTTGCGCGTGTGCGTGATCCGGACGTCCTCCTCGGAGGTCGTCTCCCCGATGAACCGCTCCTCACCCCCGAGCCACTTCATCGCGTCGACGAGCAGGTAGCCGTTGCCGGGGTTGCGGAAGACCTTGTCGCTGATGACGTCGGCATCCGCGACGACCACGAGGCGCATCTCGTGCTCCTCCGGCGCCCCCTTCTTGGGGGCCGGAACGACGGGTTTCATGGTCACGGCCGCGGCCAGCTCGTAGACCTTCCGCTTCTCCGTCTTGGCGTCGTACTCGTGGTTGTTGTCCAGGTCGTCCCAGGTGAAGGGCATGGAGTGCACCGTGAACTGGACCTGAGTCTTGTTGGTCTCCGTCGGCGGCTGCTCCTCCAGATAGCCTGCCCCGAGGAAGACCGACGCCATGCGCGGCGCGTTGCGGCTCAGCGTGCTGACGCTGGGGTGGGCCGAGAACGCCGTCGAGAAGACGAAGTGCCGGTCCGCCGGGGTGTACGTGAGACGCGCGTGGTAGCGGTCGTTGCTCAGGCGCACGGGCTGGAACTTGAGCCCGAAGGGGTTGAGCAGCGAGGCGCCGTTCCATCCCCCTTCCGGGTCGAGGAAGAAGAGCACGCGCCCACCGCCGCGGAGGTAGTTCTTCAGAGCGCTGACCTCGGCCGGGAGGAACTCCTTTCGCGGCCCGGCGATGATCACCATCGTGGCGTCCTTCGGTATCTCGGAGGCGAGCCCCTGACCGATGCCGAGATCCTTCAGATCGTAGTTCAGCTTCTCGAGGACCATGCGGAGGTCGCGGATCGACGAGCCCTGCACGTCGTCCCGCGGATCGCGCGTCAGCTCCTCGTGCCCCACGGTGAGGTAGGCCACCTTCTGCTGCGTGGCGAGCTTGAGGAAGGCGGTCTGGAACTCGCTGTCGAGCTTCTTCAGCTTCCCCTTGGCCTGGTTGATCGTGGTGCCGAGGTTGATCTGATGCGTCTGCTTGCCGCGCGCCAGCACCACGATGCCGTTGTCCGAGACGGAGAGCTCCTTGGCCAGCCCCGGGTCTAGCGCGTGGTCGGTCAGCTCCAGCTTGAAATGGCTCGACTCGGCCTTGAGGCCCTCGAAGTACGCGCGCGCCTGCTCCCGCACCTCGTTCGAGCTCGGGAAGAAGAGCACGGCGCGAAATGGTGCCGAGAGGTTCTTCAGCATCTTCCGCGTCGATTCGGAGGGGTGCGTGGTCTTGAAGTACGAGAGGTCGACCTTCTTATTGTACTCGGCGACGACGTAGTTCAAGGCGAAGGCGGTGCAGATGGTCATGGCGAGGATCAGCGCGCTGCGCGTCGAGCGCTGGATGTTCTTCAGCTCGACGGTGCGCGTGGGGTCCATCGGCGCGTACGAGATCTCGATGAAGACGAGCGGCATGGCGGAGCAGATCCAGAGCACCGGCCACAGGGCGCCGAGGATCACCCCGTAGCGCTCGGCGCTCTTGGCCTCGGTGAAGAGGGGGCGGAGCCGCTCGAGGACGAAGTCGGCCTGGGCCGCGTAGAGCGCGAGGGCGAGGAGGCCGACCAGGTAGCAGGTGAGCAGCCGGCGCTCGACGGGGACCGCCATCGGTCCGAGGTTCTTCGCCCGCAGCACTCGGCCCCCGATCGCCGCGGCGATGCCGAGGAGCCCGAGGCCCACGAGGCCCAGCCGGACGCTCGTGGACTCGAAGAGGATGCGCTCGGCTACGTAGATGAGCACCATGCCGGCGAGGTAGAGCCCCGTGAGTCCGAGGCCTCCTGCGGCCCGGCGGGTCGTGTTGGGCCCGGTCATCAGCGCCACCTCCGAGCCTGGAGGACATGGGTCGAGAGCAGGAGAAAGGCGTACGTCGCGGACAGGTAATAGAAGAGGTCCTTGCTCTGGAGGAGCCCCGTTTGCCACTGCAGGTGCCGTTGGGGCGAGAGGAAGGACATCAGGTCGCGGATCGGAGGCTCGGCGACGTTCGCGCCCAGGTAGCAGAGGTAGAGGGCGGTCATCATCGCACCCCCCGCCACCGCGGCGACGATCTGGGTCTTCGCGATGGCCGAAGCGAAGAGCCCGACCGAGAGCGAGAGCGCGCCGAGCATGAGGAGCCCGAAGTAGCCGGCGAAGATCTGCCCCACCGACACCTTGCCGTTCACGAAGATGAGGAGCGGCATGTAGATCGTCAGGGCAGTCATCCCCGCGTAGAAGAGCAGCGCTGAGACGAACTTGCCGAGGATGATCTCGTGGTCCTTGATCGGCGAGGTGAGCAGCAGCGTGAGCGTCCCGAGCTGCTTCTCCTCGGCCAGGAGCCGCATCGAGAGCAAGACCCCCGAGACCATCGTCATGAAGGTGGCGAAGGCGAAGAAGAGCTGGAGCACCTCGGAGGAGAGCTTCGGGGTGCCGCCGAGCGCGTAGTAGTTGAAGAGCAGACCGTCGACGAAGAGCACGATCGTGGCGATCACGTAGCCCATGGGCGACTTGACGTACGCGCCGAGCTCGCGGCGCGCGAGCAGCCAGATGTTCCTCATGAGCGCACCTCCTCCGGTGCGGCGGTGGCGTTGGAGACCTTCGGTCGATGGGTCAGGCGCAGGAAGATCGACTCGAGCTCCGCCTCGGCCGGGCGCAGCTGCAAGAGGCCGTGGCCCGCCTGGACGAGCTCGCGGGCCAGGTCCTCGCGCACGTCACCGTCGGAGGTGACCTCGATCTCGTGGACGTCGGTTCGCGCTCGCCCGATCACTCCGCGTCCGTCGCCCACGCTCACGGCCGTGCAGAGGGTCACCTTGGGGAGCTTGCGCAGCAGCTCGAGGATCGGGCCCTGCTCGCCCCGCACCGTGAGGAGCACGCGGTTTCCGCCGGCGAGCTTGGCCGTCAGCTCCTCTTCGGTCCCCGCGGCGACGATCTGGCCGTCCTGGATCACCAGGATGCGGTCGCAGGTCTGGCTGATCTCGGAGAGGATGTGGCTCGAGACGAGGATGGTGTGCTTGCCCTTGAGGCCGCGGACCATCTCGCGCACCTCCACGATCTGCACCGGGTCGAGACCGCTGATCGGCTCGTCCAGGATCAGCACGGGCGGGTTGTGAATGATGGACTGGGCGATCCCCACGCGCTGGCGGTAGCCGTGCGAGAGGTTGCCGATCACCTCGCCGCGCACGTCCCTCGTGTTGGTCACCGCGAGGACCTCTTCGAGCCGCCCGAGGGTCTGCGCCCGGGTCAGCCCCCGGAGCTCGCCCGCGAAGGTCAGGAAGCCCTCCACGGTCATCTCGGTGTAGAGCGGGGGCACCTCGGGGAGAAACCCGACGAGCTTGCGCGTCTCGTGCGGGTGCTCCACCACGTCGAGGCCGTTCACCTTCACCGTGCCCGTGGATGGCAAGAGCAGGCAGGCCAGGATCTTCAGCGTGGTGCTCTTTCCGGCGCCGTTCAGGCCCAGGATGCCCACGATCTCGCCTTGCTGGATGTCGAAGTTCACATTCTGTACGGCGCACTTGTCGCCGTAATACTTGGTCAGCCCGTGGGCCGAGATCATCGGTCTTTCTCCCGGCAGGTCTCTAACGTGTCAAAACTGCTAACGCTTGCTTGGGCCGGGAAGATAGGCACGGATGGGCGGCGGGTCAAGAGGACTCGCCCGTGGCATGGCGCCCACGCGCGGGCCACGGGGGTCCGGCGCGCCTCCTAGATCCTTTCGCGAGGTCCTCCGTTCATAGGGACTGCCCACCGCCGCCGCGGGAAGGAGGGTCTCCATGTCACTGCCGTTGCGCTTCGAAGATCACGCCGCGTTTCACCGTCAGGTGGTCCGCCTCACCCTGGTCGGGGCTGCCCTCGGGCTGGGGGCGCACCTCGTGGGCCTGCTCGGGGTCACGGGGGAGGGGGCGGTCCTGCGGCTCGTCGCGCTTGCGGCCTCCGCGGCGCTCCTCGGTCTGGCGGCGCTTCCTCCGCGACGGGCCGAGCTCCTGCGCGCGCTGCCCGTGGCGGCTCTCGCGGGGTTTCTGGGCGCGATGAGTCTGCACCTCCTCTCCGGCGCCCCGCCGGCGTACCCCTGGTTCGGTCTCGGCCTCTACGGCCTGTCCGTGGGCTTTTTGGCCAGTCGGGACCTGAAGGGTCCGCGGCGCTGGCTGGTTCCGCTGGCCACGGGGTGCAGCACGGCCCTCGCCACCTGGGCCACGGTGACGCTCGAGACCCGCTTGCCGCTCACGGCCTATGTCCCCGCGCTCTTCGCCGCGCCGATGCACGGTGCGGTGTACGGCTTCCTCGTGGCGATGGGGCTCGTGGTGCGTCAGCTCCGGCTGGATCGCGACCCGGTGGCCCTGGCCTTCCTCGAGATGCGACCCAGTCTCTCGGGGGAGATGCTGGAGCTCTGCGAGCGGGCGATGGGGATCCACCGACGCATCACCGAGGAGGTGCGGCAGCGCAAGGACCAGGGGACCAGCACCGAGCCCAAGCTCGTGGCGCAGGTAGAGAAGCTGGTGCTGAAGATCCTCGCCCTCGGGCGGCGCTGGCAGGAGGTGGAGCGGCAGGCGGGCTCCACCACGGCGGAGGCCCTGGCGGACCGGCTCGCGGACCTGAGACAGAAGGTTTCCGCTTCGCAGGACCCGGTGGCGCGCCGCCAGTACCAGAAGGCGCAGGACGCGCTCGAGGCGCAGCTCGGCTACCTCCGGGAGATCTCGCGCAGCCGGGAGCGAGTGATGGCCCGGGTGCACAACTACCTGGCCGCGCTCGAGCGGCTGCACCTGGCCGTGCTGAATCACCGCGGGGCGGACGCGGCCAAGTTCTCCGACGAGCTGCAGCCGATCATGGACGAGATGGACGACCTCGGCGCCGAGATGGATATCGCGGCCGAGACCATGTCCGAGGTGGCGGAGGCCCAGCTTCCGAAGGAGCAGGCCGTGGCGCCGACGCCCGCAGCCGCTACGACCGAGACCGCTGAGCCGCAGACAGCCGCGCCCGAGTCTGCCGCGCCCGCAACCGCTGCGCCCGAGGCTGTCGTACTCGAGGGGCCGGTTCCTCGCCCGGTGGACCCCGAGGCCGAGCTCACCGCCGCGGCCTTCAAGTAGAAGGTCACACCCCCTCGAGGGCCTGCGCCAGGTCGGCCAGCAGGTCCTCCGGGTGCTCGACGCCCACCGAGAGTCGTACCATCGCCGGGGTGATCCCCATCGCGCGCTGCGCGTCGGGCTCCACGTCGGCGTGGGTCATGGTGGCCGGATGCTCGGCGAGGGACTCGGTGCCGCCGAGGCTCACGGCCAGCTTGATCAGCTTCAGCTCGTTCAGCAGGCGGAAGGCCTCCTTCTCGCCTCCCACGACCTCGAACGAGATCACGGACCCCGGGGAGGCGCACTGCTTGCGGTAGAGCGCCCACTGCGGGTCCTCCTCGCGCAGGTGACCGAGGTAGTGCACGGACGCCACCTTGGGGTGGTCGGCGAGGAAGTCCGCCACGTAGCGCGCGTTCTTCATCTGACAGGTCATGCGGAGCTTCAGGGTCTCGAGGCTCCGCATGAGCAGCCACCCCGTCCAGGGGCCGGCCATCGTGCCGAGGAAGGTGCGCAGCGTGCGCACGCGTTCGATGAGCTCGCGCGAGCCGAGGCAGGCGCCGGCGATGAGGTCACTGTGCCCGCCGAGGAACTTCGTAGCCGAGTAGATCACGAGGTCCGCGCCGTGCTTGAGCGGCTGCTGCCAGAGGGGGCCGAGGAAGGTGTTGTCCACAATCACCGGGACCTTGCGCTCCGGGCGGGCGAGGCGGCGCGCGAGCTCCGCGCAGGCGCCGATGTCCACGAGCTGGTTCGTCGGATTGGCCGGCGTCTCGACGAAGATCGCGCCGAGCGGCCGCGCTCCGCCGCTGGCCACCGCCCGCTCCATCTCGGCGAGGCTCGCGCCGGCGGGGAAGCGGAGGTGCACGATCCCCTGGCGGGCGAGGACGTGGGTCAGCAGGTAGTCGGTGCCGCCGTAGAGCGGAGCGGAGGAGAGGACGGCGTCCCCGGGGCGGACGAACTCGAAGAGCGTGGTGGCGATGGCGGCCATGCCGCTCTCGAACACCGCGCAGGCCTCGGCCTCGTCCCAGAGCGTGAGGCGGTCCTCCAGGATCTCGAGGTCGGGGTTGTTCAGGCGGCTGTAGATGAGCCCGAGTTCCTCGGTGGGGCCCTTCTGGCGCAGCCCGTAGGCCAGCTCGAAGAAGGCCTTGCCGTCCTCGGCGCTCTTGAAGACGAAGGTCGAGGTCTGAAAGATCGGGGACTTCAGCGCCCCCTCGGAGAGCTGGGGGTCGTAGCCGTAGCTCATCATCAACGATTCGGCGCGCAGGCGGTGCGTGCCGAGGGACCGGGGCTTGTCCGTGGACATGTCGCTTCTCCAGGCGGGAGGGACGAACTGTAGCGCGAACGGAGACTCGCCGGTTAAAGTAGCTGCGCCCCGTCGGGACCCGCTCGGGTCCGCCGGAGGCCATCGGACAACGAACAGGGAGGGAGCCGTGCGTACCGTGAGCTGCACGCTGATCATCTGGGCCGCCTTTGCGCTGCCGTCCGGCCGGGCCGCCGCCGACCAGGCCTCGGCCCACCTGCACAAGGCCATGGCCCACAAGAAGGAGGGGAAGGCCGACGAGGCGATCGCCGAGCTCAAGAAGGCGCTCGAGCAGCGCGAGGCCTACGCGGCGGCGCATCACAGCCTGGGGATGCTCTATCGCGAGAAGGGAGAGCTGCCGAAGGCCATCCAGCACCTCGAGCGGGCGGCGCAGCTCGAGCCCAAGTCGGCCATGCTGCACTACAGCCTCGGGATCACCTACTTCAAGGCCGACCGCAAGCAGGACGCGCTGCGCAGCCTGACCGAGGCGGCGCGACTCGACCCGAAGGACGTACAGGTGCAGGCGCAGCTCGGGGTGCTGCTCATTCGCACCGATCCGCAGAAGGCCATCCCGTATCTGGAGGCGGCGGTGAAGCTGAAGCCCGAGCACCCGGACTACGCCCATCAGCTCGGGCTGGCCTACCGGCGTACGAGCGCGAACCTCACCGCGCCCACGCAGGCCAAACAGCGCGACGACTACCTGCGCCGCGCCGAGCGCTACTTTCTCAAGGCGGCGGAGAAGAAGGAGAGCGCGGAGCTCGAGTTCGACCTCGGAGCCCTCTACCGCCGGCTCGACAAGGTGGACGAGGCGATCAAGCACTACGAGAAGGCGATCCAGCTCAAGCCCAAGATGGCGGCGGCCCACTGGGACCTCGGCCACATGTACGTCAAGGCCAAGCGGAACGACGAGGCGATCGAGTCCTACAAGCAGTACCTGAAGCTGGCCGGGGAGGGGGCCAAGGACGCCGACATCGCCAAGAAGCGCATCAAGGAGCTGAAGGGGAGCAAGAAGAAGTAGCGTTCTAGAACTTCACGACCATATAGGCTTGCAGCGTCTGGGCCACCGCGGCGCTGGCCGCCTGCGAGAAGTAGAGGTCCGCGGGGCGCGCCAGGGCCCCCGAGCCGCCGAAGGGGAAGAAGACGCCGTAGCGGATCCCCGCGAAGAAGCCCTCGTCCACGTTCCGGTAGTAGAGCTCGAGATCCATTTCCAGCCCCAGGTTGATCGCGTTGCCGGGGTAGGCCACGGGCCGGTTGGCGAGGGCGTAGATCAGATCGAAGCGCCCTCCGAGGCTGTCGAAGAGGTCGTACTGCACCGAGGGCTTGAAGTAGGTCGCGTTGGCCACGGTGCCGAGCACCTCGCGAAACATCAGCCACCCGACGTGGTAGTCGTAGTCGAAGCGGAACTCGGAGAGCTTGCACTTGCGGCCCTTGGTGGCGCCGCAGAAGCCGGCGTCCACCATCGGGAAGGTGCGACGCCGGTCGATGTCGCCGTTCGGCGCCTCGTCCTCGCCGCCGGAGGCCATCCCCACCTCGAGCCCGATCTTCAGCGCGTCCTTCAGCAGCCGGTACTGCGAGCGGAAGGCCCAGCCGTACTGGAGCACGCTGAGCTGATCCTCGCCGTTCTGGTCCGAGATGTTGGCCATCCGGCCCCCGACGAGGACGCCCTCGAACTCGATGGAGAGCTTCTTCCAGAGGAGCTTGAACCAGAGGTCGGGCATCAGGAGCCAGCCCTTGCGCTCGATCATCGCCGCAGCGTAGTCGCGCGTGCTGGTGCCGAGGCCGACGCCCGGGGCGTAGTCGAAGTCCTGCTTGCGCAGCGTGAGGTGCAGCCCGTAGTTCAGCACCAGCTCGCCCTGCTCCACCTTGTCCTTGATCACCTCGGGCTTGTCGAAGCGGCCCACGATCCAGAAGAGCTGGTCGATGTCGTCGAGCTGCTCCATGTCCACGGCCTGGCCGCCGCCGAGGTAGCTCTGCCCCGAGGCCAGCGTGAGCGAGGTGGGGCCCGTCGAGTTGAAGTCGTACCCCATGGAGAAGGTGTGCTTGGCCAGCTCCGTGGTCTGGAAGACCACGCGGTCCACGCTGTCTCCGTAGTTGCAGTCCCAGCAGCTCCCGTCGTTGTGTACGAGGCCGAGACCCCACTGGTTCGGCATGCGCCCGAACTTGATCGTCCCGACGGGGGTGACGACCTCGGCCCAGGCGCGCTTGGCCAGGATCCCGGGGGTGCGGGTGTTCTGTCCGGCGATGGGGGCGGCCTGCCCTTCGTTGAAGAGGGACAGCGGGAGGTCCGGGGTGCGACGGGCTCCCGCGGGGACGGCCGTCTGAGGCGTGCTTCCCAGGACCAGGTTGTCGAAGACGTCGATCTGGGTGTGAATGGAGACGCGCTCGGCCACGTTGATCGTGGGCTCCAGCCGCAGCCGGATGTTCGCGCCGGCGATGGTGTTGCTCGGGCAGGAGCCGGACTCGAGGCCCCGCGTGCCGCCGCCCGGCACGGGCTTGGTGATGCGCTTCTCGCAGCTGACGGGCGAGCCGACCTGCTCGGAGAGGGGCGTGTTGAAGGGCGCCGTGAGGCCTCCCGTGTTGTGCATGCCCAGATTCACGTTCTGGAAGAGCTGCGCGCGAAACCGGAAGTACCCCTGCATCTGGAAGAACTGGAGCTTTTTCGAGTCCTGTCCTGGCCAGGGGGGCAGCGGAGGTAGCTCGGGCTCCCCGTCCTTGCCCTCCGGGGCGGCCTCGGCGGGCCCCTCCTTCTCCTCCTTGTGAGGAGCCTGGCCGGCGCCCGGGTTGGGCTGCGGCATGAGGCCCTGGGCTACTACGGCCCGGGGTGCCGCTACGAGTAGCGCGAGCGCCGCGCTTAGGGACACCAGCCGCATCATCAGCACGTCCTCCGGATCCGATCGAGCGAAGGCGCCCCCTCGAGAGCGCGTTTTCAGCCTAAAAGTTGCGGGACTATAGCCATGCGGCGACGCTCGGGTCAACGCGTTTGACCGACGGGGCGAGGCGTGCGTTGCCCCGCGTTCTCCGACGCGCACCAGGGAACCTGCGCCCGGGAGGACCTCGGGTTGTCGCCCCCGTAACCGCTGCGATATACTAAGGACAGGTCACGCGACCAGCCCAGCGCCAACGAGATGACGGGACGACGGGACGAGGGAGGCCAGGGGGCAGCCCCGGGAGGCGCCGCGAGTGTGCGGCGTTACCCGGGGGCCCGATGGCGTGCGCGCCTGGGCCCGGCGCTCGTCGTGGTCGCCGGGGCGCTGGCGCTGGCGAGCCTGCCGCGCTGCGGGCAACAGCACGCGCTGCTCTTGACCCTGCGAGCCCAGAGCCTGGTCGAGACCTTCGACCTCCGCGTGAAGGACCTCTCCACCGGGAAGCTCATCCTGGAGCGGGTGGGCGAGCGGGTGGACTCCTCCAATCCGAATCGGGACATCTCGCAGCCTGACCAGGCGCTCCGGGTGGCGATCGAGTTCGGCGCCGCCGGGAACTACCTGGTGCACATCGTGGGCCGGGGCGGTCAGGGGGCCGGGGGGATCCAGTTCGCTCTGCGGGACTTCCAGGTGGATGGCGTGCAGGAGGTGGGGCTGACGCTCGTCCCCCTCGGGCGCGATGAGGACGACGACGGGTTTCCGGCGTGCAACTCGCCGGGCTTCAACTGCCAGGTCATGGCCTGCACCTTCTTCGACTGCAACGACCGGGAGAAGCAGGTGCACCCCTTCGCCAAGGAGATCTGCGGCAACGGGCGGGACGACGACTGCAGCGCGACCTGCCGGGCCCAGCCGGGCGAAGGGGACGAGGTGTGCACCGACTCCGATGGCGATGGCGTGCCGAGCACCGAGGACTGCGACGACAACGACCCCTGTCGCTCGCCGCGGCTGAAGGAGGCCGAGGACCTGTGCAAGGCGGGGCAGGACGCCTTCCCCGCGCTGCCGAAGGCGTGTCTCGACAAGCTGGCCAAGGAAGGGAAGACCGCCCCCGCGGCCCCCTTCTGCGGAGACGGCATCGACGAGGACTGCAACGGTCAGGACACGTCCTGCAAGACCGACGACGACTGCGACGGCTACGCGCCGCCCATCGACTGCGACGACAAGGACAAGAAGGTCAACCCGGGTGCGCAGGAGGCCTGCGACGGCATCGACAACAACTGCAACAAGGTCACCGACGAGGGGTGCGTGCCGTGCGACGTGGACGGCGACGGCCATGCACTGGCCACCGTGACCGACCCGAGCTGCACGGTGCCCCGCGACGATCCGGACGACTACGACGCGGGGATCTTTCCCGGGTCCACCAAGGACTCGGAGGGGAAGGAGGGGGGCACCGTCCTCGGGGGGTTGCGGCAGTTCTGCGGCACGGGGGCGACCAAGGACGGAGGCGCGCTGCGGCAACGGGATGTGGACCACGATGCGGACGGGAAGGCGGCCAAGGACGACGGCTGTCCGACGGAGACGTGCGACAAGGACGGAGACGGCTTCGCCGGGGCGCAGTGTAGTCCGCCGCAATCCCAGCTCGACTGCGACGACGCCGACCCGCGGGCCTTTCCCGGGGCGCCTGACAAGTGCGGAGACGGCAAGCGGCAGAACTGCGTCTCCGACTTCGCCTGCGCCCAGGTGACGGACAAGGACGGTGACGGCTTCGCCCCCCCGGCCGACTGCAACGACAACGACAAGACCGTCTACCCGTGGGCGGTGGAGAAGTGCGACAAGCTCGACAACGACTGCGACGGGTTGGTCGACGAGGGGAACCCGGATTCGAGCGGTGCGCTCGTGCCGACGAACGTGGGCAAGTGCAACGACGACAACGACGGCAAGTGCGGGCCGGTGACGGGGATCTGCGCCTGCAGCCCGCTCAAGCCGGTGGGGACGCGAGACGAGGGGAATCGCGTGACCTGCGCCGGGGAGGACCTGGCGGCACCGGCCTCGGCGCGTTGCTTCCGCGCGATCCAGCCGCAGCCCGAGCGGTGCGACACGGACGACTGGGACTGCAACAAGCGGCCGGACGACCCGCAGGGGGTGAATCTGGCGGACAAGGGAAAGAGCTGCGGCAACAGCGTTGGAAGCTGCAAGGCGGGGACGGTCACGGGCTGCGACCTGAGTCGCAAGCTGCCGAACGCCGACCTCGTGGCGCGCGTGATGGCCGCGCAGGGGGTCGAGTTCAACCCGAACTGGGTCTGCACGGGCGCCGAGCTGCCGGTGCCGGAGGCCTGTAACGGCAAGGACGACGACTGCGACCGCGTGCTGCCGAACGAGGAGAAGGACCCCGACGCCGACAAGTTCCTGCAGTGCGCGGGGTGCAATCAGGGGACCGGGAGGCTCGATCTGGCTGCGGGGCTGAAGGGGTGCGCCGATTGCGACGCCAGCTCGCCGAGTGTCTTCCCCGGGGCGCTCGAGACCTGCAACGGTGTGGACGACAACTGCGCGAGCGGAATCACCGACGACGGCAAGGACCAGTGCGCCGCGGGCACGGTCTGCTGCTCGAGTCAGGGGCAGTGCCGCGCGCTCGGCAACGACAAGGACAACTGCGGGGGCTGCGGGCGGCGGTGCAACGGCCCCGACGTGGATAGCTGCGCCGGCTCGACCTGCGTCTGCGGCGCCACGGGAGGACCGTGCGCGGCGGGGCTGAACTGCGTCAACGGGCAGTGCCTGTGCATAGCGAACGGGCGGTGCAGCGGCTGCTGCGAGAACAGCGCGTCGTGCCGCGCTACGGCGGCGCAGAGCGCGTCGAGCTGCGGGCGAAACGGAGAGACGTGCCGCGGGTGCGCGGATGGCAACGAGTGCACGCTCGACCAGTGCAACAGCGGCGTGTGCGGCAATCCGGCGCGGCAGGAGGGCGCGGCGTGCAACGGCTCGAGCGGCCAGTGCCACGGCGCGGCGTGCTGCTCCGGCTGCTGGGACGGCGGTACCTGTCACGCGGGGAACACGAACGGGCAATGCGGGCGCGGCGGGGACTGGTGCGGGTCGTGCTCCACCTCGCAGGCCTGCAAGGTGGCGAGCTGCGCCACGGGCTCGTGCTCGATCGGTAACGTGGGCGACGGCACCGGTTGCAACGACGGGCAGCGCTGCACCCTGAACGATCAATGCACGGGCGGAGTGTGCGGCGGGACGCCGCGCGTTTGCACGCCGAGCGGCGAGTGCAAGACGGCGAGCTGCAACCCGTCGAACGGGAACTGCACGGAGCAGAACAAGAGCAACGGAACCTCCTGCGGCCCCGGGGGCAACTGGTCCTGTCAGAGCGGCGTCTGCGTGCCGCCCTCGACGCCGGACCTGGGCGTGGACGCGGGCGCGGATTCCGGGGGATAGCGGGCGTGCGACGGGCCTGGTGCAGTCTGCTCTGCTTCGGCGCGTCGCTGCTCGTCGGCGGCGGCTGCGGGGGTGAGACGGGGCTCCTCGTCGCCGTGAGCGGCGGCCCCGTCGACGAGCTCGAGTTTCGGTTGGCCGTGAAGCAGGGGGACAAGTTCCTGCTCCAGCCCGTGGGGGCGGGGGAGCGGCACGACGTGCGGGGGAGAGACCTCGCGGCGCGCCCGTACGAGCTGCTCTTGCGGGACGATGCGCCCGACGGGGGAGCGCTCGAGGTGCGGGTCCTCGTGCTCGGGCACCGGGCCGAAGCGGGGAAGCTCAAGATCACGCGCTTCGCGGTCACGGACCCGCCGCAGGCCTTCGTGCGAGGCGAGGTCCTGCGGCGCGCGGTGATCCTGCAGGGCTTCAGCGGCGCGAATTTCGCCACGGCGTTTGCGAACGGCTGCTACCGGGTGCGCGTCGTCAACAAGGCCGCCGACCTCGTGCTCCCCTACGACCAGGACTGCGACGGCAGCAATACGACGGACCCGAAGCCGGACTGCAACGACCAGGACGCGACGGTGCACCCGGGCGCGCCGGAGCTCTGCGACGGCAAGGACAACAACTGTGACCGGCAATTCGCGCCGGCGAGCATGACCTGCTACCTGGAGGCCCCCGAGGGGCAGTGCCGCAAGGGGAGCCGGCAGTGTCGCGACGCGCAAGGGAGCGGCTGGGACAAGCAGTGCGCGGCCAGCGAGCGGGTGCCCCATACCCACTGCCACGCGGCGGCGGAGTGCGGTGCGAACGCGGACCCGGCCCCCTGCACGAGTCAGGTGAAGCGGCGCACGGTGCACTGCACGCTCGAGCGACAGGACGGTGGGGGAGTCTGTTCGGGGGGGACGCTGGCGCTGCAGCCTCCCGAGGCCGGCCTGACGAGCTGCAGCTGGGAGGTCTACGAGGCGGGCCCGTTCGCGGTGGGGCTGAGAGGGGCGGGGAGCACGGGCTTCGGGCTCACCACGAGCTCGTGCAAGGCGTTGCTCTCCGTCGAGCCGGGACCGGGCGAGCCGGCCGGCGGCACGGCGGTGCTCGAGTTCCTCGGGCCGAGCGTGGCCAGCTCCTACGTGGGAGACCTTCAGGTCACCTTGAAAGTGGTGCCGAGCTGCGGCACGAATCCTCTTAGCTGTAGCCTGTGAGGGACGATGCTCGACGAAGTGCTTAGCGTGGCCTTCCACCGCGGCCCCGCCGCCGCGGCGAACCAGCTCATCGCCGACGTGCGCGAGACGGTCGAGGCCGCCTGCGGACGGGCGGTGAACTACGAGGTGGTGGCGACCGACCGCGGGTGGCCCTACCTCGCGGAGCAGGTGGCTCCGCGGCTCGCCCTCTTTCTGCGGAGCAAGCGCCTGCGGGTCTCGTCGTGCCGGCCGGTCTTCATGAGCCTCTTCGTCGGGGACAGCCTCTATTTCATCGGCGCGCCGGATTTTTTCCGCCTGGTGCAGCAGAGCATGGGGCTGACGGACGCGGCCTTCGGGGCGGTGACGCAGGTCTGGGAGGAGACGGGCCAGCCGGTACCGGGCCGGCTCCTGCTCGGCGGAGGGGCGTGACCGTGGACCTGGCGTCGCGCATCGGACAGCTCCTCGTGGTGGGCTTCGACGGGCAGACAGCTCCCGACGAGCTGCTCGCGCGGATCCGCCGGAGCGAGGTGGGAGGGGTGATCCTCTTCTCGCGCAACCTCGGCACCGTCGAGGAGGTGGCGGCGTTGACCCGCGAGCTGCGCGGCGCAGCGCCTCGTGGGGCTCCGCTCCTCGTGTCCATCGATCAGGAGGGGGGCCGGGTGCAGCGCCTCAAGGCGCCCGTGCCCGAGTGGCCGCCGATGCGGCGCGTTGCCGGGCTCGCAGACGAGGCGCTCACCGAGGCGGTGGGACACGGGGTGGGGCGGGACCTCCATGCGGTGGGCTTCAACCTGGACTTCGCCCCCGTGCTGGACGTGGTGAGCTCGGAGGCGAACACGGTGATCGGCGACCGCGCCTTCGGGAGCACGCCCGACGAGGTGGTGACCCACGCGCTGGCCTTCGCGCGCGGGCTCGAGCGCGCCGGGGTCCTCTCCTGCGGCAAGCACTTCCCCGGGCACGGCGGGGAGGTGGCCGACAGCCACCACGCGCTGCCCGTGGAGCGCCGGGGGGCCGAGGCGCTGCGGGCGATCGACCTGGTGCCGTTTCGCGAGGCGGCGCGGGCGGACCTGCCGATGTTGATGACGGCCCATGTGGTCTACGAGGCCCTCGACCCGCAGACCACGGGGACCTTCAGCCGGCGCGTCAGCACCGAGCTTCTGCGAGAGGAGCTCGGCTATCGCGGGGTGCTGGTCTCGGACGACCTGGAGATGGCGGCGGCTGCAGATCAGTACGAAGCAGGGGAGGCCGCCGTGCTCGCGCTCGCCGCGGGCGTGGATCAGCTCCTGCTCTGCCATCGGCGGGACCGGCAGCAGGCGGCCTTCGAGGCGCTCGTGCGTCGGGGGCAGGACGACCCGCGGTTCGCCGCCCGGCTCGAGGAGGCGGCGGAGCGGGTGGCCCGGCTGAAGGCCCGGCTCGCACCCCCTACGCGGCTCTCGCCAGAGGCCGCGGGGGCCGAGGTGCGCGCCTCCGGGCGGCACGCGGAGCTGCTGGCGCGACTGCGTTAGCGAGGGCTGAGCCGGAGGGCCGCCTCCACGATCTGCTCCTCGCTCGGCAAGACGAGCCGCGCGGCGGGACCCAGCGGGATGTAGCAGTCCTCGCCGGCGACGCGCGCCACGGGAGGCAACGGGCGACAGCGCTCCGCGAGGACGCCGAGGATGGCCTCCCCCACGCCGCCGGTCCTCCGCCCCTCGTCGACGACCAGCACCGCGCGACACTCCGCCGCCTGCGCGGCGATGAACTCCTCGTTCAGCGGGTTCAGCCAGCGCAGGTCCACCACGCGCGTGGGCAGGCCGTGCTGCTCCGAGAGGCGCTTCGCGGCGCGCAGCGCGAAGTAGAGCCCGTTCGCATAGCTCAGGACGAGCAGCTCGCGGGCCTCCGGGTGGTAGACGCGCCCCTCTCCGACGGGGATCTGGTGCTCTGGGGCGGGGTAGTCGGTGAGCCAGAGCCCGTCGCCGTCGGCGTGGAGATCCTTCGTCATGTAGAGCGCGATGGGCTCGAGGAAGACCACTACGCGTCCGTCGACGGCCGCGAGCGCCATCGCCGTGCGCAGCATCCCGACGGCGTCGTCGCCGCGCGCTGGAACGGCGAGGACCAGGCCCGGTATGTCGCGCAGCGCGGCGAGGCTGTTGTCGTTGTGGAAGTGCCCGCCGAAGCCCTTCTGGTAGCCGAGGCCGGCGATGCGCACCACCATGGGGTTTCGGAACTGGTCGCAGGAGAAGTACTGCGTGGAGCAGGCCTCGCCCCGGAGCTGGTCCTCGGCGTTGTGGACGTAGGCCAGGTACTGGATCTCGGGGATGGGCAGGAGCCCGAGGGTGGCCAGCCCCTGCGCGAGGCCCAGGATCGACTGCTCGTCGAGGATGGTGTTGAAGACCCGTCCGGGGCCGAACTTGCGGTAGAGGCCGGTGGTGACGTGGTAGACGCCCCCCTTTTCGGCCACGTCCTCGCCGAAGACGGTGGCCTGGGGGTACTTCACGAGCAGCTCGGTCAGCGCGCGGTTCAGCTGCACGGCGAGGTGCTTCGGCGGGCCGCTCTCGGGGCTCTGCGCGCCGGAGCCGAAGGCGAGCGCACGCTGCTCCTCGGCGAGAGGGCGCCCGGCCTCGGTGGCGACCCGATCGGGGTGGTGGGGGGCGAGGGGTTCGAGCACCTCGGCCGCGCTGGTGAGCTTCGGTCGCGACACGGCGTAGCTCGCCTCCTCGCGGACCCGGCGTCGGAGCGCCTCGTAGCGGGAGAGGAGCTCCTCCGGGCTCGCGAGCCCTGCGCGCAGGACGAGCCGGGCCGTGGCGAGCAGGGGGTCGAGCGCCTCGGTGGCCTCGATCTCCTCTTTCGTACGGTAGGCCCCTTCGTAGTCGCTGCCGGCGTGGCCGAGGAGGCGCACGACCTGCAGGTGCAGGAAGACCGGCACCCGCTGCTCGCGGCAGACGCGCGCCGCCTCCTCGGCGACGCGGTGGGTCTCGACGAGGTCGCGCCCGTCGGCGAAGAAGTAGCGCAGGTGGGGCCGGGAGCCGCAGGTGGTGCGTACCCAGTCGACGGGCGTTCGCGTCGAGATGCCGATGCCGTTGTCCTCGCAGACGAAGAGGATCGGCACGGGGAGGCGGCGGTGGGCGGAATAGAGCGCGGCGTTGATCGCCCCCTGCGCGGTGCTGTGGTTCAGACTCGCGTCGCCGAAGCTGCAGAGGACGATGCTGTCCCGCGGGAGCGGGGGCGTCTGCGCGAGCCGCCGCGAGCGCTCGATCGCTACGGCGAGGCCCACCGCCTTGGGCAGGTGGCTGGCGATGGTGCTGGTCTGGGGCAGGATCCAGAGCGGTCGGCTCCCCCACACCTTGTGTCGCCCGCCGGCGATCGGCTCCTCGCGCGAGGCCACGAGGCCGAGCAGCGTGTCGCGTACGACGTCGACCTCGGGGCGCTGCCGCGCGCGCTCCGCCACGAGGGCGCCGCTGCGGTAGTGCAGTAGCGCAGGGTCGGTGTGCCGTGTGACGCGCCCGAGGACGGCGTTCCCCTCGTGCCCCGCGCTCCCGATGGTGTAGTAGGACTGGTCGAGAGCCCGGAGCTCCCGCGCGGCGAGGTCCAGGTGGCGGCAGACGAGCTGCGCCTCGGCGAGCTCGAGCAGCGCGGCTCCGGTGAGCGGAGCGCCCTCGCGCACGGGGAGCTCCGGTGCGCGGCGCGGCACCTCCTCCTTCCACTCGGTGAGCAGCTTGACGTAGTTGCGATCGACGATTTCGGCGCGGTTGATCATCTCGGGTTCCGTGGAGGGGGAATCGTCCGGGTCAGGCGCTCGCGACGAGCCGCCATACGAGGGCCACGAGCGCGCAGACCAGGAAGGCGATGCACAGCGGCATGAGCGCGCCGACGGCGGTCCATTTGCGGCTGCGCGTCTCCTTCCAGATGGTCAGGATCGTCGTGGCGCAGGGATTGTGGAGCAAGGAGAAGAGCATCAGGTTGACGGCGGTGAGGAGCGTCCAGCCGTGCTGCCCGACGAGCAGGGCGCGCAGGCCGTCGAGGGATTCGAGCTCGGTCATCTGGGTCGTGCCCATGTAGACCATGAGCATGGTGGGGACCACGATCTCGTTGGCCGGGATGGCGATCACGTACGCGAGGAGGATCACCCCGTCGAGGCCCAGGCCGCGTCCGAGAGGGCCGAGCAGGTCCGCCAGGTGCTGGGCGAGGCTCGCCTGGCCGAGGTGCACGTTGCCGAGCACCCAGATCACGGCCCCCGCGGGCGCCGCGGTGAGCAGCGCGCGACCGAGCACGAAGACGGTGCGGTCGATGAGCGAGGTATAGAGGATGCGCAGCACGCTCGGACGGCGGTAGGGGGGGAGCTCGAGCGTGAAGGCCGAGGCCTCCCCCTTGAGCACGGTGCGCGAGAGCAGCCACGAGACGCCGAGGGTGAAGCCGATCCCGAGCAGGACCACCCCGACGACGGAGCCCGCGGCGGCGAGGCTGGCCCAGGCCGGGGGGAGGCTCGCCCCCATGAAGACGGTCCCGAGCATGATCAGCGTCGGGTAGCGACCGTTGCACGGCACGAAGTTGTTGGTGAGGATGGCGATCAGCCGCTCGCGCGGGGAGTCGATGACCCGCGTCGCGATGACCCCCGCCGCGTTACACCCGAAGCCCATCGCCATGCTGAGCGATTGCTTGCCGTGGGCGCCGGCGCGCTTGAAGAGCCAGTCCATGTTGAAGGCCACCCGCGGCAGGTAGCCAAGGTCCTCGAGGATGGTGAAGAGCGGGAAGAAGATGGCCATCGGCGGGAGCATCACGCTCAGGACCCAGGCCAGGCCCAGGAAGACGCCGTTCCAGAGGAAGCCGGTGAGCCAGCCGGGGCTGCCGGCGTACTGGAAGAGCGCGATCCCCTGATCCTTGAGCCAGAAGAGGCCCTTGGCGAGGAGCGCCGAGGGGACGTTGCTTCCCACGATGGTCAGCCAAAAGACGAGGGCCAGGAGCGCGAGCATCAGCGGAAGGCCGAAGATCGGCGAGGTCACGATGCGGTCGATGCGCTGGTCCCAGTCCCAGCGGCGCGCCCCGTCGGTGCGGACGGTACGCTCGGCGATCCGGGCGGCCTCGGCGTAGAGCGCCTCCACCATGTGGTCGCGAAAACGGTCCCCGAGGCGCCGCTGCAGCTCGTCCACGTGGGCCAGGATCTGCTCGGGAGCGGTCTTCGGCTGCTCGCTCATTGTCGCCCCGCCACGGCCATCTTGCGGCTGGCGGCCTCGGGGCTCGCCGACTGGGCCGCGCTGAGCTGTGCGAGCTCACCCGTGAGGAGGGCCTGCCGCACCCGGTAGTCTCCGTCGAGGAGACGGTAGGCCACCCACCGCGCGTTCGGCAGGCCGGGGGCGACCTGCTCGATGAGCGGCAGGAGCTCGTCCACCGCGCGCTGCACCTCGGGGGGGGCGGGAGCCTTGCGTGCCGCGATGGAGATCTTCCCCTCCACCACCTCGGCCGCGGTGCGCACCAGGTCGTGTAGCCCCTCGCCCGTGCGCGCGACGGTGGGCACGGCGGGGACCCCCAGCTCGCGCGCGAGGGAGCGCACGTCCACCGTGATCCCCTTGCGCTGCGCCTCGTCCATCAGGTTCACCGCGACCACCACGCGGTCGGTGACCTCGAGCACCTGCAGGACGAGGTTGAGGTTGCGTTCGAGCGCGGTGGCGTCGACGACGACGATCGTGCAGTCGGGCCGCCCGAAGAGGATGAAGTTGCGGGCCACCTCCTCGTCCTGCGAGGCGGAGAGGAGCGAATAGGTGCCGGGCAGGTCCACGAGCTTGTAGCGCACGCCCGCGTAGACCAGGCCCCCTTCCGCGCGCGTGACGGTCTTGCCGGGCCAGTTGCCCGTGTGCTGCTTCAGGCCGGTGAGCGCGTTGAAGACGCTCGACTTGCCGGTGTTCGGGTTTCCGGCGAGGGCCAGCACGCGGTCGAAGTTCTTGAGGCTGATCCCCATGCGGCCGAGCTCCTGGTGGAGCGGGCAGCTTTCGCAGCCAGAGCTCGGGCCGGCGCGGCTCACGAGGCCCCCCCTTCGGATTGCGGCGTCGCGGACTCGGGCGCCGGCGGCGACCGGCGCCGCACCCAGATGTGCGGCGTCTGCTCCCGCCGGAGGGCGATGAGGGTGCCGCGCACGCGGAAGGCGCGCGGGTCGCCGAAGACGTTGCGCAGGGCAGGGTAGATGGCCGCCCCGGGGGTCAGCCCGAGGTCGAGCAGGCGTCGGCGGTTGAACCCGCGGCAGAGCGGGTCGAGCGCCACGACCTCGGCTTCCTCGCCGTCACGGAGCTCGTCGAGCGAGACGACCCCTTCCGGGCGGGAGGCGGGCTCGGCCACGACCTGGACGTGGATGCTCGCCGCGAGCGCCGGGGCAAGGCGGTGCTCCTCGATGCCGTCGCTGATCACGAGGCGCGTCCGGTCGGCCTCGATGACCCGCAGCTGCATCCCGGGGCGGAGCCCCAGCGCCACGATCTGGCGAAAGAGCACCTCCGGCTCGTCCTCCACGTGGACGATCTCGCAGACCTTGTCGTGCGGCCAGTCGGTGAGAGGGACCCCGACGTGGGGGTTGACCGTCCCGTCGGCGGCGGGGATCGGATCGCCGTGGGGGTCGGCCTGCGGGTGACCGAGGTGCGCGTCGAGCGCGTCCACCTGGGTCGCCGTCAGCCGGTGTTCGGCCCGTTCCGCCGCGCGGTGGATCCGCTCGACGGGCAGGCCCGCCTCGTCGGCCAGGTAGCGCTCCCAGAGGCGGTGCGCGCGGACGACCTGCAGGGCCCAGCGCTCGCCCTCTGCCGTGAGGTGAAGACCCTGCGCGACGGACTGCAAGAGCCCTCGTGCCTCCATGCGCGTGATCACGCCGAGCACCTTCTGCGGCGAGAGCTTGAGGGCTCCGGCGAGAGACTCGGGGCTGGCGTGTCGTCCCTGGTGTTCCCGACCCAGGAGGTGCTTGAGCGCGTCCTCCATGCGGGCCCGCTCCCGCCACTCGCGCCACGCGCGGCCTCGCGCCAGGAGCCCGAGCCTGGGCCAGAACACCAGCACCGCGGCCGCCGTCGCCGCGATGACCGCGCTAATCCACGTGCCGTCGCGCCCCATAGTCCTTCGCGAGCCGCCAAGATTTAGGGCGACCTAAACTTGATTCAAGTGTGGGCCTGAGGTCGCGGCGTGTCAAGGCACCGCCGTGCGGGGTGCTAGCCGACGCGGGCCGGCCCGCGCCGCGGCGAGCGCGTGGTCTGCGCCCGCTCGCCGTCCAGGTCGCGATAGCGGCTCAGCGTGAGCTCCAGGTACTCGGGGTTGAGCTCGATGCCGACGTAGCGCCGGCCGAGGCGAGCGCTCGCGATCCCGGTGGTGCCGCTGCCGGCGAAGGGGTCGAGGACCACGTCGCCTTCGACGCTGGCCGCGCGCAGGATACGCTCGAGCAGCGTGAGCGGCTTCTGCGTCGGGTGCTTGCCGTGCCGCTTCTCCGCCTTGAGCGGAGGCAGCACTGACCAGAGGCTCTGCATCTGCTTGCCGCCGTTCTCGGCCTTCATCACCTCGTAGGCGAAGTAGTGGCGACTGCGCTCGTCTCGCGCGGCCCAGAGGATGGTCTCGGTCGAGTGCACGAAGTACCGGCAGCTCAGGTTCGGCGGGGGGGTTACCTTGTACCAGCTGATGTCGTTCAGCATCTTGAAGCCGAGCTGCTGCATCGCGAAGCCCACGCTGTAGATGACGTGGCGTGTCCCCGAGACGAAGATCGTGCCGTTCGGTTTGAGGACGCGGCGGCAGGCGGCTAGCCAGCTCAGGTTGAAGGCGTGGTTCTCCTCGACCCCCGCGGACGCGTCCCAGGCCCCCTTGTCCACGCTCACCATGCGCCCCGACTGACAGGTGATCCCACCGTTAGAGAGGAAGTAGGGCGGGTCGGCGAAGATGAGGTCCACGCTCTCGGCGGGGAGGTCCGCCAGCACCTCCCGGCAGTCCCCCCGATGCAGCGTGAAGGTGTCGTCGTTATTACGGAAATACTCCCTCTGGAGCTGAACCGGCGCGTTGGCTGCGTACATGGTCCTACATTAGTTCACACAGACCTACTGGGCAAAAAATCGGACGACGCGCCAGCGGAGCCTCGGGGCCGCGCCTCGACGGCCGGGCGCGCAAACCGCGTGCAGGCTCGCAGGTTTGTCACGGAGCCGCCTGTGGTTTGAGGATCGCCCTTGTGGCAAGATGAACTCCCTTCACGCACGAGCGACGCGATGAGCGCTGAGCAGGCCGAGGAGCTCTCCCGAGACGACGCGGACCTTCAGGCGATCCACGAGGTCGCCGAGGCGCGACGGCTCGTGCTCGCGGAGATCGAGAAGCGCATCGTCGGTCAGCACAAGGTCATCGAGCACCTGCTCATCGCCCTCTTCGCCCGCGGGCACTGCCTCTTCGTGGGCGTCCCCGGTCTGGCGAAGACGCTGCTCGTCTCGACGCTGGCGGAGCTCTTGAACCTGCGCTTCTCGCGCATCCAGTTCACCCCCGACCTGATGCCGTCGGACATCACGGGGACCGACGTCCTGCAGGAGGACCCGGCCCAGGGGCGCCGCTTCTTCCGCTTCATCAAGGGGCCCATCTTCGCCAACCTCGTGCTCGCCGACGAGATCAACCGCACCCCGCCCAAGACGCAGGCCGCACTGCTCCAGGCCATGCAGGAGTACCGCGTGACGGCGGCGGGCGCGACGCACGAGCTCGAGCTGCCCTTCCTCGTCTTCGCCACGCAGAACCCGATCGAGCACGAGGGAACCTATCCCCTCCCCGAGGCGCAGCTCGACCGCTTCATGTTCGAGGTGGACGTGGGCTACCCCTCCGAGGAGGAGGAGGTGCAGATCGTCAAGCAGGTGACCAGCGACTACACGCCGCAGCTGCGCAAGGTGCTCAGCCCCGAGCGCATCCGGCAGCTGCAGGACCTGGTGCTGCGCGTCCCCGTCGCGGACCACGTGGTGCGCTACGCGGTGGGTCTCTGCCGGCTGAGTCGTCCCGACGCCGAAGGGGCTCCGGCGGTGGTGAAGGAGTTCCTGAGCTGGGGGGCGGGCCCCCGCGCCTCGCAGTACCTGGTGCTCGCCGGGAAGGCCAAGGCCCTGCTCGAAGGGCGCTACGCCGTGCGCGTGGAGGACATCCGGGATCTCGTGCGCCCCACGCTCCAGCACCGGCTGGTCCGCAACTTCCACGCGGAGGCGGAAGGGGTCACCACGACCCAGCTCATCGATCAGCTGCTGGCCGCCGTCCGGCCCTGAGCCCCGATGGTCACCACCCCGCGACACCGGCACCTCGACGGGGAGGCGCTCGCGAAGCTCGGCAATCTGCAGCTCCGGGTGCAGGCGGTGGTCGAGGGGTCGCTCGCCGGTCTGCACCGTAGCCCCCACCACGGCTCCAGCATCGAGTTCGCCGAGCACAAGGAGTACGCGCCGGGGGACGACATCCGGCGCATCGACTGGAAGGCCTACGCTCGCTTCGACCGCTACTACGTGCGGCAGTTCGAGGACGAGACGGAGCTGCGCGCCTACTTCCTGCTCGACGCGAGCGGGTCGATGGGCTACGGCGCGCCCCTCTCCAAGCTCGAATACGGCAGCGTGCTCGTGGCCTCGCTGGCCTACCTCCTCGCCCGACAGCGCGACCAGCCGAGCCTGCTCGCTTTCGCCGAGGACGTGCGGTGCTACCTGCCGCCGCGCGGGAGGACGGCGCACCTCTCCCATTTTCTCACGGCGCTCGAGGAGCTCGCTCCGTCGGGGCGCACGGACCTGGGGCGCGCGATCCATTACTTGACCGACGTGATCGGCCGGCGGAGCTTCGTGCTCGTGGTGAGCGACCTGTTCGACGCCCACCCCGACGCGCTGCGCCTCCTCCGCCAGCTCCGCGCGCGGGGACATCGCGTGGTGCTCTTTCACCTGCTCCACGAGGACGAGCTCGGCCTGCCCTTCGGTGACCTCACGCTCTTCGAGGCCATGGAGGACACGCGCGCCGTGCTCGTGGACCCGGGCGGCATCCGCAAGCTCTACCTGAAGGAGATGGAGCGTTTCCTGGAGCGCACGCGCGAAGCCTGCCGGCAGGGGGAGATCGGCTACCACCAGATCTCCCCGGGGCAGCCGGTCGACCAGGTGCTGCTCCGCTTCCTGAGCAGCAAGCGAGGACGGCGATGAGCTTCCTCGCTCCGGTGATGCTCGTGGGCCTCGTGGCGGCGCTCGTGCCGCTCATCATTCACCTCGTCGGGCGCCGGCGGGCTCCACGCCGTCCGTTCGCGGCCATCGACTTCGTCCTGCGCTCGAACCGGCGCGTGGCGCAGCGTCTTCGGCTCCGGCAGTGGCTGCTCCTCGCGCTCCGCGTGGCGCTCGTCGCTGCGGTGGTGCTGATGGTGGCGAAGCCCTACGCCGAGGTGGATTCCGAGCTCCCCATGGTAGGAGCCGGCCCACAGAGCGCCGTGATCGTCCTCGACGACACGTTGAGCATGCGCCGTCGATCGTCCACCCGGACGCTCGGCCACGACGCGGCCCGCCGAGCGCAGGAGATCGTGACCTTGCTCGGAGGAGGCGCCGACGTGGCCGTGCTGCGCGTCTCGGTGCCGGACGGCCCCCTGCCGACGCTGACCCGCGACACGCGGAAGGTCCGCTCGGCCATCGCTGCCGTGCAGCCGGGCTACCGCCACGGCGGCCTGGGGCCCGCGGTGGCACAGGCGGCGCGGCTCTTGCGCGATTCGGCGCTCCCCGAGCGGCACATCTACGTCCTCACGGACCTCGCGCTCCACGGCCTCGCAGGGGTGCGGGGGGAGGTTCCCGCCGACATCCGGCTGCACGCGGTCGACGTGAGCGGCAAGGGTCAGGCCGAGAACCGGGCCGTCGTGGCGTTCACGGCGCATGCCTCGGGCGCTCCGGGGCAGCGCTCCACCGCGCTGGTGGCGAAGGTATGCAACTACGGGCCGGCGGCCGACGCGGTGAAGCTCTCGCTCGAGGTCGACGGTCGGCAGGCGGCGCGGGGGGTGCTCGCGCTCGGGGGCTGGAGCTGCGGCCGAAAGCGTTTCCAGCACTCCTTCCCGAGCGGTGGGGTGCACCAGGCCGTGGTAGCGCTCGAGCCGGACGCCCTGCCCGAGGACGACCGACGCTACCTGCAGGTGGAGATCCAGACCGAGCTCCGCGTGCTCCTGGTCAACGGCGATCCGTCACCGGTGCGTCACCGGGACGAGCTCTTCTACCTGGAGACGGCGCTCGCCGCGGGAGGCGTGGGCGGTCAGGCCGTGAGCGCCAAGGTGGTCACGGTGGACGACCTCGAGCGCGCGCGGCTCACGAGCTTCGACGTGGTGGCCCTCTGCAACGTGAAGGGGCTCGCCCCCCCCCTGGCGCAGCAGCTCGAGCAATACGTGAACAAGGGGGGGGGACTGTTCGTGGCGCTCGGGGAGCAGGTGGACGCCGAGGCCGTGAACCGCACCCTCGGTCGGCTGCTTCCACAGCCGCTGCGCTCCGCGGTGAGCGCCACGGCGCCCGACAGCGGGGGCAGCGCGCTGCGCATCGGTCGCGTGGACGTGGAGCACCCCATCGTGGCCGGGATCTGGTCCGAGGAAGGGGGGGGCGGCCTTCGTACGGCCCGCTTCGACCGCGTCTACCGGCTGAGCCCCGCGACTACCGCGGATCGTCGGGTGATCCTCTACTACGACGACGGTTCGCCCGCGCTGCTCGAGGGGCGTCGAGGGCTGGGGCGCGTGGTGCTCTTCACCTCCACCGTGGATCGCGACTGGACTGACCTGCCCATCCGCCCGGGGTATCTTCCGCTCGTGCAGCAGACGATTCGTTATCTGAGCCGGGCGCCCGACCCGCAACAGCGGCGGGCCTTGACGGTCCCCGGGCGCTACCTCCTCGACCCCGTGCCCGTGCGGCAGCACCTGCGCCTGGTCACGCCGTCGGGCGAGGAGCAGAGCTGGACCGCGAAGCAGCTGGCGCGGAGGGCGACGCTCGAGCTCCACGCCGATCAGCCGGGGTTCTACCGCCTGACGGCCGTGTCGGACGAGGGACGCGTGACCGCGCTCGAGCGCCAGAGCTTCGCGGCCAACGTGGACCCGGCGGAGTCGGACCTGCGAAAGGGTACGCTCCAGACCTCGAAGGTGGACGGCCGCCGGATGGCGCGCGCGAAACAGCGCGTGGAGCTCTGGCACGCCGTGGGGGTGGCGTTGCTCCTCCTGCTCCTTCTCGAATCGATCTTCACCCGGCGCGGGTAGACCCGGGCGCTCACTCGACCAGGGTGGAGCAAAGGCGACCGTGGCGCTCCGCCTCGGGGCCCGCCGGCAGCGCGCGCGAGAGACCGCAGTGGACCTCCGGGTCGAAGGGGTTGAGGCGCAGGGCCACCTTGAGGTGCCGCGTGGCCGCGCGCGGGTCCCCCCGCCGCAGGTACGCCGCGCCCATCGTGACCTGGGGCCCCGAGAGGTCGGGGTAGTACTCGAGCACGGGCGACAGCGCCGCGATGGCGCGTGCCGGCTGGTCCACCTCGAGGAAGGAGCGGGCGAGAGCGTTGCTGACGAAGGCGTCGCGTTCGCCGGCCGCGTCGCGCGCCCGCTCGTATTCCAGGATGGCGGCGGGGAGGAGCTTCCGCTGCCGCAGCAGGTCAGCCAGCCGGAAGTGCCGCTTCGCGCGCTGCTCTCGCAGGGCCGCCAGCTCCTGCTCCTTCGTCCGCGGCGTGCCGAAGGTCAGCTCGGCCGGCACGAGGCCCGGCAGGCGGCGCAGCTTGAGCCCTCGGAGGTACTTGCGCCAGGCCCGCTCGAAGCCTCCCGGCGGCAGCGTGGCCACCTGATGCACGGCCAGCCAGTCGTCGCGGCCGGCGCGCAGCGCTCCGAGGAGGCGCCGGAGGCCGGGGAGCCCCGCGCGCTCCTTGAGGTAGGCCAGGGCCGTGTGGACCTGCGCGAAGGCGAGGGCGGTGGAGCGCTGGTCGGGGAGCTTGGCCATGGAAGGGTGCATCTCGGACCACCCCACCAGGCGTCGCGCCGCGAGCGCCTCCGCGAGCAGGTGCTCCTGCGTGGGTCCGAGGGGGACCTCTTCCTCGGGTCCGAGCCGCCAGCGCACCTCGAAGAGCTTCGCCAGCCCCTCGTGCAGCCAGATGGGAACCGTGTTGCGCGACGCGCGGCTCACGACCAGGTGGACGTACTCGTGCGCCAGGGTGTCGCGCCATGGGTACCCCCGAAGCAGCGCTCGCGGACTCACCGCCATCAACCGGTCGTACTTGCAGAGCGCCACGGTTCCCGAGCGCTCGATCTCCTTCTGCGTGAGCGTGGAGACGCGCGCGAGCTCCTCGGCGCGCGGATAGATCTCGACCAGGACCGTCCCCGGGGGGGCGTAGCCGAGATCCTTGGCCAGCGCTTCGCGGATGGCCTCGAGCGTCTCGATGGCGAAGGGGACGAGCAGCTCGTCCTTGCCGCGAGCGGTACGGATCCGGAAGTGTCCGCTCGGGCTCTTCTTCTCGACGAAGCCTTTCACGGCCTCGGCGGTCGAGCGCACGAGCTCGGTGAGGGGGCGGAAGCGCGCCGCGAGGCCGCGCTGGCCGCGCTCGGCGGCGCGGAGCAGCGCGAGGGCGGCATCGTATTGCCCCTGGTGGAAGAGGACCGCGCCGCTGGCAGCCAGGACGCGAGGGTGGCCGGGAGCGATGGCGCCGAGCCGGTGGGTCAGGGCGGCGGCCTCCTCGATGCGCCACTCGCCGAGGAGGCGGTCGACCTCCTGCGCGCGGGCGGCGACGGTGGTGGCCGCGGGCGCGGCATGGGCGACGGAGGCTCCCGCGGCCCAGAGGAGGAGCGCGAAGGCCCAGCGACAGAGGCCGGTCACCGGACGAGCTCCTCGTAGTAGCGCTTGACCATCCGCCGGTAGCGGGAGGGCGCCTTCTCCTTCATCGCGTCGAGGAGGTCCTGCCGGAACTCCTTGGGGGGGCGGAAGGTCTCGGCACCTGGAATTGGAACGCGCTCTCTATAACTCGACTCGCCGGTCGGGTCGCGCGGCTGCCGCGACTGCTGGACCTGCTTCTGTAGCTGGGCGAGGCGGTCCGCCGCCTCCTCCTGGGCCCCCTGCGCCTCCTGGGGATGCGCGGCTCCCAGCCGCTCGGCCGCCTGCCCCATGTATTCCTCGCTCTGGCGCAGGCTGCGGCGCGCCGCGGGCCCGAGGAGGCGCGCCCCCGCCTCCTCGCTCTGCAGCTTCCGCAGGAGCTGCTGGGCCTCGCGCCGCAGGGTCTGCTGGCTGCGGCGGAGCTTGCCGAGTTCCTGTCGATCTTCGGCACGAAGGAGACTCCCCGGCGGAGGCAAGGCCGTCTCGAGGTCCGACTGAAGCTCGGCCGCGAGGCTCTGCGCCCGACGCGTGCCGCCGAGGGCCTTGCGCAGCGCCTGCCCCTGCCAGGCCCCGGCGCCCTCGAGGTCGTCGGCGAGGTCCTCCTTCAGCGTGCGCAGCCCGTTGTTGGCCCGCTGCGCCATATGGAGGGCTTGTTCTAGATCGCCCTGCTGCAATACACCTTGCAGCCCCTGGACGCGTGCCCGGACCCGGCCGAGCTGCTCCTGTTGAAAGTCGGGCAGGCGGCGTTCGTCCACCTCCTCCACCGCTTTGGCCAGCTTGCGCGCCTTGGCCAGGGCCCGCTTGAGCATCGGCTGCACCTTGGTCTGCATGAGCGAGGTCGCCCGCTTCTGATACTGCCCCACCACCTGCTCCGTTCGCCGCGCCAGCCCGCGCTGCTGGCCTTCGAGGTCACGGACGCGGTCGAGCAGCTTGCCGTAGGCCGCCTCGCGCTCGCTCATGCGCTGGCCCCGGTAGTCCTGCAGGTTGCCGCCGAGCAAGGACTGCATGCGCGCGAGCTTCTGGTCCAGGCTGGCCAGGGCGGCCTCCACGTCGGCGATCTTCCCCTGCTGGAGGAGTTGACTCATGCGCTTGAGCTCCTCCCCGGCCTTCACCTGGGCCAGCGCCTCGCGGTTCAAGTACTCGTCGGGCACCGTGCTCCTCAGGCTGGCGAGCTGCGCCTGGAGCTGCTGGAGCTTCCGCTCCATCGCGGCGATCTCGCGGAGGAGCTCTCGCTTGAGCTGCTCGCTCTGGCTGCGCTTGTAGCGCGCGAGGAGCTCCGCCAGCTTCTTGCGCGCCTCCTGAAGGTCCTGGGTCAGGCTCACCAGCCCCTGGAGCCGCTGCTCCTCGAGGAGATCCGCGAGCAGCAGGGCGTCGAGCTCGAGTGCCGTCACCAGCTTGCGATTCTGGGTCTCCACCGGCGCGAGCTGCGACGGTCGCGGGGCGCCGCGACGTTTCGCCGCCTCGAGCTCCTTGAGGAGCTTCGTCTCTCCCTCGAGAGCGACGCTCTGCCGCCGGCGGATGGCGGCGACGGTGCGAACGACGGCCTCGGGGGTGAGGGGGTCCTGCTTCATGCGGAGGCGCAGCTCGCGCAGCCCGTCCACGAGCCGGCCGTGGCCGCGGTGCAGGGCGAGCGCGCGGTCGAGCTGCCCGGAGCCGGCGACGCTCGCCTCGGAGCCGAAGAGGAGCAGCCGGCCGGAGAGGAGCTCGAGGGCCTGTTCGGCCAGCTCCTGCTGCTGTTGCAGCGTGCGCTGGTGCTTCTCCTCGGGGCTGAAGACGCGCAGGTGTGCGGTGGCGGAGAGCCCGCGCTTGGGACCGAGGACCGCGTCGTTGTCGATCGCCTCGATCCAGTAGGCCACGCGGGCCCCCGCGCGGAGGCCGAGCGTGGAGAGGTCCCACTCGTGCTTGCCGGCGGCGCTGCGCTGGCGCGTGCGGGGGTCGCTCTTCCAGAGCGGGAGGCGCTGCGTGGGGCCGCTGCCGAGCTGGTAGGCGAGCTCCACCCCCGAAAGTCCGACGTCGTCCTCGGCCTGATACGCGAGCTCGACTTTTTGCCGCTGGGCGATCTCGAGCTCCTCGGGGGGCCCGTAGAGGGTGACGCGCGGTCGCTCGTCGGGCTCGAGCTCCACCCGGTGCTCCACGGGGTCTCGGACGCGCTCGCCCGCAGAGCGCACGACCTCGAAGTGATAGGTCCCCTCGGCGCGCAGCAGGAGCTCGGTCTGCACGGAGAGGGAGCGCACGATCGTGAGGGGGTGGCGCGTGGTGCGTCGTCCCTCGCGCGCCTCGAAGACGAGCGCCCCATCGGTCAGGGGGACCATCGCCGTGGTCTGGATCAGCGCGCGGGTCCCCGGCGGTCCGCTCAGGTGCCCGGTGGAGCTCTCGACGCGGCGGGGGGGGCGACCGGTGTGCGGCGGGTAGTAGTAGGTGACGCGGAGGTCGCCCACGAGAGGTTCTTCGGCCACCTTCTCGGGCGCGCGGAGCTCGAACCGGAGGAGGCGAGCGGCGGCTTCGCGCAGCGCCTCGGGGGCGAGAGCCAGGGCGCCGGCCCAGGCGACGGCGGCGGCGGCGAGGCCCATGGCCGCGCGCCGGAGGCCGGTGGAGGCGACGACCCGCCGGGGGTCGACCTTGCCGAGGCGCTCGGCGGTCTGTTGCGAGAGCGCACCCAGCATCGCGGTGGAGAAGCGCACGGGGCCGCGGCGCGCCTCGTCGATCAGCTCGACCGACGAGACCAGGTCGCTGCGCAGCGCCGGGACGCGCTCTCCCACCAGCTCGGCGAGATGCTTGGCGTCTCGGAGCCGACGAAAGACGACGACGAGATGGACGGCGAGGGCGACCAGGCCCACGAGCGGGAGGCCGAGTCCGAGGAGCTGCAGCGCGCCGTCCAGGCGGGCGACGGCCGCGGCGCCGAGGAGGAGCAGCGCCAGCCCGGCGAGGCTCGCGCAGTAGACGGCTGCTCCTCGCAGCGCGTGCAGCCAGCGACTTCGGCGGCGGATCTCGGCGAGGTAGATCGAGATGTGGGTCGAGGCGTCCACGCCGAGGAAGTATACCAGCGGCGGGAGGTGTGGGATTCCCTCGCGCACCCCCGCCTTCGAGCGGGCCTACCCACCGTCTGTGGTAGGCTGCCTTCGTGGTCTCCCGGAAGCCCTCGCGCCGCCGCCGATGGATGCGTCCGTTACTCTGGTCGAGCGGGGTGCTCCTGGTCGCCGGGGGCCTGTACCTGGCCGGGCCCCTCGTGGCGCGCTGGTACCTGTTCGGGCGCCTCGTCCCTCGCCTCGGCCGCGCGCTGGGGCGCGAGCTCGCGGTGGGGCGAGCCGTGGTCGGGTATCGCCACGCGGAGCTCGAGGGGCTCGTCGTGCGCTCGCCTCACGACGACCCCGGCGGGCCCGGGGTCTCCGTCGCGCGCGTGTCGATGGACTACGACTTCGGCGCGCTGCTGAAGGGGCGTCTCGAGGTGCGCGAGGCACGCGTGAGCGGGCTCCGCGCGCGATGGGTGCGCCACCCGGACGGACGGAGCAACGTCCTCGACCTGCTCTCGCGCCGACGGCGCGCGCCGGGGGAGGGGCGCCTCAAGCTACGGAGCGTGGTGCTCGAGGGCGGGTCGCTCGAGGTCCACGACCGACAACGTCGGGTCGAGCTGCGCGCCGCGCGCCTCGTAGGGCGGGTCGTTCCCGGCGCGCCATCGGTGGTCACCCTCTCGGGGATCCTCCTCAGCTCTCCCCGTTTCCCCAGCACCGTTTCCTTCGACGAGCTGCGGGTGAGCGGAGTGTTGCGTCGCTCGCCCCTCGCGCTGCCGGATGTGACCGTGAAGGGGGGGCGCATCCAGATACTGCCGCGTCTGGTGCTCTCCGGCATCCGCGGGACGATCGGACCCGACGCGACCGGCCGGCGCGTGACGCTGGCGCTCGACGGGAGCTACGGGGGGGCGGAAGCCAAGCTCTGGGCTGCGGCAGGCTGGGTCGAGCCGGGGCCGCGCAAAGGGCTGCTCGAGATCAAGGCGGCCCGCTTCAGCCTCGGGCGCATCGCTTCGATCCTCACGCGCACGCCGGTGATCCTTCCCCAGCGCACCCAGGTGGACGGGACGCTTACCCTGCGCTTCGCCGAAGAGGTGCTGCGCTTCGACGGGGACCTCGCGATCCAGGGCCTCTCGCTCTTCCACCCGAACCTCGCGCGAACCCCCGTGCTGGACCTCTCGGCTGCTACCGCCGTGGCCGGGGAATGGAACGTGGCGCGGCGGGAGCTGACCCTCGAGCGGCTGCAGGTGCGGTCGAGGGGGATCGACCTCCGACTCTCCGGCAAGGCCGAGCGCCTCGGCGACCGCCCCAAGGTGTCGCTGCGGCTCGCGTCGCCCCCCGTCCCCTGCCAGGCCGTGCTCGCGGCCTTTCCGCCATCTCTCACGCCGGAGCTCCAGGGCTTCAAGCTGAAGGGGACCTTCCTGCTCGACCTCCGCGCGGTCGTGGACTACGAGAACCTCGACGCGCTCGAGCTCGGGGGCCAGGTGGGGATCAACCGCTGCAGCGTGGTGGAGGCGCCCGAGGCGATGAGCGCCGCGCGGTTGCTCACCCCCTTCGACCACACGGTGGAGCCGGCTCCCGGTCAGTTTCTCACGCTGACCGTGGGGCCCGACAACCCCGAGTTCGCCCCCTTCGCCGAGCTCTCGCCGCACCTCGTGAACGCCCTGCTGACCACCGAGGACGCGGGCTTCTTCAAGCATCGGGGCTTCATCACCTCGCAGTTCCGGGTGGCCCTCGCGCGCAACCTCAAGGCCGGCCACTTCCGCCTCGGGGCCTCCACGATCAGCATGCAGATGGTGAAGAACGTCCTGCTGACGCACGAGAAGACGCTGGCTCGCAAGCTCCAGGAGCTCTTCCTCACCTGGTACGTGGAGCAGCACGTGCCGAAGGAGCGCATCATGGAGCTCTACTTCAACGCCATCGAGTTCGGGCCCGGGATCTACGGCATCGGGCGCGCCTCGCGGCACTACTTCGGCAAGCGGCCGAAGGAGATTACGCCCCTCGAGGCGGCCTTCTTCGCCACGATCCTGCCCAGTCCGAAGCGCCGCTACATCCAGTATTGCCACGGAGAGCTGAGCGCGGCGTGGGACCGCTACGTGCGGCGCGTGCTGAGGCGCATCCACTCGCGCGGGCGAATCGACGACGCGGCGTGGCGCGCCTCGGAGCAGCAGAAGCTCGTCTTCGCCCGCGACAAGGGAGCTCTGTCGGAGGAGAGCTGCAAGCAGCAGCTCACCGCGCTCCTCGACGGCTGGAAGCAGGAGTACCGGCAGCGCCTGAAGGACTCGGTCCTGCGCGCGGCCCCCCACCAGGTCGAGCTGCACGTCCCCAAGGACTGACAGCGGCTGACGCTTGCGTCGATCCATCCCGCCATGCGGCGTCGCTCGCTGCGGTGCGTGCTCACAGCGCAAGAAAGGCTGCTCCGCGCGCTCCTCGCTCGCTCCTTGCCTGGCGCGCGCCTCAACGCAAGCGGGCGCCGCTGGGAGCCTCCGGGGGGATGTTTGACTACTCAGTGCTACATGTGGGAGTATCGTCCACATGCGACACCCTTATCGATCACTGGTGACCCTCGTGGCTCTCGTCTTCTGGCTCGCGGGGGCGGTTCCCGACGCCGCGGCGGAGCGCCGGCTGGTGCTTTCGGGAGACGCCGGGTTCGGCGGGATGGCCGGGATGGCCCAGAGCTCCCTCGCGCTCGGAGTCGAGGTGCAGGAGGGGGGGCTCTCCCTCGGTCTCTTCGGCCGCGTGCGCTTCGTCCTGGACCGCGACCGGGACGAGGGTCCCCTCCGGCGCCGCGACTGGGACGAGGTGAGCGACTACGTGCACCTCCTCAGGGAGCTCAGGTACCAGCGCAGCTTCGGGCGGACCGAGCTGGACGTGCGTGTCGGGGAGCAGGCGGCGCTGACCCTCGGGCACGGCACGCTGGTGCGCGAGTATTCGAACCTTGGCGACCCGGATCATCTCCATAGCGGCATCGCCGTGGAGCTCGTCCGTCCGCGCTTCGACGTGCGCGCCTTCCTCGACAACTTCATCCACCCGTCGCTCGTCGGAGCACGTCTCGGGCTGCGACCCTTCGCCCGCGCGCCGCGGCTGGGCTTTGGCGCGAGCTTCACCATCGACCCGCGGGCCCCCGTGCGAGTTGAGACGGACGCGCGCGGAGTGCGGCAGGTGGATGCGGCGTGGAACCTCGAGACGGAACATCGCACGCTCACGCACGCCGGCGTGGACGTGCAGGTGGTCCTCGGGAACCCCGACCGAGGACAGGTGACCCCCTACGCCGACTTCAATACCTCCTTCTACGGCGTCGGCATGCACCTCGGCGGGATGGGACGCCTCCCCCTCGGACGCACGGGGGTGACCCTGACCGGCCAGCTCGAGTACCACGTCGGGACCGGCGGGTACGCTGCGGCGTACGTGCAGACCTTCTACGACGTGGATCGACACCAGGCGAGCCTGAACCTGCCGGATCCCGCGCGTCCCGATGCCGCCGCGCACGGCCCCAAGCTGGCGGCCCTCGGGCGAGGGCTCTTCGGCGGGCACGGGGCACTGGCGCAGCTCGGCGTGGAGGCGCCGGGGCGCGTGACCCTTCGCGCCGGGTTCGAGCATCAGGCGGGACCCGACCCGAACCGGCTCTGGGTGCGCTTCGGGGCGCAGCCCGCCGATCGCCTGAACGTGGCGGCGCTCTTGCTCCTGCGCCACCTCGGCCCCGGAGCGGCTCCCGGGGGCGTGGCCGCGGCGGTCGAGGGGCGCTTCCGGGTGACCCGTTTCCTCTACGCCCTAGGGCAGTACAGCCGCCTCTGGTCCCTCGACGCGGAGACGCGGTACTACGGCATCGTGCAGGCCTTCAACCTCGGTCTCGGCGGCAACTGGTCGATATAAACATGGTCACCTTGGCCGCGATCCATCCCGTCATGCGGCGTCGCGCCTGCGCTCCGGTGCTCACAGCGCCACCAGGCTGCTCCGCTCCGGTGCTCGGCGCTCCTGGCCTGCCGGGCGCCTCGCGGCCAATGCGACCATGTTTGATCACGCTGCAACGCGTTGCTGGGTAGACCGGTCTCAGCGATGCCGACCATTCGCATCGGGCAGCGCGCGGCGACCGAGGTGGACCCGCGCCTCGGCCCGGAAACCGTGCTGGAGGCCCTCGCGCCGTTCCTCTCTCCGCGGCGCCAGCGTCGGATCGCGCGCGTGGTGGAGCAGCGCCTCCTCTCGGTCACCGTGCTCCTCGAGCACCCCTACGACCCGCATAACGCCGCCGCCGTGCTTCGCACCTGCGAGGGCCTGGGCCTTCTGACCGCGCACGTCGTACCCGGCGAGGCCGGCTTTCGGCTCTCCGCGCGCGTGACCCAGGCGGCGGACAAGTGGATCGACGTGTACCTGCACGCGGACACCCGGGCGGCGCTCGGCTACCTGCGGAGCGCGGGCTACCGGCTGCTGGCCGCCACGCCGCCGCCGCTCGGCGAGACGCCGGATCGTGCCGCGCTGGCAGGTCATGCGTCGCAGCCCGTCGCGCTCGTCTTCGGCAACGAACACGCCGGGCTCACCAGGGAGGGGCTCGAGGCCTGCGACGGCCGCTTCCACCTGCCGATGTTCGGGTTCACCGAGAGCTACAACCTCTCCGTCTCGGCGGCGCTCGCGTTGGCCAGTCTCGTCGACGCGCGGCGAGCCGTTCTCGGTGCGGGCGGAGATCTTTCGCGTGCGGCGAAACTCCGGCTGCGTGCGGCGTACTACGCCCGGAGCGTGCCCCGTGCGGCAGGGCTCGTGCAGCGCCACCTGGCGGCGCGAGACCCACGTTGAGGGAGGCCGGGAGGCCTCGCCGCGCGACGTGCGACCGGATCGCGCGGAGGGATGGCGCACCCAGGGGGCGCTTGGCGCCCGATGCGGCCGCGTACTACAGTTCCCCGGGAATTGAGGGAGGATGAACCGTCCGCGCGAGAAACCCGTCGAGAAGCCGGTCCGACGCAGGCCCTTCGCCCTGCGGGTGGTGCTCTGGCTCGTCTGCCTCGGCGTGCTCGGCGGCCTGCTCGGGGCCGTCGGGGTGGTCGGCCTCTTCCTCTACTACGGCTCCGACCCGAAGCTGCCGCGGATCGGCGCGCTCCACGACTACCGGCCGAAGACGGTCACGCGTATCCTCGACCGCCGCGGAGTGCTGATCGGCGAGCTCTCGGCTGAACGGCGCACCGTGGTTCCCTACACGCGCATCCCCAGGGTGCTCGTCCAGGCGGTGGTCTCCGCCGAGGACGCGGGGTTCTTCCAGCACCGCGGGCTCGACTACGTCGGGATGCTGCGGGCGCTCGTGAACAACCTGCGCGCCGGCCGTTACGCGCAGGGCGGTAGCACCATCACCCAGCAAGTGGTCAAGACCTTTCTCCTCGGGCCGGAACGCACGATCCGGCGCAAGGTGCAGGATGTGATCCTCGCGCGTCGGCTCGAGAGCGAGCTCTCCAAGGACCAGATCCTGAACCTCTACCTGCAGCAGATCTACTTCGGCCACGGCCGCTACGGGGTGCAGGAGGCGTCGCGCTTCTTCTTCGGCCGCGACGTGGAGAGGCTCGGGCTGGGCGAGGCAGCCATGCTGGCGGGGCTGCCGCAGTCCCCCGAGCGGCTCTCGCCGCTGCGCTACCCGGAGCGGGCGAAGCGTCGGCAGCTCTACGTGCTGCGCGAGATGGCGCGACGGGGCCACATCTCTCCCGAGCAGGCCCGCAAGGTGGGGGCGCAGCCGATCGAGGTCGTGCGGCACCAGCGGCCGTTCTTCAACGTGGCGCCCGAGCTGGTGGACCTCGTGCGCGACCACCTGTCGAAGACCTTCGGCGCCGACAAGCTCACCACTCTGGGCCTGCAGGTTCAGACCACCGTGGACGCGCGCCTGCAGCAATCGGCGCGGGAGGCGCTGCAGTGGGGGCTCCGCGCTCTCGACGCGCGCGAGGGCTACGGCGGGAAGGTGGCGCACGTCGCCCCGGCCCAGGTGGCCAAGGTCCTGAAGCGCCTCGCACGCACCCAGCCCAAGCTGGAAGCCCCGGGGCAGCTCCAGGGCCTCGTGACCAGGATCGACGACGTCGAGCAGGAGGTGGAGGTGAACCTCGGGCGGGCCTCGGCGACGGTGCGGGTGGACGACGAGCGCTACAACCCGCAGAAGGATGCGCCCTCCCGTCGTTTCGCCGTCGGAGATCTGATCCGCGTGCGGTGGGAGGGGGATCAATACGTCTTCGACGGGGGCCCGCAAGGGGCGCTGGTGGCGATCGACCCGCGGACCGGAGAGGTCAGGGCCATGGTGGGTGGCTACGACTTCGCGCCCGGGGGGTTCAACCGGGCGCTCCAGGCCCTTCGGCAGCCGGGGAGCTCCTTCAAGCCCTTCCTCTACGCGGCGGCGCTCGACTCGGGACGCTACACGGCGGCCTCGGTGATCGAGGATGGGCCGGTGAGCTTCGGCAACTGGGAGCCGAAGAACTTCGACGGGGTCTACCGCGGGCCCGTGCGCCTGCGAGAGGCCGTCGCGCATTCGATCAACACCGTAGCGGCCCGGGTGATGAAGGACGTCGGACCGCCGGCCGTGCAGCGGCTCGCCGGCGCGCTGGGGATCGCCACTCCGCTGGCCTCGGACCTGAGCCTGGCCCTCGGCAGTTCTGAAGTGCGCGTTCTAGATCTTGCGCTCGCATACGCGGCCTTTGCCAACGGCGGACAGGCCGTCGAGCCGCACTACGTGACGCGGGTCGGCAGCCAGGAGGTGCCTCTCTCTCCTCCGCGCCGCGTGATCCGGCCGGAGGTGGCGTACCTCGTGACGAGTCTCCTGCAGAGCGTGGTGAGCGAGGGGACGGGGCAGCGGGCCCAGCAGCTTCGCCATCCGGTGGCGGGGAAGACCGGCACCACGAACGAGCAGAAGGACGTGTGGTTCGTCGGGTACACCCCGGAGCTTCTCACCGCCGTGTGGGTCGGGTTCGACACCCCGCGTTCGCTCGGCAAGCGCGAGACCGGGGGGCGCGCGGCGATCCCGATCTGGGTGCGGTTCATGCAAAAGGCGCTCGCGGGTCTGCCACGGCAGAGCTTTCCGCGGCCGAGCGGGTTGGTGGTGCAGCGGGTGGACCCGAGGAGCGGGCTGCTCGCGCCGACGGGGGCGCTCGAGGGGATGGACGAGCTCTTCATCGCCGGGACCGAGCCGAAGGAGACGGCGCCGCAGGTGGACCCCACCACCTCGGACACGGTGCTGCTCGGCACGGCGCCGGTCGTCCCATGAGGGCGCGCCTCGGCTTCGGTCCGGCGGCGCTCGTGGCGAGCCTCGTCGGGCTCGCGCCGGGAGGACGCGCCGAGCGGAGCGGCACGCTGGACCAGCTCGCGGATGGGTTCGACCGACGCCTCGAGGAAGCGGCGCGGGGCGTGCGACGGGCGCGCGTGGACCTGGGCCTCACGGTCGAGCGCGGAGCGGGGCTCGGTCGGAGCGGCGAGCTCGTGGGCGTGGTGCGGCGTCTCGTGCTCGCGCGGCTCGTGCGTCGAGGCTATCGGTCGGTCTCGTCGCTGCCTGCGGCGGACACCGCCGAGGAGCAGCGGCTGCGCGCGCGGCGGGCGGGGTTCGAGCTCCTGGTGGCGGCCGAGCTGGTCCTGAGCGAAGGGCACCTCCACCTGCGCGGGGTGCTCTTGCCCACGGACGCCTCTCTCTTTCGTGACGCGGTTCAGCCGGAGAGAGGGGCGATCGCGCACCTCGACGCCCGGGTTCGGGCGGACGCCGAGGTCCGCGCGTACCTGGGCCAGCCCGCCGCCCGGCGCACCGGCTACGCGCTGCAGGGCGGGGGATGGAAGGGCGAGCCGGTGCTCGACCTGGCCGTGGCGGACCTGGATCGGGACGGACGTCCGGAGGTGGTCGCGCTCCACGCCCGGTCGGTGAGCGTCGTGCGCTCTCGCGGCGGCGGCCACTTCGCGACGGTGGAGAGCTTGGGGTTGGCGGGAGCGGGTGCTTCTCGCCGTCCCCGACGGGCCCTCGGGACCCTGCGCGTGGCGGACCTGGATGGGGACGGGGTGCCGGAGCTGCTCCTCCGGTCGAGCGAGTATGCCGACGGAGCGGAGCTGGTCCGCCAGCAGGGGGCTCTGCGGCAGCGAAGGAGCCTGGCGGGTTTCCCGGTGGCGACGGTGGCGGTCGGACGAGGTGCGGTCGCTGCGGTGCTCTCGCTCTCGGGGGGTGGGGACTTCTTCTCTCCCGCGGACCTCTCGGTGGGCGCGGGGGCCCCGAGCCAGGCCTCGGCTCGACGCCTCCCCGCGGCCTTCTACATGGCGCAGCGTGCGAGGGTGGGGGGACCCGGCGGCGGCGCGACCTACTGGGGGACGGTAGACCTGGCGGGGCGTCTCGAGGTGCACGCGGAGGCGGGAGGGACGACGGCCGCCGTCCTCGCCGGAAGCGGCGTGGCGTTCGCGCTCGGCGACCTGGACGACGACGGCGGGCTCGAGGTCGTGAGCACACTGAGCGGGGATGGGGACGAGCACGACGATCGACTGCTGATCCATGCGCTCGGCGGCGGAGCGCCGCGCCTGGTGTGGCGCAGTCCGGAGCTCCCCGGCCGGGTGACGGCCGTGGCGTGCGGTGACCTGGACGGGGACGGGCGACTGGACGTGGTGGCCTCGGTCGAAGATCGCGAGGGACGCGCGTCGCTCTACGGAGTGGAGTGATGCGGAGGGCGGCGACCCGGTGGCGTCTCGCGCTCGTCGGCGCGTGTCTTCTCCTCGGCGGCGCGGCCGGGGCCTACCTGCCCGGCCACTACGGTGGTCGCCTGACCGGTCCGCTCTCGGAGGAGGTCGTCACGTTCGACCCGGCGCAGGCGACGCGTGAGGCGGAGCTTCAGGTGACGGCTCTGCTCTACGACGCGCTCTACCGACGAGATGCGCGAGGAAGGCCGACGCCACAGCTCGCGGAGGCGCTGCCCGACTGCGACGCGGAGGGGCGAACGTGCCGCATTGCCTTGCGGTCGGGGGTGATTCTTCACGACGGCCGCACGCTCGCGGCGCGCGACGTGGTGACCTCGCTCGGGCGTGTCCGTCGCGGGCCTCACGCGTATCTGCTGGCTGCGGTGCAGGGGATCGCTGTCGAGAAGGATCAGGTCGTGCTGCGGCTGCCGCGAGCGACGCCGGACCTCGCGCTGGCGCTGAGCGCGCCCGCTACGGCCATCGCGGTGGCGAGCCGTGGGGGCCTGACGGGGAGCGGACCCTTCCAGCTCGCAGCCCGCCGTGCCGGGGCGCTCTCGCTCAAGGCCCACGCGACGTGCTTCGCTGGCCGCCCCTACGTCGAGCAGCTCGAGCTCAGACACTTTCCCTCCGCGTCGGCCGAGGCGGCGGCCTATCAGGTGGGGGCGCTCCAGCTCTCGTACCACGGTACAGCCGTCTTCGGCGGCACTCCCCGGTACCGTGCCCGTCCGGTCGAGCTCTCCTCCGCCGGGGCGATGCTCCACCTCGCGGTCGGGGCAGCCCCCGCCTGGCTCGCGGACCGGCGCGTGCGCGAGGCGCTCGGGCACGCGATCGACCGGCGACGCCTGGCGCGCCTCGTGGGAGGCGGTCGCTCGCTGCCGGCCGAGGGGCCGGTGGACGGTGGACCGCTCGCCGACCGCTGGACGCCGCATGGATTCGACCGAGGCGTGGCTCGCCGGTTGCTGGTAGCCGCTGCCGCGGGGCACGCGGAGCTGCAATCCCTTGGGCAGGGAGGGCGCGCGCGCGTGACGCTCCTCGTGGATGGGAGTCGTGCGGCCGACCGCGCCGTGGCCACGCAGCTCGTGGCCGATCTGGATCAGGTGGGCCTGGCGGTGACCGTGGAGAGCGCGGCAGCCAGCGACTACGCGGCGCGGCTAGCGCGCGGCGCGTTCCACCTGGCGCTCGCGCGGGTCGTGCCGCAGCTGCCAGAGCCCGCAATAGCCCTCGCGAGTGTCTTCGCCGCGGCCGGGGAGGGGGCCGCGGCCCGGCGCTGCGTGGCCCACGGAGCCTGTGCGGCGAGCGATTTGGCCCGGCTGCGTCGCAAGCTCTCCGTGATCCCCCTGCTTCGCACCACGGTGCGGCTGGACGTGGATGCGCGTCTCGGCGGCTTCCGCCGGCTGGGTGCGGCGGCGGTCCCGTACGCGGACCTCTACTGGCTGCGTCGCTGATGCGCATCCGGGGCAAACTCGCGCTGGTCGCGGCCAGCGCCAGTATCCTGCCGGTGGTAGCCGCAGCCCTCGTCGGGCGCTCGGTCGTGGAACGACGCTTCACCGCCGAGCTCGCGGGCCTGCTCTCGGACGGCGAGCAGGAGGTCAAAGCCCAGTACGACCGCCTGCGGGAGGAGCTCGCGGAGGCCGTGCAGCGTCTGGCCGATCCGGAGGATCACTTCACCGGCCCGATCCTGATCGCGATCGCCAAGGGCGACGCGGAGGAGCTCTACCCGAGCCTCGCCGCGGAGGCGCCTCGCGTGATGCGCGAGCGCGGCCTCGATCTGCTGGCGATCGTGGACTCCGGGCGACGGGTCCTCGCGGCGGGGCACTTCCCGGGGCGGGTGGGCGACCTCTACGCGGGCGTCCCCGGCGGGGCCAGCGCGACGCTGCTGCGAAGCGAACGGCTCCTCGAGAGCGGACGCCCTGTCTCGCGACTCACGCTACAGAGCTGGAGGGTGGCGCGCTCGCCCCTCGGGCCGTCGGTGCGGGTGATGGGAGGCCTCGCGTTCGAGCAGCGGCTGCTCCGCAGGTTGCGTCTTCGCGAGGGGACGGTCGCCGTGCTCGAGGGTCCCCGTGGGGGAGGCCTCGCGAGCTCGACTCCGATGCTCGCCGCCTACGAACGGTACCCGCGACGCACCGTGCGGCTCGCCGACCGCCGGCACACGGAGCTGGCCCGCGTGACGCTCCTCGTCCCCGACACGCGATTACGGATGGCGCTGCAGGCCATCGACTACACGGCGGCCGCTCTGGTGGCGGGCGGGCTGCTCCTGGCCCTCCTGCTCGGCGCGCTGACGGCCGGCATCTCGCGCCCCCTCGAGCAGCTCGCGAAGGGGGCCGAGGCCGTGGCCGCCGGAGATCTGGATCGGACCATCCCGGCCGGCGGTCGCGACGAGGTGGGGGAGCTCGTCGCGGCCTTCAACCACATGACCGCGCAGCTCAAGGACTCCAAGGAGCAGCTGCGGGCGGCGGAGCGCATCGCGGCCTGGCGCGAGCTCGCCCAGCGCATCGCGCACGAGATCAAGAACCCGCTCACTCCCATCCAGACCTCGATCGAGACGCTGCGGAAGGTGCACCAGAAGCGGCACCCGGCGTTCGAGGAGGTATTCGAGGAATCCACGCGCACGATTCTCGAGGAGGTGGACCGGCTGAAGCGGATCGTCACCGAGTTTTCGAGCTTCGCGCGGCTCCCCAAGCCCACCCTCGGGCCCTGTGACCTGCGCGAGGTGCTGCGGGGCGCCGCGTCGCTCTACGCGACCGAGGAGGTGCCGGTGAGCTGCGCGCTCCCCGAGGCCTTTCCGGAGGTCACCGCCGACCGCGAGCAGCTCGTGCAGGTGCTCGGGAACCTGCTGAAGAACGCGCGAGAGGCCGTGGCGGGCCGACAGGAACCCCGCATCGAGGTCGGGCTCCGCGCGACGGCCGGGTGGGCCGAGCTGACGGTGGCCGACAACGGCCCGGGGTTCGAGGACGCGGACCGCGAGCGCCTCTTCGCGCCCTACTTCACGACCAAGGCGGGGAGCGGCGGAAGCGGCCTCGGGCTGGCCATCGTCGAGCGTATCGTGCGGGACCACGGCGGGACGATCGACGCCCGGCGTGGGGCCGAGGGGGGGGCGACCTTCGTGGTACGCTTGCCGCTGGCGGTGGGCGCCAGCCAGGCGGCGGCGGGTCCGCGGGAGGTGAGCTGACGATGCGCGTCGTGACCGTTCCGATCTTGAGCGACAACTACAGCTACCTCGTGATCTGCGACGAGACGCGGCGCGCCGCGGTCGTAGACCCCGGGGAGGCGGACCCAATCCGCCGGGCCCTGCGCGACGAGGGGGTGGAGCTGGAGGCGATCCTTTGCACGCACCACCACGGGGACCACGTGGCGGCGGTGGAGGCCTTCTCGCAGGAGGGGCGCTGTCGCGTCTACGGCCCGGCGAGCGAAGGGGGGCGCCTCCCCGCGCTGAGCCACCCGCTGGAGGACGGCGGAGAGGTGGCGGTCGGTCGCCTGCGCGGACGCGTGATGGCCACCCCGGGTCACACGCTCGGGAGCGCGGTCTACCTCTTCGAGGGCGCGGTCTTTACCGGCGACACCCTCTTCGGCGGCGGGTGCGGCCGTCTCTTCGAGGGGGACGCGCCGACCCTCTACGCCTCGTTGCAGCGGCTGGCGGCGCTGCCCCCGGAGACCGAGCTCTACTTCGGGCACGAGTACACGCTGAAGAACCTCCAGTTCGCGCGCGGCGTGGACCCGGAAAACCCCGATCTCCTGGCGCGGATCGTGGGAGCGGAGGAGGCGCGTGCAGCGGGCCGCCCGACCGTTCCGAGCACGGTGGCGCTCGAGCGGGCCACGAATCCGTTCCTCCGCTGCGGCGAGGGGGCGATCGTGGCGCACCTCGGGTTGGACGGTGCCGAGGCGGCGGGGGGCGACCCGGTGGGTGTCTTCGCCCGGCTGCGCGAGCTGCGTAACGTGTTCTAGAACGATGTATCTAGAATGGGCGAGCGGGAGCGGCCTCGGTCGCGAGTGTCAAACGCCGTAGCGCTCGTGCAGGGCGTCCTCGTTCACCGCCCGCCCCACCAGCTCGGCGAGCTCGAGCGACCGTGGCGGCAGGCGACGCCGCTTCTCCTCGAGGAACGCGCGGTAGTCGCCGAAAACGAGGAGCCAGACGTAGCGCCTTCCCTCCTGCACCGCCGGGCTGAAGGAGACCGGGAAGAGCGCGAAGGTCTTCGGCGCGCGTCCGGGTCTCGGGGCGTGCTTCTCGACGAGTTTCCGGTAGGGCGCTTCGTCCTCGGGGTGGAGCAGGTCCCAGTGGCCGTAGGCGAGCGTCTTGTCGCGGAGCCCGAGGCGGTCGAGGAGCAGGGCCACCGGATAGCCACCCGTGAAGCGCGCGTTCACGTCGGTGATCTGGAGGGTGCGGCCGTTCTGGAAGTAGTCCATCCCGCAGAGCAGCCCTTCGGGGGCGGCGTAGCCGGCCCGCTGGAGCTCGGCCGTGCAGGCCAGCAGCCCCTGGAACTGCGCGTCGTTGAGGTATAGGCGCGGCGAGTAGACGTTGCCGAACCACTGGTTCTGGTAGGTGAGCTTGCGGCGCACGTTCGCGAGCGAGACCCCTGTCGGCCGAAGGACGAAGTCCGCGATCTCCTCGGACCAGCGCCGGCGGTCGATCGCCTCCTGGACCACGAAGGTGGTGCCCGTGGCGTAGCTCTCCGCGAAGGCGGCGCAGTCGGCTGCGCGACGGAGGCGCTTGACGTTGAAGCCGCCGCCGAGCCCGTCGGCCTTGGCGTAGACCGCGGTGCGCGGGAAGCCCAGGTGCCGCGCGAGCACCTCGGGGCGAAGCTGCGCGCTCGGCACGACGAGCGACCGCGGGATGGGGTAACCGGCGCGCGGCGCCCGCCGGACGAGCTCGATCTTGGAGTTCGCCGTCTGGGTGGCGCGGAGCTCGCGGCGGATGGAGGCCACCTCGGCCACCGCGTACGAGTAGCAGACGGAGAGGACGCGCCCCGCTGCCGGGCGCACCCGGAGCGCGCGACGGTAGAGCTCTCTCGGGGGGGCGAAGTGGAGCTGGCGCGTGGGGGTGAGCCCCATCCGCTCGTAGAATCGACCGTGCCAGCGCAGGAGCTCGGGGGTCGTCAGCCAGAGCTCGTCGAGGACGAGCTGGTCGTCGGGCTTGGAGAGCGGCCACATGGCGAGGGCGTAGGGCAGGATGTTGTAGCGCATCAGCTCGTGGTGGCGGAGCTGGTGCGCGCCGAGACGCCGCTCGGGGGCGAACATCAGCCCCTCGTCCCCCGCCATGCAGTAGACGTCCGGGCGCAGGGGAGAGGGGGCGAAGGGACCGATCGGGGCGGAAGGAGGCATCGGGGCGGCTCGGTCAGAGCGCCGCGCGCTGTTCGGGGGTCGGCTCGAGCGGAATCCCGGCCTGCCGCCAGCTCGTGGCCACCTGGGAGAGGCAGTCGAGCAGGTGGTCGATCTGCGCCACCTCGTTGTTGGAGGTGACGGTCACGCGCAGGGCCTCCTTGCCGCGGGGCATGGTGGGGTAGGGGCACGAGGTGAGGAAGATCCCCTGGTCGTAGAGGCGGCGGGAGGCGTCGATCAGCTTCTCGGTGTTCCCGGCCCAGATGGAGATGATCGGAAAGAGGGTCTTGGTCATGACGAAGAAGCCCATCCCGCGCAGGCCCTCCACGAGGCGCTTCGTCAGCTGGTAGACCTTCGCCCGCCGCTCGTCGCCGACCTTGGGCTGGAGGTCCAGCGCCGCGCTGAGCACACCCATGGCGTAGGGGGTGGACGGGTGCGTGTAGTCCAGGGGCTTGGCGTAGGCCATCAGGTACTCCTTCATCTCCGGGGTCACCGAGAGGAAGGCGGCCGCGCCGGCGAGGCCCTTGGCCGTCCCCGCCACGTACATCACGTTGTCGTAGGAGAGGCCCGCGTGCTTCACCACGCCGTTGCCGGAGAAGCCGTAGGGCATCGCAGCGGCCGGGCGCTCGCCGAGGAAGGCGAAGCCGTGCCCGTCGTCCACGTAGAGGAGTGCGCCGTATCTCTTGGCCAGCGGGGCGAGCTCGGCCAGCGCCGCGTAGTCGCCGGTCATGCTGTAGACGCCGTCCACGCAGATGAGCTTGCGCTTCGCGTCCTGGTGCCGCTCGAGGAGGTGCTCGAGCTGGTCGAAGTGGTCCTGCCGGTAGCTCGCCAGGATCGTGCCCTTGTCGCGCGCCAGCTGCGCCGCCTGGTACATCGTGGCGTGGGCCGACTTGTCGAGGACGATGAGGTCCCCCTTCTTCATGAGCGCGGGGATCGTTCCCACGCCGAGCAGGGTCGTGTTGGGAAAGAGGAGCGTGTCCTCGACGCCGATGAAGCGGGCGAGCTTCGCCTCGACCTCGGAGAAGAGCTCGTGATAGCCCATCAGGCGCGCGCGGCTGGTGTGCAGACCGTACTGCTTTACGGCCCGGACGCCGGCCTCGAGCAGCGCCTCCTGCTCCTGGTCGAAGCTGATGTAGTTGCACGAGGCGAAGTCGAAGAGCTGGTGGCCCGAGGCGTCGGTGAGGACGCGCCCCTTGGCCGAGACGATGCGCACGTTGTACTGCTTGCTCTCGCGTAGGACCGCCAGCAGCGGATCGCGCTGGTCTCCCTCTCCCGGTTGAATGAAGGTGTCTTGAAGGTGTCTGGCCATGGCTCCCTCCACGGAGGGCCATCTTGCCACAGCTTCAGCGTGACGAGAGAGGGGCGGCCTCCGGTTCGACCCAGACGCAGTTGCTGTGGAAGGTGCTCTGGCCCGCCACGTCCCCGAGGCGGTCGGAGGTCGTCGCGTTGGCGTTTTGCCCGTCGTCGGCGAGGCTGGGCCAGTAGCCCTTGGGCGTGCAGACCACGCCGCGGCGGAGATCGGCGCTCAGGCGCGCCACGAGGGTCAGCCGTCCGCGCTGGTTATGCACGCGCACCCGTGCTCCGTCGCGGATGCCGCGCGCAACCGCGTCCTCGGGATGGATCTCGAGGAGCGCCGGCCCCTGGCGTCGGCGGAGCGAGGCTTGCGCGCCGAAGCTCGAGCTCACGAAGTGATGCGCGGCGGGGGTGAGCAGGACGAGCGGCGCGCGGTCGTCGGTCTCCGAGGCCTGGGAGAGCTCGTGCGAGGGGAGGAAGTCGGGGAGGGCCTCGAGGCCCGTGCGTGCCAGCGCCTCGCACGACAGCTCGAGCCGGCCCGAGGGGGTCGGAAAGCGGCCGTCGGCGAAGGGGACGTGACCCGCGGGGAGGGCGTAGGGGACGGTCCCCTCGCGCTTCAGTCGGTCGAGCGTGATGCCCTCGAGGAGCGGGTTGGTGCGGCGCGTGGCGTCGAGAACCTCGGCGATCGTCGCGTCGCCGTCGGTCGAGAGCCAGGCGTCGTCGAAGCCCATCGCCTGCGCGAGGGCTCGACAGGTGTCCCAGTTGCTCCGCGCCTCCCCGAGAGGTTCGATGGCCGCGTGGTTGTAGCGCAGGAGGCGCTGGCCGTAGCCCTTGTGCAGGTCGCACTGCTCGAGCTGCGAGGTGGCGGGCAGGACCAGATCGGCGAAGCGCGCGGTGTCCGTCAGATAGAGGTCGTGCACCACGGTGAAGAGATCCTCGCGCGCGAGCCCCTGCCGCACGAGGGCCGAGCGCGGCGCGCTGGCGGCGGGGTTCGCGGCGAAGACGTAGAGCGAGAGGATCGGAGGGTTTCGGACCTCGCCCGTCAGCGCCGCCCCGAGTCGGTTCATGTTCACCACCCGCGGCGTGGGTGGGCACGCGCTCGGGTGCCCCACGGCCTCGGTGGCCCAGCGCACGTACCCGCTCGTGGAATACCAGAGCCCGCCGCCGCGCACTCCGTACTGACCCGTCAGGCCGGGGAGGGAGGCCACGGCCTGGACCGTGCGTCCCCCGTTCTCGTGCCGCTGCAGGCCGTCGGCGATCTTGATCGCCGCGGGGCGCGTCGTGCCGTAGCGGCGTGCGAGGGCCACGATCCGTTCGGGCGCGATCCCCGTCAGCTCGCTCGCCCGTGCCGGCGGGAACGCGCGCAGTCGCTCCCGGAGGGCCGGCCAGCCGACGCTCTGCCGCGCGAGCCAGGCTTCGTCGACCAGGCCCTCCTCGGCGAGGACGTGCATGAGCCCGAGAGCAAGCGCCCCGTCGGTGGCGGGTCGCGGGGCGAGGTGCTCGTCCGCGCTGCGCGCGCTCAGGCTGCGCCGCGGGTCGATGACCACCACGTACGCTCCCCGGCGCTGCGCCTCGCGGACGAGCGGGACGGTGTGCGGGGCGGTCGTAGCGGGGTTGTGGCCCCACAAGATGATCAGCCGGCTCTCGGCCAGATCTGCGGGGTCGGGGGACCAGCGCGCGCCGAGCATCGCCTCCACGACGTGCTCCCCTGCGGCGCCGCAGATCGATCGCTCGAGTCCCGAGGCGCCGAGGCGGTTCCAGAGGCGTGAGGAGGCGACGGCGTTCTGCAGGAGTCCGAGCGTGCCGCCGTAGGAGTAGGGGAGGATCGCGGCCCCTCCCTCCCGCGCGAGGAGGGCGCTCCAGCGGGAGGAGATCTCTGCCAGCGCCTCTTCCCAGGTCACGCGCTCGAAGGTGCCGCTCCCCTTCGGCCCTCTGCGGCGCAGCGGGTGCTCGAGCCGGGCCGGGCCGTAGACCCATTCGAGGTACGGCCGAACCTTGGCGCAGAGCCACCCGCGGGTGAGCGGATGGTCCGGGTCCCCCTCGACCCGAGTGGCGCGCCCCCCCTCGACGGTAGTGAGCATGCCGCACGCGTCGGGGCAGTCGTGAGGGCAGACCCCTCGCACGAGCTGGGTTGCGGATGGGGGCCGGGGATCCATGATCTCCTCATAGCACGCGCGAGGAGAGGCCGGCCGGGACGGTCGTTCCGAATTTTATTTGCGCGCAAGATCGCAAAAACAAACAGTGGCGAAGGCTAATAATCGTCAAATTCAATGTTTGATAGCTTGCATCAGAAGCTGATAGCTCGAGCTTTTTTGGCCCCCACATGGGCCGTGTATGCCCCACTGCGGAGAGGTGAGATATGTGTAATACATTGAAATAATGTGATAATTTTTCACAAAATTCTCTTTCGATCGAGGGATTTTTATGTAAATATTATTTGAAAGCTGTCGTACATTATTCACTGACAGTGTTTGCCGCGGTCGCAGAGCAAACGAACCGGCCCCGGGGGCCAAGGAGGAACCCATGGTGACGCTCAGAAGAAGACTGACGCACGTGGTCGTCGTTTGCGTGGGCTCCTTCGCCTGGGCTGCGTGCGGTACCCCCGACGATGGCGCGTGGCAGCCGGGCGAGACGCCGCAGGCGAGCGGCACGGTGTCCGGCGTGGCCAAGCTCCCGCGTAACCCGAAGGAGGTTACGACCGAGGTGGACCCGGTGCCGGGAGGCGGCGGTGTCCGGTTCGCGTGCGAGCTCCCCTCGGGTCCCGGCTACCCGTACCTGCTCGAGCCAGGCGCCGACGTCCCGTTCCGCGGCTCGTCCAACGGCACCACCTTCTGCCTCGGGGAGTCGGCGGACGCCGGGCAGGAGTTCTGCCTCTGGGTCACGCGGCTCGAGGCGCGGCAGCGTGCCATCGCCGAGTGCCACAAGACGGTGGTGAGGGCGCTGAACGAGGCCGGGCTCGACGCGGTGAGCGGTTCCGCCGAGCGCTGGGCGGAGGTCAAGCGCGGGTACGTGCCTCAGGCCTGGGCCGTGCCGGCCGAGGAGATCGGCCTCGACCTCGGTTTCTACTCGGGAGCCGTGGCCCTGATGATGAACGGCGGGAGCTCGCTGCAGGCCCCGTCCACCCCGTTCTGCTTCCAGAAGAACGTCGGCGCCGAGGTGGGCGAGGCCAAGGCCGAGCTTCTGCGGCGCCTCTACGACCTCTGGCGCGACCACGAGACGAAGGAGAAGGCCACCCTCGTGGCGCTGCAGCGGGGCGTGGACGTGCCCGCGCAGGACGGAGTGGCGGGCGTGAAGATGTCCGTCCGGTTCGTGGAGGTCGGCCCGTCCGAGCTCCCCGTGAAGCGCTCCTGCTCCTTCTTCATCCCGCCGCTTCTCTACTAGTCCTCGTTCGTCTCCTTCGCACCCCGCCGAGCTACTTCCCCGCACGGTACGCCAGGGCAGCTGCTCCCCCCACGAGCGCGAGAGCCAGCAGCCCCGCGAGCAAGGCCGGCCACCGCCGCGGACCGGCCGCGCTCCGCGCCTCGAGCGTGGGGAGCAGGTAGCTGAGCGCGAGGCCCGCGAGAATCCCTCCCACGTGGGCCGCGTGGTCCACCGACCCGGTACCGACGACGAGTCCGTAGAAGGCGACGAGGGTGGCGAGGACGTGCCAGGGTCGGAAGCGCGAGTGGTCGTCTCCGCCGAGGAGCTGCCGGAGCCGGAGGCCTGCCACCAGCCCGAGGAGTCCGAGCACCGCTCCCGAGGCGCCGGCCTTGATGGCGGGACCCGGGGAGACCACGAAGCTGACCCAGTTTCCCGCCACGCCGCAGAGCACGTAGGCCGCGAAGCCGTAGCCTACGCCGAAGGCGCGCAGCGCGAGCGCGCCGAGGACCCCCAGGCTGACGGTGTTGCCCACGAGGTGCGTCGCGCCGATGTGCAGGAAGACGGCGGTCACGGTTCGCCACCACTGCCCCTCGCGCAGGAGCTGGGCCTGACTGGCCCCGAAGCGCAGCAGCACGCGATGCGCCTCGGAGCCTCCGGCGCGCTCCATCAGGGAGAAGACCCCGAGATTGACCAGCATGAGGCCGACGACCCAGTAGAACCCCGGGCGCGGGACCTCCGGCGGCGGACGGTCGCGCAGCGCGCGCAGGCGCTGTTCCGTGCGCTCCTCGTCGAGAATCCGCTGGGCCTCGGCGAGCCGTTCGGTCGGCACGTGGACGGCCCAGCCGCGCGACGCGTCGGGATCCACGAGGACGAGCGGCAGGACCCGCGCGTCGATGGCCTGACTCGTCAGCACGAGTCGCAGCTCCTCGGCCTCCCGTCGCGTCGGCGGGCGACAGAGCTCCACGAAGGCCGCGTCGCTCACGGGTAGGCGCGGATCATCTCGAGGTATCGCTCCTCGACGGCCGGTGCCGAGCGTGCGAGCGCTAGCCGCTCCAGGCGGCACAGGAAGTCCAGGCGCACCGGCTCGCGCGTCACGCCGTAGACCGTCGGGACGGTTTCCGCCTCGCCTGTCAGGGTGCGCAGCCACCAGCGCCCCGACTCGAGGAGCCGGAGCGCACGGAAGCAGCGGTGGGCGGTGGACAGTCGTCCGAGGCGCGCCTCGTCTCCCACGCACGCCACGAAGGGGCGGCGCGCCTCGTCAAGGCGTGCCTCGAGCTCCTGCGCGCACACGGACACGGAGCCACAGCGGGGGCGGCACGGCGCGGTGCGAGGGATCGTGGCGGGGGGCGGACACCCCGCGGCGCCGAGAAGCAGGGCGACGACCATCGCCCGTGGTGCGTGTGCGGGGCGGGGAATCGGCGCGGGTCCTTTCCAACGACCTCGGGTTCTAGAACACCGATCGGTGTCCTAGATTCCGGTCGAGGCGGCGGGCTCGCCCTTGTCCTTCTTCTCGGACTTGTCCTTCTTCTCCGACGAGGACTCGGACTTGGACCTGGTTTCCTTGCCGCCGCCGCTCTTGCGCGCGTAATCGGTGACGTACCAGCCACCGCCCTTCAGGTGGAAGGAGCTGGCGGAGACGAGGCGCTCGACCTTGCGCTTGCCGCAGCTAGGGCACTTGCGCACGGGCTCGTCGCTCATCTTCTGCCACTCCTCGAAGTGGTGATCGCAGGCGTTGCAGCGGTACTCATAGATGGGCATGCGGGGAACCTCCACTGCTCGGAAAGGTAGGCGCTGGGCGGACTTTGTCAAGACGGACGGCGGCGGCTCCTCTCCGCCCGACCGGCGTCGTGAACCGATAGTACTTCAAGTCCTCGTAACTGGGTTGATTATTCGCGTGCCGGGCCGGCGGCGAGCCAGGCCTGGACGCGGGGTGGCAGAAGGGATCGCGCCTTCTCCTCGGGCAGGTTCGAGGGGAGGGCGGGAGTCCGTCCATCGTAGGTGTGCCAGAAGAGCACCGGCCCGTGGAGCGCTCCGCTCCGGGCGTGCCCGAGCAACGCGGCCATGGCTTTCGCCCCGTAGGTCGTATCCAGCGTCAACCCCTCCAGCTCGAGGAGCTGGCGTTGCGCGTCGAGGCCCGCGGGGGTCACGCGCCCGTAGCCCCCGCCGTAGAAGCCGTGGAGCACCGTCAGGGAAGGGAGCCGTCGCGGGACCTCTCCGCCGAGGCGGCGTGCCTCGCGGCCCAGGGCGCGGGCCAGGCGTCGCGTCCGCAGGCCGTTGGCGAGCAGCCGGTGCACCACCGCCACGGCCACGAGCTCCGGGCGGAGTCCGGCCAGGCCGAGCCCGACCAGCAAGCCCGCCGCAGTGCCCGAGCTCCCGAGGGGCAGGTAGATCCGCGAGGGGGGCGGCAGCTCGCCGCGGGCCACCTGCGCCCCGAGCTCGAGCCCCGCGGCGACGGTCCCGAGAGAGCCCCGCACCGAGGAGCCGCCGGGCCCGATGAGGAAGGGGCGTTCCGCGCCACGCCAGGCGCGAAGCAGCGTGAGCGGCAGGAGGACCGAACTAGGGCAGGGCCAGATCGTGGCCCCGAGCGCGGCCGCCCGCGAGACGTTCCGCGCCACGTTCGGCGTGACCGGCTGCGGCACGACCACCGCGTGCGCGGCGAGGCCCAGCTCGCGGGCGTAGTAGGCGGTGGCCACCACCTGGTTGGAGCCGACGCCCCCGACCACCACGACCGAACGGCAGCCGCGGCGCAGGGCCTGCGCGAGGAGCGGCTCGAGGTTACGCACCTTGTTCCCGCCGTACGCGGGTCCGCAGCGGTCCTCCCGTTTCACCCACAGCTCGAGGCCCAGCTCCGCGCCGAGGCGCAAAAGCCGCTCCACGGGGGTGGGCCAGGCGCCGAGCGGCAGCCAGGGTACCTCGTCGGCGAGACGGGGGAGGCGCTGCAGGAGCGCCTCGGGAGGCCGGGTTAGCGCGCGCGCGGCCTCGTCCACAATGCGTCCGGGTGCCTGGCGTGGATCAGCCGGCGTCGACCAGCAGCGCGGTGATGTTGTCGCGACCTCCGCGCTCGTTGGCCAGGTCCACGAGGCGCTGGGCCACCGCGTCGAGCGAGCCGCTGCCGAGCAGGGGCGCGAGCTCGCCCTCGCGGAAGTAGACGTGCAGCCCGTCCGAACAGAGCAGGAAGCGGTCCTTCGGGACCACGTCGCACTCCACGGTATCCACCTGGACGTAGTCCCGGTGGCCCACCGCCCGGGTGATGACGTTCTTGCCGGGGGCGCGCTCGGCCTCCTCCGGGGTGATCAGGCCGTGCTTGAGCTTGTAGTTGACGAGCGTGTGGTCCTCGGTGAGCTGCTGCGCCTGGCCCTGGCGGTAGCGGTAGACGCGGCTATCTCCGACCTGCGCTACCACGCCGAGCCCCTCGGCCAGCAGCAGCACCGACATGGTAGTGCTCATGCCGCGTCGGTTGGGGTCGAGCTCCGCGAGTCCGAAGACCATGTAGCACGCGGCCTGCACCGCGCTCTCGACCAGGCGGCGGACGGCAAAGAGGTGCTCCTCGGTGGGGGACCGCAAGAAGCGCTCGACCACCTTCCGGCTGCGGCTGACGAAGCCGTAGACCTCCTCCACCGCCTGGGCGCTCGCGATCTCGCCCTTGGCGTGGCCACCCACGCCGTCGGCGACGACATAGAGGCCAAGCTCGTCGTCGCTGATGAAGCTGTCTTCATTCAGCGTGCGTCGACGACCGACGTCGGAGATGCCGTGGGACCGGAGCTGCATCCAGGATCTTTCGCGCTTGCGCTCCCTGGTACGCTGCCGACAGCGGGCCGCGCGACTGCAACGTCGCGCCGAACGAGCCACCTGTCGATCGTTACGTACCGGCTTCCAGTCTAGCAGGGCTCGGGCTCGGCAATCCAGCCACGTCTCGCGCCGTCGGTCGAAGGAGGTGCGATGGCCGGCGCGTGATGCGCGGCGCGCAGCGGCGGGCGAAAGGCGTTGTGGGCGCTTCGACGCCTGCGCTATGAATGTCGCCTCGCGAGGCCGGAGGAGCGATGTCGGGCGAGGTGGAACGGCTCAGGTCGGCGCTCACCGAGAAGGGACCTGGGGTCCTCGAGGCCTGGCTGGCCTCGCTGGGGCGTCACAGCTTCGCTCTCCGCGGGCGGTCTGACCTCCTGCCGACGCTGAGGGAGCGGTGCGGGGCGATCCTGGAGGGGCTCGAGGAGGGCTTGCGCGGCGCGACCTCCCTGGCGCTCGGCGGCACGGACCTGCGAGAGATGGTCGAACGCCTCGCCTTCACCTGCGGGTGGCTCGCGGGACAGGGCGTGTCGATCGACGCCGCGCTGGCCCTGGCGTACGGCCTGGGCGATGCGCTCACCGCGGTGCCCGAGGGCTTCGCCCGCGGACTGGCTGTGGTGGCGGCGGAGTCCCACTCGAGCGGCGCCCGGCAGGCCCTCGAAGCGCGCCACCGCGCCGTGATGGAGAAGAGCCAGGTGGTCTGCCTGCTCGACGAGCGGCTTCCCTGCCTCTTTCTCGTCGGAGACCCCGACCGTCAGGCGCTCGACGAGGCCTTCGGCCGCCTGATGATGCTGGTCGTGATGCGCGATGCTTCGGTGGTGATCGTCGACCTGGCGTGCCTCTTCCTTCCCGAGGCGACGGTGCCCGAGGCGCTTGCCATCTACGGCGACTACCGCCACGAGCCGGCGCCGCGCCTCATCCTCTCCGGGGTCACGCCCCCCATCGCCGAGCAGCTCCGTCGGCTCGCGCCGCCGCCCGGGACCGCCCTCTGCGAGGAGCTCGTAGGGGCGATCGCCGCGAGTCGCGAGGCTGCCGCGCGTTGACACCCGGGGGCAGTTGCCCGAAACTCGCCCCGCTCATTCGCACAGGTGACCCATGCAGACGTATCGAATCGTGGTGGCCCATTCGTCGTCGAGCGACGCCTTCGTGGCCCGCGCTCCGGAGCTCTCCGGGTGCGAGGCGGAGGGGGCCACGCGCGGCGAGGCCGTCGCCAACCTCGAAGCGGCCATGGCCGACCAGCTCGCCAACATGAGGGAACAGGGGCTCGAGGCGCCCGTGCCGATCGACGAGGAGCCGGCCGATGGCGAGCTCAGGCTCAAGGTGTCGGCGACGCTTCACCGCGACCTGCGCTTCCTGGCCCGGGAGGAGGGAGTGGAGCTCGAGACCCTCCTCGGCGAGGTGCTGACGCGCGCGGCGGACCTGCTCCGTGGGCGCGGTGGACGGAGCGCCCGCGGCCCGGCGCCGAACCGCGAAGGGCGTCCACGCGAGATGGGCGGGCCACGCTACCACGACATCATGGAGAACCGCGCCGACTTCATCGAGTACGTGCGGAGTCTGGACCAGGGGGGCGGTGGGCGCGGTCCTCGCCCCGGCGGCGGCCGTCGCGGTCCGGGCGGTGGCGGCCGTCGGTGACGCGCCCTGCGACGCGACTTCGGGCGGTCGTTTCTCCCGCGCGGGCTCGCCGACAGAAGGACCTTCCGCAGCGCCCCCCCGTGATACAATCCGCCTGTGTCTGAAGCCGCTTTCGAGCCAGTGCGGTTCGGTCGCTACGAGCTGGAAGAGCGGCTGGCCGTCGGGGGCATGGCGGAGATCTTCCGCGCCAAGACCCGCGGCGCGCACGGGTTCGCCAAGACCCTGGTGGTGAAGCGCATCCTGCCGCACCTGGCAGCCGACAGCGAGTTCATCGACATGTTCATCGACGAGGCGAACCTCATGGTGCGCCTCGACCACCCGAAGGTCGTCCAGGTGCTCGACTTCGGCGAGGTGGACGGCCAGTACTACATCGCGATGGAGTACGTGGACGGGATGGACGGCCTGGCGCTGCTCCGCCGCTGCGCCAAGCGCCGCTGCCGCCCCACGACCGGCATCTCGGTGCACATCCTGGCCGACGTGCTCGATGCGCTCGACTACGCCCACAGCCTGGCCGACGAGCAGGGACGCAACCTCGGCGTGGTGCACCGGGACGTCTCGCCCTCGAACATCTTCATCTCGCGTCTCGGCGAGGTGAAGATCGGCGACTTCGGCATCGCGCGGGCAGCCATGCGCCGCGGACACACCGAGGCCGGCGCGCTCAAGGGGAAGTACGGGTACATGGCCCCCGAGCAGGTGGCGGGAGGCGTGGTCGATCACCGCGCGGACCTCTTCGCCGTGGGAATCGTACTGGCCGAGTTCCTGATGATCCGGCGCCTCTTCTACGCGAAGAACGACCTCGAGGTCCTGCTGCAGGTGCGGGACGCTCGTCTGGACCGCCTGCACAAGTACGGGCAGCGCATCCCCGACGAGCTGAAGCAGATCCTCGAGTCCAGCCTGGCCCGGGACCCCTCGCTCCGGTATCAGGACGCGGCGGCCTTCCGCGACGCTCTGCACCGCTACCTCTTCGACACCCGGAGGATGGTGCGCGCCACGGACGTGCGGCGCTTTCTCGAGCGGCTCATGCAGGACGAGGGGCCGATCACGAGTCAGCGGCCGGACAGTCGCGAGGTCGAGGTGGAGGCGATCCGCCACTCGGCGATGGACGCTCCGGTCTCGCTGGACGACGAGCGACCGTCGATGGTCGGTCCGCCGCCCCAGCCGGTGGCCGCTCCCCCGGCTCCTCCCCCGGAACTCGCGCGCCGCACGCCGCCGCCGCTCCCCAAGGTAGAGGCGGTGCCCCCACCGGCCGCCGGGAAGCCGAGGCCGGTCGCGAGCGACGCGTTGGCGAGCCCTGTGCTGTCCGAGGTCGCGAAGGGGCGCCCGCCCGAGCGAGAGGTCGGGACGCCCGCCGCCCGGCGGTCAGCGTCGTCGCTCGAGCAGGAGATCGAGGCGGTGCTGGCCGCTCACCCGCTCCCCGAGGGGGCTCTCGAGCTGGGTGAGCTGCCGCTCGCGCTCCACCTCGAGGAGGAGCCGACGCCCGTGCTCGCACGACCCTCCGCGGCGGCGGACGAGGGGCGTGAGGTGGTGGGTCGGCGTCGCAAGATCGTGCTCTCGCCGCCGGCGGCGCAGCCCCCTCTCCCCCCGGGAACGAATCCGACTCTCGACGAACCGCGGCTCAACACCGAGGAGGCGCTCGCGGCCGTACCGGAGCTCACCGCCAGCTCCACCTACGCCTCGGCGGATTACTGGAGCTACTCGCACCTCGACGACGATCTCGAGCTTCCGATCGTCGTGGACGAGGCGGCGGCGGCCGAAGCCGAGGCGGCGGCGGGGCAACGTCTGAGCCCCCTGTCGGCCATGGCGGCCACCGCGGAGGCCGACCTTCGCGGCGAGCTCGGGCGCACGAGCCTCTTCCGGGTGCTGTTCAAGCTCGCGGTGGACGAGGAGACGGGGCTGCTGCTCCTGCAGGAGCGGGACCGCCTCAAGGAGATCTTCCTGGTCGACGGAGATCCCCAGTACGTGACCTCGAACCGCGCGGAAGAGCTCTTCGGCCAGTACCTCCTCGGCCACGGCGTGATCTCCAAGGGCGAGCTCTCCATGGCGCTGGCCATGCTCCCGCACTTCGACGGCAAGCTCGGGGACACGCTCGTGGCGCTGAAGCTCTTGCGGCCGATGGAGGTCCTGCGGCACCTGACCCACCAGGTGCGGCACAAGCTGCTCGAGGCCTTCGCCTGGACCGAAGGCACGTACGCGTTCTTCAGGGGGCGTCACTGCGAGAGCGATTCCGCCCCGCTGGGGCTCGACGCCTTCGAGATCATGGGCTCCGCGGTGGACGCGCTCTCCCAGGACTTCCTGCGCGCCCGGCTGGAGCCCTTCCTCGACCGGAGACCGCGTGCGGCCGAGATGCCCGCCGTTCCCCCCGAGGTCTTTCGCCTGGGGCCGGCCCCGCGGCAGACCTTCGACCAGCTCGACGGCCGGGTCTCGTTGCGCGAGCTCCTGACCCGCTACGACAACCCGGAGCAGGCGCAGCGCGCAGCGCGGCTCGCGTACCTCCTCCTCGAGACGGGGCTCGCCGAGAGCTGAGCGTCCGCCGCGTTGCGAAACGCAACGCCTCCCCCGCGGCGTGCGCGAGACGGTCCGCGCATTGACTTCACCCCGGCGACGGGGGCAGCATGCCGCCCATGAGCTTCTTCGAACGATTGGCGGGACGCCCACGGCGCCTCGGTTTCCACGTCAGCGAACGGATGACCGGGACCCACCGCACGCTGCGGGAGCTCGAGCCGCTCGAGCCGGTGTCGCCATCGCTCGGGCGCCCCATCCGGGTGGGGAGCGAGCTCCCGTTTTCCTTCGAGGTGAGGTGGGGGCACCCGGATCTCGTGCACTACCTCAATCCGCTGAAAGGGGACTTCACCAAGGCGCTGCTGGAAGGGACGGTCACGGCGGGCGGCCTCTGCACCGCGGCGCCGTTGCGGGGGACGCTCGACTTCCGCTACGTGAGCGAGGCGCTGATTCGCTATGCCTTCGAGTTCGAGGCGCACGGGCGGCGCTTCCGGTACGTGGGCGAGAAGCGCGACCTCCGCCCCTGGAACCTGCATCGAACGCACACGACCTGCCACGGGACGATCGCGGACGTGGCGACGGGGCAAGTGATCAGCGATTCGGTGGTCTACTTCGACCTGAAGGAGCTCCCGTCGCTGGTGGGCTCGTTTCGCCTGGAGTAAGGCGTATGGCTGCTCTGTCGAACGTCGGTGCGGGACCCGAGCTCCTCGGGAGGTCGGAGCTCGTCGGCCCCCTGCTCGACGGAGTGTGCTCGAACCCGCACGGGATCCTGGGCGCCCACCCCGCGCAGGCCGGCGGCGTGGCGGGGATCGTGGTGCGCGCCTATCACCCCGAGGCGGTGGGGGGCCGGATCGAGCTCAACGGCGAGGTGCGTCCCCTCGGGCGCTTGCGAGAGGGGGGCCTTCTCGGCGGGTTCGTGCCGGCCGGGACCTTCCCCGTCCATCCGCGGATCGAGCTCGAGCTGCGAGACGGCGGACGCTGCGCGTACGTCGATCCGTACAGCTTCGCGCCGACGGTGGGCGAGCTCGACCTGCACCTGCACGCCGAGGGACGGCACCTCCGGCTGTACGAACGCCTCGGCGCCCACCCGCGCGTCATCGACGGGGTGGCCGGGACGGCGTTCGCGGTCTGGGCCCCGAACGCGCGGCGCGTGAGCGTCGTCGGGACCTTCAACGACTGGGACGGCCGCCGCCACCCGATGCGACAGCTCGGGAGCTCGGGGATCTGGGAGCTCTTCGTCCCGGGCATCGGCCGGGGTGAGCTCTACAAGTTCGAGCTGAAGCTCCCCGACGGCTCGCTGCGCACCAAGTCCGACCCCGTGGCCCTGCGCGCCGAGCTGCGTCCGCAGACGGCGTCGGTCGTTTGGGGCCTCGGCGACTACGCGTGGGGAGACGCGCGCTGGATGGAGCAGCGGCGGGACTTCGACCATCGCCGACGTCCGATGGCGATCTACGAGGTTCACCTCGGGTCGTGGATGCGGGCGCCCGACCGAGGGAACGCCTGGCTCAGCTATCGCGAGCTGGCGCCGCGCCTCGTGACGCACGCGGTGGAGCACGGCTTCACGCACCTCGAGCTGATGCCGGTGGCCGAGCACGCCTACGACCCCTCGTGGGGATACCAGACGACGGGCTACTTCGCTCCCACCGCGCGCTTCGGCGACCCGGACGGGCTCCGGTTCCTGGTGGACCTCTGTCACCAGCACGGCGTGGGCGTGATTCTCGACTGGGTTCCGGCCCACTTCCCGCGGGACGATCACGCCCTGCGGCGCTTCGACGGGACCGCCCTCTACGAGCACGAGGACCCGCGCCAGGGCGAACACCGCGACTGGGGCACGCTGATCTTCAACTACGGGCGCAACGAGGTGCGCGGCTTCCTCTTGGCCAACGCGGCGTACTGGTTCGATCAGTTCCACCTCGACGGGATTCGCGTCGACGCGGTGGCCTCGATGATCTACCTCGACTACAGCCGCAGCGCCGGGGACTGGCTCCCGAATCGCTACGGCGGGCGCGAGAACCTGGAGGCGATCTCGTTTCTGCAGGAGCTGAACACGATGGTCTACCGGGAGTTCCCGGGCGCCTTCACCGTCGCCGAGGAGTCCACGGCGTGGGGGGGCGTGACCCTGCCGACCTACCTCGGGGGCCTCGGCTTCGGCTTCAAGTGGAACATGGGGTGGATGCACGACACGCTGAGCTACTTCGCGAAGGAGCCGGTCCATCGCTCGTACCACCACGACGACCTCACCTTCAGCATGCTCTACGCGTACACGGAGAACTTCATCCTGCCGCTCTCGCACGACGAGGTGGTGCACCTGAAGGGCTCGCTCCTCGGGAAGATGCCCGGCGACGACTGGCAGAAGGCCGCGAACCTGCGCCTGCTCCTCGCGTACCTCTACGCGCACGTGGGCAAGAAGCTCCTCTTCATGGGGGGCGAGTTCGGGCAGTGGGCGGAGTGGACGCACGACCACAGCCTCGACTGGCACCTGGCCGAGCATCCGCTCCACGCGGGGATCCAGCAGCTAGTCAAGGACCTGGGCCGGATCTACGCCAGCCACGATGCGCTCTGGGCCTGGGACGCCGAGCCCCGCGGCTTCCGCTGGATCGACTGTCACGACCGCGCGCAGTCCGTCTTCGCCTTCATGCGGCACGGCCCGACGAGCGAGCTGGTCTGCGTGTTCAATTTCACGCCCGTGGTGCGTCACGACTATCGCGTGGGGTTGCCGCGGGCTGGGGCTTACCGCGAGCTCTTGAATACCGACGGAGAAGGGTATGGCGGCGCCAACGTGGGGAACAGTGGATGGGTACAAAGCGAGGCCGTTCCCTGGCACGGGCTCCCCTGTTCCGCGGCCTTCACCTTGCCGCCGCTCGGGGCGCTCCTGCTCGAAGCGAGCTGAGATGGAGCGGCCGGATGGGGGACGGCGGCCGGGCCGGGGGCGCGTCGGCGGGTGCCATGCCGCGCTCCTCTGCCTCGCGCTGGCTGCCGCCGCGTGCAGCACGCGCCTGCCGCTGATTCCCGACGGGAGCGGGGCTGACGCCGCGTCGCGCGACGGAACCGCCGCGGATGGCGCCGGCCTCGACGGACCGCGCCGCGACCAGCAGTTCGGCGACGGCGCTTCGACCGACGCGCACCGGCGCGACCTCGGACCGCTGCGCGACGCGCACGCGCCGGGGGATCTGCGGCCGGCTCCCGACATCGTGGCCGGGACGGACGGACCGGCGAGTCGGACCTGCACCCAGGACTCCGACTGCAAGGTCTTTCAGGACTGTTGCACCTGCCAGGGAGTGCTCCTTTGGGAGAACCCCGGGCTCTGCAAGCGCGTGTGCAAGCAGAACGCCTGCGCGGCGTGGGGGATGACCAAGCCTCAGGCCTACTGCCTCCTCGGGCGCTGCCACGTCGCGGAGGTGGGGACGCCGGCCTGCGCCGGGCCCAAGGACTGCCGCGTGATCGACGATTGCTGCCATTGCCTGGCGGCCCCGGCGCGCGTCACCCCGCCCGTCTGCCAGGCGGGGCCGTGTCTCATCAATAAGTGCGCGGGCATGGGACTGCCGCTCCCCGGCGCGGACTGCATCAAGGGGGGCTGTCGCCTCACGCATCCCTGATCGGCGGCGGGCGGCCGTGAACGCTTTTCGCCCGCGTGTCACCCTACCTGCGAGACGGAGGTGCGGCATGCGTGTGCACGCGTGGATCCTGGCCGGGTTGATCGGGGCTCCGGGGACGAGCGGGGCTGCGCCGCTCGCGGTGGAGGTGGAGGACGCCGCGGACCATCACGTGGCGGCCCAGGGGCGTTATCGCGGCGGGCTGAAGGACTCGTGGGAGTGGCAGCTCGGGACCCGTCGGTCGGCGCCGAACATCACGGGCGTCAGCGCGCACGGACTGCTGGCGGCGCACCGGATCACGCGCCTCAAGGAGCACGAGGACAGTGCGCTCAGGGCGGCCGACGCGCTCGTGGCGGCGTACGACGCGGGGTGGAAAGGGAACCGCCCCTACACGCAAGACCTCGAGTTCCTGGTGGCCGCGGGCTACGTGGTGGACGCCGCGCGCTGGTTCCGGGTGCTGAGTCAGAACTACACCCCGGCGGGCTACGTGGACCACCTGATCCGCCACCGTGGTGGGCAGGGGCTGGTCAACATGGCCGGCTGGGACGCGGCCTCGGCGATCCGGGCGGCCGTGGCGGTGGGGGACGTGGCCTACGCCCGCGGCATGCTCGAGCGGGTGGTGGAGCGGCGCGGGGCCTGGGACCTCTACGGGGCCGGGGACGCGCAACGCTTGTCCCACGCCTCCCTGCTGTGGGCCATTGCGGTCTTCAAGGGGCGCTCGCGCCTGAGTCCCGAGGTGGAGCAGTTTACGCAGGCGAGCCTGCGCGCCCTGGTCGGCAGCCAGTCGCCGGCAGGGGCCTGGGAGACGGAGCTCGGGGGGCGGCTCTGCACCCAGACGACGGCCTACGCCGTGCTCGGACTCGCGGGGCACGCGCAGGGGCGCGGGGCGGCGGCGCGCGGGCGGAGGTGGCTCCTGCACGTCGCGGAGAAGGACCAACGCTACTTCGTGGGCGGGCGCATCTGGGCCGCGACCTACCGCCGAGACGGGCGACCGATGGGGCCCTACGTCTCGGAGATCCAGTCGGAGGTGCTGCAGGCGCTCGCGTCCGGCACGCGGCGCTGAGCACGGCGCGAAGCGATGATGATCGCCGCGGCGTCGAGGTTCGGGCGCGACCTGCGGCCGCGCGAACGGCGGATTGCCGGGAGGCGTGGTAGCGCGCGGCGAGGGTGGGGGGCCGTGGGGCTCTCGCTCGTCGTGCACCTCGGCCTGGCGGGGGGACTCGCGCTCTGGGCGCCACTCCGCGCCGCGCGTACTTTGGGGAGCGATGGCCAGGACCTCGAGCTCGTTGCGGAGCGGCTGGCACCACCCGCGAGAAGAGCTGCTGACCCGCTCCTGCGCGAGCGCCGCCCCCTCGCTCAGCCGACGGGGGATGGTCGGGGGACAGCTCGTCGAGCGCTGCGCGGGGATGCCGAGGGGGCTGCTTCCAGCGGAACGGCCCGGGCTGCGCCGCGGAGGCGCCCGTCCGGCGTGCCGCCCAGCGGGAGCGCGCGGAGGGGTGCGACCCCGGGAAAGCCCCGGCCTCCGGACGCGACGCCGGTGGAGCTGCCCGAGGAGCCGAGCCCCCAGGAGCTTCTCAGGGGGGTGGAGCGGGACGTGGCCGCGCGGGACCGGCTCCGTCGCGAGGAGGCGCGCCGACGCGCCGAACGCGAGGCGGCGCTCGAGCGCGCGTGGGCGCAGAACGTGGGAGAAGCGCGCGAGGACCTGCGCGCCGTGCGCCTGGGTCTGCGCCCCCGGTTGCGGCTTCGCGGGGGAGGAGAGCCCGGCGTGGCCGTGGGCGGAGTGGGGGGGGACGCGGCAGCGGCCGAGCTCGGGCTCAGCTTCTACCTATCGGGCCGGCGCGTCCTTCGCAGTCGGGTGGTGCGCCCCCCGGAGCTGGTCGGGTTCTCGCGCGTGACCTGCGTGGCTCCGGCGGCGACGGGCGCGCGCGCCACGGTGCGCATGCTGGTGACCAAGCGCGGAGAGGCCACCCTGGCCTACCTGCGCGACGTGTCGCGGGATCGCGTCTTCGACCGCTGCGCGCTGCGGCACGCACGGGGGATGCGGTTCCTGCCCGGAGTGGACGCCTCGGGCGAGCCGCTCGACGTCTGGATCCACGTCCTCGTGAGTCCGTCTCAGGCGGGCTCGACGAACTGGCTGCGGATCGTGCGCGGGCCCGTGCCGGGGAAGTAGATCGTCAGGTTCACGTGAGGGGGAGCGCCCGTGACGAGGCGGATCTCCCCGACGCCGAAGCGCGCGTGGCGGACCTGCATCCCGACGCGAAAGCGCGGACCGGAGCCCGAGTCGTCGTCCTCGTAGCTCTGGTCGTAGCTCCGGTCGACCCAGACCTCGCTCGACGAGGGTCGGGGCCGATGATCCCCCTTCTGCGGAACGGCGGGCCGCGAGAGCGAGGCGCCCGAGAAGACCGGCCGCAGGAGCTCCTTCGGCAGGTCGTCGAGGAACTGCGACGGGCTGTTGACCTGACGCTGCCCCAGAAACCAGCGCTGGTGGGCGAAGGAGAGCGCCAGGTGCTCGCGCGCGCGCGTGATGGCCACGTAGGCCAGGCGGCGCTCCTCCTCGAGCTGGCTCGCGTCCTTGAGCGACCGCCCGTGCGGGAAGACCCCCTGCTCGAGGCCGACGAGGAACACGGCCGGGAACTCGAGCCCCTTCGCGCTGTGGACCGTCATCAGCGTGAGCCGCCCCTCGCCTTCGGTGTACCCGTCCACGTCGGAGGCCAGGGAGACGCGCTCGAGGAACTCGACGAGGGTGGGCGTCTCCGCCTCCGCCTCGTAGTCCTTCAGACTCGTGACGAGCTCCATCAGGTTCTCGGCGCGGGCGCGCGCCTCGGTGGAGCCGTCGATGGCGAGCCGCTCGGCGTAGCCGCTGCGTTCGAGCACCAGCTCCGCCAGCTGCGAGGGGCTGAGGTGCTCCGCCTGGGTCGTCAGCTCGGCGAGCAGCTCGCAAAACGAGGCCAGCTTGTGCCGCGGGCCGGCTTTGAGCTGCCCCCGGCCGTGGCCCTCGTCGGCGGCCGCTTGCTTGGCCATCTCCCAGAACGAAAGGCCGCTCGCTCGCGCCAGCTCGGCCACGCGGTGGATCGTGCTCTCGCCGATCCCGCGCGTGGGCACGTTGATGATCCGGAGCAGCGAGACCTCGTCGGCCGGGTTGGCCAGCACCTTGAGGTAGGCGAGGAGATCCTTGATCTCCGCGCGGTCGTAGAAGCGCAGGCCTCCGACGACCACGTAGGGGATCGGGGGGTGCGCGGAGCGCAGCGCCTCCTCCAGCACGCGGGACTGGGCGTGCGTCCGGTAGAAGAGCGCCACGTCGCCGAAGGTGAGCTGCTCGCGCTCCCGGAGCTCGAGGATGCGCCGCACCACGAACGACGCTTCGGCCCGCTCGTCGTCGCACTCGCAGAGGAGGATCGGAGGCCCCGCCGCGCGATCGGTCCAGAGCGTCTTGCCCTTGCGCTCGGTGTTCCGCGCGATGATCGCCGCCGCCGCGTCCAGGATGATCTGCGTCGAGCGGTAGTTCTGCTCCAGCTTGACGAGCGCGGCGTTCGGGTGGTCGCGCTCGAAATCGAGGAGGTTGCGGATCTTCGCCCCCCTCCAGCCGTAGATCGATTGGTCGTCGTCCCCCACCACGCACAGGTGATCGTGACGGCGACTGAGCCTCCGCACGAGCTCGTACTGCACGCGATTCGTGTCCTGGAACTCGTCCACCAGTAGGTGTTCGAACCGCTCGGCCAGGTGGTCCGCGAGCTCCTCGTCCGCGCGGAGGAGCTCGAGCGTCTTGAGCAGGATGTCTCCGAAGTCCACCGCGTTGGCCGCGGCGAGGCGACGCTGGTAGACCGCGTAGGCCTTCGCCACCATGTCGTCGAGGTAGTCCCGGGCCTCGAAGCGGTCGGGACCGATCCCGTCGTTCTTGGCGCGGTCGATGCGCCAGAGGATCTCCCGCGGCGCGAAGAGCCTCTCGGGGACCTTGAGCTCCTCGAAGACCTGGCGCATGAGCGCGCGCTGGTCGTCCTCGTCGTAGATCACGTAGCTCGGCGTGAGACCCACCGGCGCGCCGTGCTGTCGCAGGAGGCGCGCGCAGATGGCGTGAAAGGTGCCGATCCACATCCGTCGCGCGGGCTCGCCCACCAGGCGCTCCACCCGTTCGCGCATCTCCCCCGCCGCCTTGTTGGTGAAGGTCACCGCGAGCAGCCGGTGAGGTGACAGCCCCTCCTGGATCAGCAGCGCGATGCGGTAGGTGATGACGCGGGTCTTGCCGCTCCCCGCTCCCGCGAGGACCAGGAGCGGCGCTCCGCGATGGAGCACGGCCTCCTTCTGGGCGGGGTTCAGCTCGCGCGAGACGTCCACCGCGGCCCTATACCCGAGGTTCGCAGCGGCGGTAAAGCCCTTTGTCGCGTCGAGAGGCGGCGAGTGCACCGTCTCGAGTGTGGTGTAGATTGAATTCGCATGCCACGTCTGCGCGAGCTGGTCTCCCGGCTCTGGACCGAGCACACGACCCCGCTTCGCCTCGGCGCCGCCGTGGGCCTCGGCGTGCTCGTGGGGTGCTCGCCCTTCTTCGGCTTGCAGGCGGTCATCGCCGTGGGGTTGGCGTTCGTCCTGCGACTCAACAAGGTCGCCGCGCTCCTCGGGTCGCAGGTCTCGATCCCTCCCCTCGCGCCGTTCATCGGCTTGGCGAGCGTCGAGCTCGGCTCGTGGCTCGTCACCGGTTCCTTCGCTCCGCTGGCCGTGGCGGACTTCCGCTGGGGCGCGCTTCGCGACACGGTCTCGCGCTTCGCGCTCTTCTGGCTGGTGGGGAGCGTGCTCGTCGGAGCGGTGCTCGGGACCCTGGCCTTCGCCGCCACGGCGGCCATCGTGCGCTGGCGGCGGTCGCGGGGAGGGGAGTGACGCGCGCCTCGACCACCACAACCCGATCAGCCTATTCCGAGCCGGGCCCTACTGCGGCATGCGCTCGGTCTGCAGGGTGAAGTCGAGGGTTTTCCCCGCGCGGAGGACGCGGATCGCGACGGCGCGCCCCACGCCGGCGGTGGCGGCGAAGGCCGGCAGGTCGTTCGCCTCCCGGATCTCCTGCTGGTCGAAGGCCACGACCACGTCGCCGGGCCTGAGTCCCGCGCGCTCGCCCGGGCCCTGCGGGACGACCGAGCTCACGAACGCGCCGCGCGGTTCCTTTAGGCCGGCGCGCTCGGCGTGCGCCGTGGTGACGCGCTCGATGTAGATCCCGACCCACGCGCGCACCACGCGTCCCTCGCGACGCAGCATGGGCACGATCTTCTTCGCGACGTTGATCGGCAGAGCGAGCCCCACCCCCTCTGAGCCGGGGCGCACGGCCGAGGCCAATCCCACCACTTCGCCGACGGTGTTGAGCACGGGTCCCCCGGAGTTCCCCGGGTGGATGCGTGCGTCGAGCTGGAGGAAGCCCCAGTACCCTTGTTCGCCCGTCGGCACGTCCCTGCGCTCTCGCGCCGACAGCACGCCCGCGGTGGCGACGGGGCCGGCGCCGAACGGGTTGCCGACCGCCACCAGCCACTCTCCCACCTGGAGGTCGTCGGAGTTGCCGAGCCGCAGCGGAGCCACGCGCAAGCCCGCGGGGAGCTCGAGCTTGAGCAGCGCGAGGTCGGTCTTGGCATCGCGGCCGAGCACCTTCGCCTTGAGGACCTTGAGCTCGGGGCGATCGGGTAGCTCGGCCAAGAGCTCGGCCTGCTCCCCCACGAGGTGCGCGTTGGTGAGCGCGTGCCCCTCCGCGTCGATGAGGAAGGCGCTCCCGAGCGCGCGCTGCTGCCTCTCCGTCCATTCGCCGGCCACCGTCGCGTGGTCCGGGCTCTCCGGCGGGAACCAATCCGCCGGGCCGCTCTTCACGGGGACGGCGCTCCGAAGGTGGAGGATCGAGGCGCGCGCCTGCCCCACCAGGCGCACGAAGCTGCCCGGGGCGCCGGGGTGCAGGATCTTCACCGTGGCGGGCGGGGGGGCCGTGACCGGAGCGGGGGCCGCTTTTCGCCGGCAGCCCGGCAGCGCGATCGTCGCGAGGAGCAGCGTCGCGAGAGCGGTGCGCGCCGCGGCCTCGTCCGTGAGCCACCGTCGGGCGTCGCCTCGGCGCATCGAGCCGGTTCTCCCTTTGGCCTGGCTACGCGGACGTGGAGACGAAGCGCAGCCGCAGATCGTAGAGCACGTCGGCGAGCAGGCGCTGTTCGTCGTCGGTCAGGTTGCCGCGCGTCTTCTCCTCGAGAATGCCGAGAATGTCGATCGTCTGGCGAGCCAGCGGAAGGTCCCGCTGCCGATTCCCTTCGGGATCGGGGGCCTCCCCGAGGAGCACCAGGGCCGAGGTGCTCAGCGAGAGCACGAAGGTGGAGAAGTCGATGGCTGGCAGGGGCGAGGCGGTCGGCGTGGACGTCGGCTCGCCGCCAGACACAGCCGCCGGCTCGGCGGGGGCGTCCTCCTCCCCGCGGCGGTCGCGCACCGTGAAGCCCTTCCCCTCGTCATGTCGCTCGTCAGCCATGGTCCCCTCCCGCGCGACGGGCGCGGCGTCCCGGTGAGACGGACCGCGCGTCTACTCCTCTTCTTCGTCCCCTTCGTCCTCGACCTCGTCGTCGTCGAGCTCGTCGTCGAGGTCGTCCTCCTCGGGGGCCGCCATTTGCATGCCCTTATGCGCGACGTCGGGCAGCGTCGCGAGGAACTTCTCGTGCTCCTTCCGCGTGAGCTTGCCGCGGCGCATCTTGCGCTCGATGAGGCGTCGGTCTGGGGCGGTTTCTTTCTGCGTCGTGGGCAATGATACACCTCCGTGAGTCCCCCGTTATCGTGGCGAGGGTGGCGCGTTGTCAAGGACCAGCCGGAGTCGCGGCTGACCGCGAGGCGAGCGACAGCGTCTCCTTGACAGGGTCCCGCCGGGTGCCTACGTTGAGCCCTGGCCAGCCCCCATGCCCGCAGACTACTACGAGTTGCTCGGCGTCGCTCGTGATGCCACCGAAGCCGACGTCAAGAAGGCCTACCGTCAGCTCGCGCTGAAGTATCACCCGGACCGCAACCCGGACGACAAGGAGGCGGAGGAGCGCTTCAAGGAGATCTCCAACGCCTTCCAGGTCCTCTCGGACCCCGAGAAGCGTCGTCTCTACGACCAGTACGGCGCCGAGGGGCCAAGGGGCCAGGGCTTCGGCGGCTTCTCGAACGTGCAGGACATCTTCTCCACCTTCGGCGACCTGTTCGGCGACGTCTTCGGGTTCGGCGGCCTCGGCGGCTTCAGCCGGGGGCGTGGGCGGGCCCGCGGATCGGACATCGAGGCCGAGCTCCAGCTCACCTTCCTGGAGGCGGTGGAGGGTTGCCGCAAGGACGTGAGCGTGGACCGGCACGCCCTGTGCGACGGTTGCAACGGGACCCGCGCGGCCCCCGGCAGCCGTCCCACGACCTGCCCCACCTGTCGTGGCAAGGGGCAGGTGGTCCACAGCCAGGGCTTCTTCATGATCAGCACCGTGTGCCCCACCTGCCGTGGGGACGGGCAGCAGATCACCACGCCGTGTCCGAAGTGCAAGGGAGCAGGCCTCGTCCAGCGCACGGACAAGCTCCAGGTAAACGTCCCCGCCGGGGTGGAGGACGGCCAGACCCTCCGGCTCGGCGGCAAGGGGGAGGTGTCGCTCGAGGGTGGGAGCCCCGGAAACCTCTACGTGCACCTGCACGTCGCGGCCCACGAGCGACTCAAGCGCGAGGGGGCCGATCTGTATGTAGACCTCCCGATCAGCTTCTCGCTCGCGGCGCTCGGGGGCGCGGTGAACATCCCCGTCCTGACCGGGGAGCAGGAGATCGAGGTCAAGGCGGGGACGCAGCCCGGCGAGGTCCTCGTGCTGCGCGGCGCGGGGGTGGCGCGTCTCGATGGGCGCGGACGCGGCGACCAGGTGGTTCGCTTCGTGGTCGAGGTGCCGACCTCCGTCAGCCCGAGGGCCGAGGAGCTCCTCCGAGAGCTCGCGACGGAGCTCGGCCAACCGCAGCCCGCCAAGCGCGGCCTCTTCGAGCGCTTCCAGAAGAACCGCAGCAAGAAGAAGTAGTCGCGGTCCGGTCTCTGCCCTTCTGCCCTCGTGAATTGACTCTCCTCGCGAGCCCGTTGTAAAAGGGGCGCTGGATGAGCGACTTTCGCGCCAAGCTAGAGCGGATCGTGAGCGACACGGACGGCGCCGTCGCCGGGGTCATCATGGGGTTCGACGGCATTGCGGTGGAGACGGTTTCCCGGGAGCCCAGCCTGGACGTCCAAACCGTCGCGATGGAGTTCTCCTTCGTGCTGACCCAGGTGCGGAAGGCCGCCGAGATCCTCGAGGTAGGGGCTCTCGACGAGGTTTCCATCCGCAGCGAGAAACTGACCTTCATCGTCCGGGTGCTGAGCGAGGACTA